>JAGAGD010000022.1 GCA_017627765.1 Prevotella sp. | reverse complement strand
ATGTCTTGTTACGATTTACGCTTGTTTTGATTTGCAACACTAAGATAAGTGAAAAATCTGACATGGCAAAATCCTGAGCAACTTTTTGTTGCTCAGGAACTTATAAATAAAGTTAAATCAAAGTGTTGCGGAATTAAGGTTTATACAATTAATATTAACTTAAAGTAAATTATAAATATGAAGAATTTAAAAAAATATTCCCGATGGACTATGAGTGCTCTTATTGTGCTTATTGCCTTGCTTTTCTTCTCAACGGTTGAAGTTAAAGCACAAAGTGTTACTATTCGTCCTTCGACAGGTGCAACAATTGCTGCAATAAAGGATGGAGGAGTTATCGATACATTCTTTAAATTTGGTGGTTATGCGACATGGAGACATGAGCAATTAAACCTTACCATGACAGTTTCGGATAACAAAGATTTGACTGATAATGGTTTGTTGGCGAATCCTGCTAATAACCTTTTGCCCTTAGAAGATGAAGATGTTATATTGATTGGTAAAGGACAGGTTGAAGGTGCAAATGTTAATTATATTACAATAAGTTTGCCAAGTGGATATAGATTTACTGGATACGAGATAGTTTTCTCAAAAGATAAAAATAGGTTTGGAACTGAAAATTTCTCAATAGATGGCGAAACTACTTTTGGTGAAACTAATTCTTCTTTTAATTTTGTAGGAACTAATAATGCAACTGTCTCTTACAATACTAGCATTAGTGCGAGGAAGAAAATTGCCCGTAGTAGTTATTCAGAGTCTGACATGGGTAATATATTGTATTTTAAAATGGAAGGTCCAAGTGATAAGCGTGCAATAATTACCCTTCATAGTGTTCAGTTATACTTTACAGCAGAAACTGATTATAGTCCTATAACGCCAGCGACAGCAATTGGAACGCCTGTAAGTGCTGTAGATATTCCATTCCCTACAAGTTATGTGGATTATGGAGAAATTGGACCTAATAATTATCAAGGTGTTACTAGGTTTAGTTATTATTCAAGCAATATTAAAGATTTGCCAGGAAATTTAGTGTTATTTGAAAAAGAGTCTGTTGTTGATGGAACCAATTATGATGGACGTAGTGGCAAGGTTGTAGATTATAAGTCTGGAACAATTTCTTCAGTTGGAAGCTATTTTAAGTTAGGTCGTACAGATAGAGAACAGATTTACTATATTGAAACACCTACATATATCGAATTGCCTAATACTGAAAAAACAAAAGTTCCTATAGGTTATCGTATAGTTTCTGCAAAGTTTGACTATACCAAGCAATTATCGACAAATCGTAAGATACAAATAAAGTTTAGAAATTTATTTGATGATTATTATCTAAATACTTCTGGAAAATATACGACTACCCCAGTGACTTGGGAAATAGATGAAGAAGGGTACATATCAAGTAATGGAAATTATTTGGTTTATGGAGATGATGGTAGAATAAGTACCCAACCAGCAAAACCTACTGATCGTAAGTATACGTTTGAACTTAATGGTGAGTATGTGCGCCGTAAAACAGATTCATCTTATTATATACGTGTTCGTGATCGTTTTAATTCTTCTAGATATGGTGCTGTAACAAATAATAATTCTCATACAACAGCAGTTTATAATGATTTTGGGACCACTCCTATAAATACAGGTGATTTTGTGTTTAAAGTTTACGACAAGAGTGGTGAGAATCCACAAATAATTACAGTTAATAATTCAAATTCAGAAGGTTCTATTGAGATAAATGGATTGAACAATGATGCTGTAAAGATTGGAGTAGAGGGAATTGGACTAATTATGGGAACATTGACTTTGCAATATCTTGATCCATACATCGACAATCTTTCAATTGTGTGCCAGGAGTCAGAAGGTAATGGCAGACGCTTATCTCAGCAGTTTACTGCAAGTGATTTCTCTGTTCGAGGCGGTAAATTTGTATATTATGTTCCAGAAGACTTCAGCGCACCTTGTAAATTTACCTTTGAGCGCTTATACAGTTCTTATGGTGACAATACATATTGGAATGCCAATAACAATCCAGAACTCCATTCGCGCTATAGTTTTGTAATGTCAGATTATTGGAATAATAACAAAGACCTTTATTCAACTACATACGACCCTGATTTTGGATATGAGAATAAGGTTATAACAACTAAGGCTGGAACTGAAAAATTCATATTTAACAATGCAAGCCAGTTGAGTAGTAGCAGCGGTTATCTTATAGAATATCCATTTAATCTTACAAAATATGACGAGAATAATTTCCACGAAGTAAAAATGGACGATGGTGACTTCACAACTAACTATCTTTTCACTTGCGATGAAACACGCTACAATATTTCTCCTGCTACCGCAACAGAGCATCGTAGCTATGCATTCTATGAAATGATAATTGAATTGCATAAAAAGAGTTATTCTCCAGTATATGAATTAGTTAAGGTTTATGATACAGGTGAAACATTATTCATAGGTTCTGATGGTCAACAATGCACAGATGCCCAGTATGGTATAAAGCTTAAGACAACAGAATCGGGCGGAGAATCAGGCGAATATGGTTATCTTACAGTTAATCAGATTCTTAATCTTATAGACAAAGCTGTATCTGATCACGCAGAAGGAATAAACAATGCTTCACAAATTCTATATGTGGACGGAAGCAACTTGCTTTCAGTTGTCGAAGAAAAAGATGTTGCTAATGGAGGTATAGATGCGATCCGCAACGAGTTGGGAGTAAATTCGCTCGTTTATTTGCCACACGCTTCAACAACACATTATGACAACTATGCTTACAAGACAGAAGGCGGATTGTTCCATGGTGCTGCAAACTTCGTATTGCAAGACCAGAAACCATTCTATGCACCTTATGACATTCAGATAGATGCGGCTAATACTTGTACTTATACTCGTAATGTTACAATAGACAAGAATGGAAAGGTAGCAAGGGCTTCAATTATTCTGCCATTCGAGATTAGTCTTGATGGAAATGGTAACCATGTTAACAAAGACGGTACAATTCCATTCTCTGTGCATCAGATGAAATCAGAAGAATGTCTTTCATCTACCCCAGTAGATGGAGAAGAGAATCTTTCGTATGTATTATTCCCATCTGTCACAAATGTAACAAAGACAGAGGCTAACACACCTTATTTAATAAGGGTAAAAAAAGAGAGTTATAATAGCGGAGATGATAAAATAATCTTTGTTGCAACACAATCAGGTTCACTAATCAAGGCAACAACAGGCATGGACAATACTGAAAAGTATTCTTTCAAAGGTGGTGAGTCTTTTGGCACATTTAATGGAAAGAACTTTAGATTTACAGCCTATGGCTCATACGCAGGAAAGAAACTCCATATAGGCCACCACTATTATTATTACTCTCGCGACCGTTTCGTATGTTCAGATGAACTTGACTCATGGCGTGAGTATGCTAAGCTGACTCCTTTCCGCACATATTATAAAGGAAATGGTCCTTTAGTTGGTTTGCTTCCAGCCTTTGGAGTTATCTTCGGTGATGGCGAAGGCGAAACAGACCCTACAGGCATTGTGAATGCTGACGAAGTACCAGACTTGGTGATCAGTACAGAAACTGGTATGCTGACAATGGCATCATCAATTTCGCAGGAAGTAGATATAAGAAACCTGAACGGTGTACTTGTAAATAGAATCAGCATCGGTGCAGGCGATACTCTCTCAGTTACACTTCCAGCAGGAATATATATAGTAAATGGAACGAAACTTATTGTGAAGTAAAAAGGGAGGATTCGAGTTATGAAGAAGATATATTTAGCCCCTCAGACCGAAAGAATCAATATAGAGACACCTATGCGCTATCTTGCATCACATAGCTGTGAATGGGTAGATGCAAAGCAGACTGTCTTTGATGAAGAAGAGGAAGACGAGGAAAAAGATTACGAAATATTTCCTCATTGGGGCGATTAAGGAAAACACCTGTAATGGTGTCTTTATGAAGAATGTAACCACACTTATTTAGAGTGGGATGAATTTAAGTAGAAGGAGGCTCTGACCATAAATCAGAGCCTCTATTTTTTTATGTCTAAAGTACGTTCTATTTTGTCGCAATCCAGCAACCTATTGCCATTATGACTGATGCTGCAACAAAAGTCATAGTAACAGGTTCTCTAAGCAAGATGATAGATAGAAGTGCACCGATGAAAGGCGCAAGTGCATAGTATGTACTAGTCCTTGCTGCACCTATAGTGCGTTGTGCATAAGTGTAGCTATAGATGCTCAATCCGTAGGCAATATATCCAAGCATAACTATGATGAAGATGTTTTTTATGTCTGGTAGTTGTTCGCCAATAGCAAAAGCAATTGCCAACGCTCCTAAACCAGATCCGAATTCCTTTATTGTTACAATCTCCATGGGGTCTCGGTTTGCAATCTGGCGTGTGCAGTTGTTTTCAAATCCCCAACATATAGTTGCACCAAGAACGAATAGTGAACCGCGTGAAAAAGATAGGGCATCTTCAAACATCAAACTATTTTCATTTGCTGTGTCTAGCGATAGCAATATGCTTGCGAGAGTAAATAATTGGCATACCTGCCTATTGTGATGAGGCTGTATGCGACGTTTCTACATGATAAAAAAATCAGCAAGCAGGAGGGGCACGGAGACCTTTGGCGCGGGCTACGAAATGCGTATGCCCGCAGGCAACATATGGCAGTTGCCTGACACTCACTTCTCTGAAAAGTGGTGTAAGCGTTAGTTCAGAAAGACCAGTAATGGCAAGTGGAAATGTTCCGCCATTGTCTGTTGCTGACAATAGGTTGGAAAACCATCCATCTCCGTCGTCGGTCTGTATTTTCAGAGCGGCAGCAACCTCAGCTTCGTTCATCAGACACTCTTCTTTATTGGTGTCATGGTGATGTGAGCCGCTGTTGTGATGATATGTGTTGCCGTCGTGATGATGTGAATGTCAATGTTCGTGGTTGAAAAGGTCTTGTGCTTCGTCGTCAAGCACATTGACTATTGCCACAAACATTTTGTTGTGATGATGATGCGGTATCACAGCATGAGCCAATATAAGTATATTGGCAAGTATTATGAAAAATATTGATACCGTTTTCTTCATCGTTTTGTTTGTTAGTGTGTGTAAAGATACATATTTTCTGAAATAATCAGATTGTTTTCCTAATTTTATATCATGGTTTTCATAGACTGGTGTGTTGGAATGAAGATAATGAAAGAAAGGCGGATAAAAAATGTTAATAGAGTTTGTTTTTGCTTAAAGGGAATGTCAAAATACTCGCGTTTTTCTGGACTTGGAAAATTTTTTCTGTAAATATGCAAGTATTTAGCGGTTTGGCTGAATTTTGTGTAAATACTTGCTGGACAGCGACTTGCAAGTTTTGCTCTTACAACTCATAACCTCTGAAAAAGTGAAAGGTGTCCTTTCGCAGTGCGAAAGAGCACCTTTGGCACTGCGATATGCCACATATCGCATGGTCATATGCCACGTTTGACATCGCGAAAGGACACCTTTCACAATTTTGCTCATCATGTCCTTTCACAAAGTTTAAGCCGATTGATTAACAACTAAATGCTTTTTTGCATTTCAGCCGTGCCAAACTTTTCTAGAATTAGAATTTTAGTTGACAAAAATTGCACCCCCAACATGCTAAAAATACATAAAAATAAAATTTATGGCACGATGTTTGTTTGCGCTGCTATTTGTCTGCCAGCACACTGGCAGCAATCCTGCTCAGTCGTGTTGCTGCAAGGTCGGTGATGTGGTCGGCATCGAAAAAGTCGTTGTCGCCAAATCTTTCGTCGTCGTGCAGGTCGAGTGTTATTGCACCATATTTTTCTTGGCAAAGACTGAGTGTCTGACTTATGAAGTCGAGTTGTCGCTTAGGGATAAGCCTGTTGTAAGCCCTGCTCGTTGGAGTCTCTATCAGCACCAGCCGTATTCCGTTTTCCTTGCAGTAGCGTGCAATAGCCATAACACTCTTCTGGTTGCTCATGGCATTGCTCCAGTTGGTGCAGGTGTGTCCTTCAATTCTTGACTTTACCTGCTCAATGCTGAGATTCTCGCTGTCGCGCAAGTTGTCTTTATAGGTAAATCCCCAGCCGAGCGAATCCACCTCAAGGTCGTTTCCAGAGAAATGTTTTTGCAGTTTTGCCTGAACGGTTGCAGCGTTCATCAGTTCGAGTCCATAGCGCGAGAAAACCGAGTGGCGGTCGATGCCCATATATATTTTGTAGAAAGCGGCGCGGTGTGGTCCCATCTCGTCGAGCGAGGCATCAAACAGGTTAGAGTTGTCAACCGTCAGAATAACGCTCTTCAGATTCCTGCATCGGGTCGCATAGTGTTTCAGCAGTTCGCAGTCGTAGTCGAGAGTCTGTGAGACATTTGCGAGATTGAAGATGTTATTGCCCATGCTGTCGGGGCGGAAACTGAATAGCGCATGAGAGTTGCCCAAGACAATGCACTCAACCGAGTTGGAATTATTCTCCATCCACTCGTTTTTCAGTTTATAGGAGTTTGGCAGCGACCTCACAAACAATTCTAAGGCAGCCGCACAGACGAGCAGGAACAGCAGGAAAATAGCGGAGCGAAGCAGAAAATGTTTCATAATAGGCTTTTAGAATTGAAAATAAATGAAAGTCTGGCTGTCGCCGCGAAGAACTATTATTGACATTGCAACAAGCAGGTAGACAGCCCAGCGCACAGTAGCGCTTCTTGCGGCAAAACCACTGTCGAGGCAAAGTGCATGAGCCTTTCTGCGCTGAATCCACTCTGCTGCTACGATAATCAGGCAATAGAGAAGGGGCAGTTTGCCGTGCTGCAATGTGGCAATGTCGTGGAAGCTGCTCATGGTGTGGCTTACGTAGGCTATCGCATCGGTCATAGATGGTGCGCGGAATATTATCCATCCTACAACTACAAGGCTGAAGGTGAGCAATATGCGCCACAGGTCGTGCAGGCAAATCTTAGGCTCGTCGGCAAATTTCCTGCTGTTGGCAAAGAAAAGTAGCGGAACGAAGAGAACGGCATGATAGAGTCCCCAGCAGACGTATGTCCAGTTGGCTCCGTGCCACAGTCCGCTCAGCGTGAACACAATCAGCGTGTTGCGTATGGTTGTCCACCTGCCGTTTCGGCTGCCTCCGAGCGGAATATATACATAGTCGCGAAACCATGTCATGAGCGAGATGTGCCAACGTCGCCAGAATTCAGAAACGTTTCGCGAGAAATAAGGCATTCGGAAGTTCTGCATCAGGTTGATGCCAAACAGGCGTGCCGTTCCTATGGCAATGTCGCTATAGCCTGAGAAGTCGCAATAAATCTGGAAAGTGAAAAGCAGCGCACCTGCAATCATTGTCGTTGCGTTCATCGAGTAGATGTCGCCCCAGATGGTGTCTACCGCCAGTGCGCAGTTGTCTGCTACAACCATTTTCTTGAAAAATCCCCATAGCATCTGCCGCAGTCCGTCAACCGCCTTGTCGTATCGGAAAATCCTTTGGCGGAGCATCTGCGGAAGAAGGTTTGTTGCACGCTCAATGGGTCCTGCAACGAGTTGGGGAAAGAAACTGATGAATGCGCAGAAAGCCACAATATTGTTAGTGGCATCCAGTTTTTTGCGGTAAACATCAATGGTGTAGGAGAGTGACTGGAATGTATAGAAACTTATTCCGACGGGCAGAATAAGGCTAAGCGTGGGGGTGTCGAGAGTTATGCCAAGCGGCGACAGCAACTCGCAGAGTGTGTCAACAAAGAAGTTGTAGTATTTGAATACAGCCAAAATGCCAAGATTCAGAATTATGTTGGCTGCAACTACTTTTCTTCTTTTGCGCCTGTCTCCTTCAAAACGCTCAATAAGCAGTCCGCTTGAAAAGCTGCTGACCGATGTAATGATGATGAGAATGAGAAAGCGCCAGTCCCACCATCCATAGAAAACATAACTTGCCAATAGCAAGACAAGATTCTGCACTTGCAGCCTGTTTCTGGTCAGCCAATATGCAGCGAAGACTATAGGCAGAAACAGAAGGAATGCTATTGACGTGAATGACATTGACGGTGGTGGGTTTTTTTTAGAGTTTACGGGCTCTTAAGTTCTTGTGATCTTCTATATATATTAAAGTTGATGATGATAGAATGCACTATAAATATAAACGCTCAACATAAGAATTTATTATGTTGAGCGTTTAATAATCTTATTTAGTCATCCCAGACTGATTTGTCTGATGATGTTGGCTCGTCTTCTTCGTCAATTTCCATAAAGAATGATTTTGCGCCTACTGTCGGGTCGCCAGCATCACTAGCTCCTGGACCGAGACAAACTATTTCTGCATCTACAACTTTAATTGCTGGTTTTATATAGGTTTTCATTTTATGCTTTTTAATTTATTATCTGTTTTATGAAACTACAGGGTTAATTCTTTACTATCTTCTTTCCGTTAACGATGTATATGCCCTTTGGCAGGTTGCCGAATGTCATATTAAGTCTGCGGCCTTGCAAATCGTAAATGACACTAGAATTGTCCGTCTTAGCCATCTGGAATGTTAGTCCAGTAGTGTCGTCTGTTGGCTTGTCGCCCTGCTGTGCTATGCGCAGAAATGCAGGACCGTTGCCTTCTTGTCGGCTGAAGAAGTAGGCACGGAAAGCAGGAACTGTTGCGTCGGCAGTAAGACCGAAGTTGGTACCTGCATCGTTAAGATTGTAGATGTTGTTGAGACTGTTGCTCTGGAATATGCCTTCAAATCCGAAGATGTCGGCTGTTGTTATTGCTCTTGTGTCAGCATTAACGACTGCGTCTTCGCCAATGAAGTTGAGAGTCTTGCCTTGCAGATTCCACTCCTCGCCCCATCGGTTGCCAGGAACTGCTATAATATAAGGTATATAGGCGTCCATCTGAGTTGCATAGTCGAAGTAGACTGTTCCGTCGTCAGACTGCTGTGTATACGACTTAACCCAGAAGTCTTTGTCAGAGTCGGTTCTGCTGTGGAACCAGTCTATCTGCTTATTGCTTTCGGCAACCACAACCTTGTCAACATCGAAAGGCAGAACGATAGTTTCCCATCCGCCAGTGCCGTTGGTTGAGTGTTCCATCTTTCGGCTGTAACTTATGTTTTCGGCAGTGAAGGTGGTTGGAACATACATTGCATAATTGTCGCTGAGTGTGATGTTTTCAGCCTTGTTGTTTCTGATTACGTTTGAGTTGATTCCAGCAGGCACGCTGCCAGAGTTGCTCAAGTAGTAGAGTGTGTTAGGGTTGCTGTTTGGAGTTACAGTATTGACAGTTGTCGTTGCACTCATGTCAACAGCCAAAGCATTCTCAGGAACTGTAAAGCTTGTTGTTGGGGCATATCCGAGAATGGAGTTGTCTGTAAATACAACTATTCCTTTATTACATCTGTAATTAGGTTCTTCAGCCAGCACAACGTTTCCGTTTTCAGAATCATATAAACGCAAGGTATAATTGTATCCGTATTCAAGGTTCTTAAATGAGAATGGAATTTGTGCTGTGCCATTGCTGTTTATTGTAACTACCATGTTGTTTGCGTCTATGCTTGTTTCGTTATATGAATTGCTATAGAATAATTTTGCAGTCAATGTTCCTTTGAAAGTCTGGCTCTTAGTGTTTGTAACAGTGAAATAGCCATTCAAAACATTGCCATAAACATTTTTGCCTGAATATATGTTATTTACCTTAATGTTATTGCAAGTGAGGGTTGATGTGGCAGGTGAAGATGGCTTGACATTTATGGTATATGTACCAATTATATTTCCGCCGTAAGCATCAGTTGAAATCCAGACGTGGTATGTGCCAGTAGAATTTTCATTAATTGTCAATGTTGCAGAAGTAGCTGATTGCTTTTTAACAACTATATCTGTTGTAGTGAGAGCATCTCCCATTGAAGAAGATGTGCTTGCAAAAATATAGATAGGACCGCAGTAGTCTTTATCGCCGTTGTTTTTTATATCTATATTTACAGGTACATTGTATGATCTATACATGCTGCTTGAGGATGTTGTAATAGTTCCTGTAGTCAGACCTGTAGTTTCAAGATTTTCTCCTGCATAGCGGATAGAAAGAGCGAAACTGCTGCCGTTATAGTCAAGCATAGCTTCGTCGAGAACGTCAAGCTTCATGTCGTAGTAGTAATCTTCATCGTTAGGCATGCTTGCAATTTTGAGTGAGTATATGCCAGCAGGCATGTTGCTTTTAGTCAGGTTTTCTTGTTTTATTTCAAAAGGATAGTTATTTGATCCATACAAGAAAGCAAGTTCACCTACGTTAACACCCGCAATGGCGTATTCATCTCCAGTCTGCTCATTCTTTGCAATGAGTAGTACAATTAAGTTGAGCGTAGTATTATTATAGTTGTAAAAATGGTAATATACATTGTTTCCGTCAATGTAATTAAGACCACCATTCAGATTTTTCAGGTATTCATACTCTGTTGGTGTTTCTGTAGGTTGAGCACCAATAATGGCACTTTGCGAAATGGAATATCCGTCAGAAGTAGAAGCAGCACCAATGCCACTGTTGTTGTCAGGATTGAGTACTGAAATCAGGAAATAGCCATTGCAGCTTCCTGCCCATCCCCAGTTTACGTGGAACAGTCCGTCAACATCGTAGCCGTCGATAACAAACTGGTGACCGCCACCAGCTGCTGCACCTCCGTATATTACAGGGCGATTGTCTCTGAGCTCGCAATAAATAAGGTCATCCCATTCGTCGGCTGAGTAGTCTAAGCGATTTTCCTGACGTGTCTCTTTGTCGTATCCAAAATAGTTCACAAGTGCTTCAGGTATTAACTCAGACATAGCACCAGAACCTCCACTGCTTGCTAAGTTATAGTCCATCTGTACAGAATATCCGCAATATTTCATCAGACTTGCAACGGCATTGTTTTGTGCAGATGTTTCATTTCCTGTATAATTGTCAACCATGTTGTCCCAGTCTATTGGAGAGTTGGCTGGAATACTCTTTAAAGATAAACGTCTGGTACTGGTTGTATATCCAGGAATTTCTTTCAATGTTGCTTTTACGCTGTTTGCACGGTGATGGTATAACACCTGAGCCATTGCTGTTGCCACGCAACCTGTAACGCATGATTGTCTGCTATATGTAGGACACTGATTGCTATAAGGCTCATCTTGGCTCCAGTTGCAGGTAAGCAGTGGGGCAATGTTGTGTTTTGTCATACTCATTGCCTTCATTGTTTTTTGAGAGCGTGGCATCGCTTTGCCTTCCTCTATCATCTGCAGTTGGTCGGTGTATGAGTCCATCCATGCCTTAATGTGTTCTGGCATGTTTTCGGTGTCAAACTTTCCGCTGTCAGCATAGCCGAGAATAGGAGAAATCCTGTCGTCGCCCGATACTATAACGAAGCCTTTGTTATCTTCCATATTGAAAACATAGTAGCTTGCAGCATTGCTTGCTTTCTGCTTTCTTGGCGCACGAAATGACATGCTTATTTTTTCTACTTTGGCTATACCCTTTTTTGATAGGAATGCCTTAGCCTCAGTCAGAGCCTGTTGCTGACTGCGTGGCGCTGCCCATATAGAAGTTGCTATCAGGCAGAGCACAAACATAATAGTAGTTTTCTTCATCTTAATGTATATTTATTACTTGTTTATCTTATTTTCTTTAGTATTATAATGTGGAATATACACTTATATATTAAAAGCGTGCAAAATTAACACTATAAAATGGAAAAACTGTTGTTTTTACAATTTTTATAAAAAAAACAAGTCTGCTTTTTGTCTTATTCAAATTATTATCTTACTTTTGCAAAGATAATACTAGGAATTTTAAAACATTCAATTTACATATAAACATTATAGTTATGGTAGATTACAAAGAACTTGGTCTCGTCAATACGCGCGAGATGTTTAAGCGAGCTATTGACGGAGGTTACGCTATTCCAGCGTTCAATTTTAATAATATGGAGCAGTTGCAGGCTATCATCAAGGCTTCGGCTGAGACAAAGTCGCCTGTTATCCTTCAAGTTTCTAAGGGCGCACGCAACTATGCTAATGCTACACTTCTTCGCTACATGGCGCAAGGTGCTGTAGAGTATGCTAAGGAGTTGGGCTGCGAACATCCTGAAATAGTGCTTCACCTTGACCACGGTGACACTTTCGAGATTTGCAAGAGTTGTGTAGACTATGGTTTCTCTTCAGTAATGATTGATGGTTCTTCACTTCCTTACGATGAGAACGTTGCACTTACAAAGCGTGTCGTTGAGTATGCTCATCAGTTTGATGTAACTGTAGAAGGCGAGCTTGGCGTGCTTGCTGGTGTTGAAGACGACGTTCAGGCAGAGGAAAGCCACTATACAAAGCCAGAAGAAGTTATCGACTTCGTAACAAAGACTGGCGTAGACTCACTTGCTATCTCTATCGGTACAAGTCATGGTGCATATAAGTTCAAGCCAGAGCAGTGCACACGCGACCCAAAGACAGGCAAGCTCATTCCTCCTCCATTGGCTTTCGACGTGCTTGATGCCATAATGGAGAAACTGCCAGGATTCCCAATCGTGCTTCATGGCTCTTCTTCTGTTCCACAGGAATATGTTGACATCATCAACCAGTATGGCGGTAAGTTGCCAGACGCTGTAGGTATTCCTGAAGACCAGCTGCGCAAGGCTTCTAAGAGTGCTGTCTGCAAAATCAATATCGACTCTGACTCTCGTCTTGCTTTCACTGCGGCAGTGCGCAAGGTGCTTGCTGAGAAGCCAGGTGAGTTCGACCCACGTAAGTATTGCGGACCAGCAAGAGACTTGATGACAGAACTGTATAAGCACAAAATCAAGAACGTGCTTGGCAGCGACAACAAGCTGGCTCATTAACTGTCTGGAAACATAAAACATAAATAGAATATGATTCGTTAAGTCATAATAATTGAATTGGTGAGAGGCGAGTGCTCGTTAGTGGGTATCTCGCCTTTTTCTTTTTCGGCTAATGCTGTCTGATATGTCGCATTGAATGTTAGATAACTCATTATTATGGATGAAAAATATATAAAAACATGCTTTTAAGGATGGAATAAATAAAAGAAAGTATTAACTTTGCAGACAATATTCATAACTAAACGGAATGCTTATAATCAATTTTCTTGTAGCCTTCGGAAGATACCTCATGCTTATGGGAAGGTCATTCTCGCGACCTGAGAGAATGCGCATGTTCATGAAGAAATATGTAAAGGAGATGTCTCAACTCGGAGTAGACTCTATCGGTATTGTGCTGCTCATCTCGTTTTTCATTGGAGCCGTTATCTGCATTCAGATGAAACTGAACATACAGAGTCCGTGGATGCCGCGATGGGTCAGTGGATATACTACTCGTGAGATTATGCTTCTCGAATTTTCTTCGTCTATAATGTGTCTAATCCTTGCAGGCAAGGTAGGCTCGAACATTGCTTCAGAACTTGGAACAATGCGCGTAACCCAGCAGATTGATGCACTTGAGATAATGGGTGTTAACTCTGCAAGCTATCTTATTCTTCCAAAGATAATGGGTCTTATAACGATAATGCCATTTCTCGTTATATTCTCTTCGGCTATGGGTATTGTTGGTGCCTATGCTACTGCCTATATTGGTCATGTGCTTCCTCCTAACGACCTTACACTTGGACTTCAGCACGACTTCAATGCGTGGTTTATGTGGATGTCGATAATAAAGAGTATTTTCTTTGCTTTCATCATTGCCAGCGTGTCGTCATATTTTGGATACTCTGTAGAAGGCGGATCTGTAGAGGTTGGTAAGGCTTCAACTAATGCTGTTGTAAGTTCTTCTGTACTGATTCTTTTTTCCGATGTATTCCTGACGCAGTTGTTGTCGTAAAGGATTTAAACTCTATAACTCCACAACTACAAAAAAATGATTGAGGTAAAAAGTCTATATAAATCGTTTGAAGATAAAGAAGTGCTGCATGATATCAATGCAACATTTGAAGACGGAAAGACTAATCTGATAATAGGTCAAAGCGGTTCGGGAAAGACTGTTCTGATGAAAAATCTCGTTGGTCTGCTTAGCCCTACAAGCGGCGAAGTGCTCTACGACGGACGCGACTTTGTGAAAATGACAAAGCAGGAACAGGTGAAGATGCGTCGTGAGATGGGCATGATATTCCAGGGGGCGGCACTCTTCGACTCCATGACAGTGCTCGAAAACGTGATGTTTCCACTCGACATGTTCTCAAACATGAACCTTCGCGAACGTATACACAGGGCGCAAGAGTGTCTCGACCGTGTGAACCTGAGCGACGCTGGAGCCAAATACCCTGGCGAATTGTCGGGGGGAATGCAGAAGCGAGTGGCGATAGCGAGAGCCATAGTGCTCAACCCACAATATCTTTTCTGCGACGAACCAAACTCAGGTCTCGACCCTAAGACATCGCTTGTTATCGACGACCTGCTCTCGGGCATTACAAAAGAGTTTGGAATGACCACCATCATCAACACCCACGACATGAACTCGGTGATGGGAATAGGCGAAAGCATCATCTTTATTTATAAGGGCAAGATTGACTGGCACGGCAAGAGCGACCAGGTAATGCAGTCGGGCAACGACCATCTCACCGACTTTGTATTTGCCAGCGACTTGCTGAAAGACATGAGAAACGTGGTGATTGAAAACGGAATAGATTTTAAACACAAAAAAAATGGTGCTTAATAATCCTTTTATCACATACTTTTTTTTCGCTTTCTTAATGTTAAATATTTGCTTGTGGCATAACTTTTCTCAAACAATATAATGATTCTATGAAATAAGATATATATTTGCAGTCGAATATTGAGCTGTAACCTTTTTGTGCATTACATTAAGCTGCTCTTTTTCTATGAAATGAAGATTTATATATACCTTTTATGTATTAGGATAAAAAAATTAACTTTCAAATTTATAAACATTTCAATTATTCACAAAAATAATTTTAATTATGAAGAAAATCCTTTTTACAATTGCACTTTCCTTATTGATTGTGTCATGTCATGATGATGATGTTTTGACAAATATTGACCAAGAAGGAAGTTTCCCTAAAAATTCATACAGTATACCTGTTGACAGTGCACTAAATTATCTTTATGAGTTTATCAATGAACCATCGTCAAACTCCTCGGCAAGAGTAGTTAGCAAACGTGTGGTAAAATCTCTTATTCCAATTAAATTAAATGGCAATAAAGCATCTCTCATTAATAATGGAAAGATGTTCCTCAGTTCTCAAGAGAATAGTAATGACGATGAAAACCTTGTTTATATCGCAAACTTTGATAATGATCAGGGCTACGCGATTCTTGCGGCGGATAAGAGAATCGGTGAGAATGTTATTGCAATAACCGACGCAGGATCTTTGTCTGACTCTACCGTTTACTCTGCATTAGAGCTATTGAATTCAGAAAGAATTATTTTAGATGAGTATCCAAAAACAGGTCCTGGTTTCTTCACTATGCCAGAGACAGGTGATGAACTCTTTCTGAACCCAAACACTGTAACTTTGTATGACGACAAGGAAAAAGACACTCTGGTTGGATTTTATAGTTTTGATAATGAGGGTGAGGAGGATGAAAATGGAAACCTTATACCCCAAGATCAGACGTCTAACTTAGAACCAGAAGCTTTAACCAGTGCTATGTGCGTTTCTTACGCAATGAACAAGATAAAAGGGTTTACTGAACAAGAAGAATTCCAAAATGACCCGAACGATGGAACTGGAAATCCATATACAAAAAAATATATTGTATCGGCATGGGAAATCAAAAAAAGTGTATCGCCAATGTTTACTCAGTTTAAAGAATGGAGGCAGAATTCACCATTCAATGATTTGTGTCCCAAAAGAAGGAAATATGTTTTAGTTGGACATAAAAGAAGAGCTCCTGCAGGTTGTTTCCCTTTGGCGATATCAAAAATTATGACATATTTTGAGCATCCTAAGAATTTCGTGTATAATGGATATAAGGTAGACTGGAAAGAATTAAAGAAAAGCGTTGAAACTGACATAGGCAAGAATTCTGCGGCACATCTTCTAAGAAGTGTAGGAAGTAGTTGTGACAGCTGGTATTTTTATAACGGAACTTTTACATTCCCACATAAAGCAACGTCGTACATGAGGCATATAGGTTTCACAAATGCCCATAGCTATAGCTATAAGTTTGACAGGGTCACAAATATGCTTGATAATGGGAAACCAGTAATAATTTATTCTGTCCCAGGCATCAATATATTTAAGAGTCATTGTTGGAATATAGATGGATATAAAGTAAAGGAACGTACTGTTACAACAAATATTTATTTCGGCTCCACTATTATCAATACTACAAATAGGACTGAGACCGTAAAAATGGTTCATTGCGATTTTGGATGGAAAGGAAGATGTAATGGGTATTACGTGTCAGGAGTTTTCAAACTAAATGACTCTAATGTGGAACATGATCCGGGAACACCATATGGAGGATCAACTAATTATAATAACTTACTCAAGGTTATAACATACGATATAAATATATAATAAAACAATTAAAACTGAAGAAAATGATGGTAACAATTCATAAAATATCATTGGCCATAGTTGCAGTATTTTGTATTTTTGCTTTATATGGCGGTTGTGTGGAACATATAGACAGCGGATTTCCTAAGGCAATTTATTTTAACAGCGAGGGTGGTGAACAGGTTTTTATAGGAAGATCCTCGTTTTATCATTATGAAATTACAGACACAGATAATAATACATTAGACTACAATAAGGAGATAGACGGTTACGAGGTTGTAGAGTATGACTGGTTGAAAGTTTCCCTTCCTAAAGCGATAGGCCTTGTTAAAGGAGATACACTGACTGTTACAGCTCAGCCTAATACGACCAACAATAAGAGGAAGTTGAAAATATATATGGTGGGTATAGACTCTTATGATGAAATACTTGTAGTGCAGGATGGAGTGAAATAGGGGTATCCCAATTTGTAATGTTACGAAAGTCGAAATGATAGAGAGCGTGCCATAAGTAATAATAAGACTTATGGCACGCTCTTTTTTGCATGTTGTCTATTTACCAAAGGTGTTTGGCAAACGAAAAAAGGTAATTTGCTCGCTTTTTTATTTCATTCTCCACTCGCCGTTTCGCTCAACCATTGGTACTACGACTTCCTCGTTGGTGCTGTCGCCATAGCAGAAGATGAGGAAGACATTGGCGGTATGGAGCGAATCGTTCAGTTCTGAACGCGATATGCGAACCGAGATGATGCCGCGATGTTCCTCTTTCTGCTGTTCTACAAACATCTTGGCATTGTCTATTCTTTCATTCAAGTATTTCTGAGGCATGCTGTCTGAGTCGAAGTGTCCAGATATGAATATGTCGGCTCTTCCTGCAAACAGGCTGTCATAGTAGGCCTTTGCCGCCTCTGCTGCACGAGTGTCTTCGTTGCTGCCACTGCATGCTGCAACAATACCGATAAGCAATATGTAAATTAGTTTTTTCAACGCTGAGTGAGTTTTATTACTTCTGACGTACAAATATGTTTATCGGACATCCGTGCAAATCCCAGTTGCTTCTGATTTTGTTTTCCAAGAAGCGCTTGTAAGGTTCCTTTACATACTGTGGCAAGTTGGCATAGAACACGAAAGAAGGAATCTGCGTGTCTGGGAGTTGCGCACAATATTTTATCTTGATATACTTTCCTTTGGTTGATGGTGGCGGGAATGCTTCAATAAGCGGCAGCATCACTTCGTTCAGCTTCGTTGTGCCGATGCGGCGCTTGCGGTTCAGATATACTTCCTTAGCCGTTTCAAGCACCTTGAATATGCGTTGCTTAGTCAGTGCAGATGCAAAGATGATAGGGAAGTCGGTGAATGGAGCCATGCGCTCGCGAATGGCATTCTCGAAAGTCTTTATTACAATCTGGTCTTTGTTCTCCACCAAGTCCCATTTGTTTACAACAACCACCAGACTCTTCCTGTTTTTCTGTATCAGCTGGAAGATGTTCATGTCCTGTGCTTCAATGCCGCGAGTTGCATCAATCATGAGCACGCACACGTCTGAGTTCTCTATTGCCCTGATGCTTCTCATCACGCTGTAGAACTCAAGATTTTCGCTAACCTTGTTCTTTCTTCTTATGCCCGCTGTGTCTACAAGATAGAAGTCGAAACCGAACTTATCGTAGCGTGTATATATACTGTCGCGTGTAGTGCCAGCAATGTCGGTAACTATATTGCGGTCTTCGCCGATGAAAGCATTGACAAGGCTCGACTTTCCAGCATTAGGTCTTCCCACCACGGCAAAGCGAGGTATGCCTTCTTCTGCTTCTTCGTTGGTTTTCTTAGGCAGTTTCTCTACTACAATGTCGAGCAAGTCGCCAGTTCCGCTACCTGTAGCCGAGCTGATGCATATAGGGTCGCCCAGTCCGAGCTTGTAGAACTCGTAAGAGTCGTAGCGTTGCTGATTGTTGTCGGTCTTGTTAGCAACAAGCACGACAGGCAGTTTTGTGCGGCGCAGAATGGTAGCAACATCCTCGTCAAGGTCGGTTAGTCCAGTTGTGACGTCAACCAGGAACAATATCAGGTCGGCTTCTTCTGTAGCCACCATCACTTGTTTTCTGATTTCTTCTTCGAAGATGTCGTCTGAGTTGACCACCCATCCGCCTGTGTCAACAACGGAAAACTCGTTGCCGCACCAGTCGCACTTGCCGTATTGACGGTCGCGTGTCGTGCCGGCTTCCTCGCTGACAATAGCGTGGCGTGTCTTTGTAAGACGGTTGAAAAGTGTAGACTTGCCCACATTAGGACGTCCTACTATCGCTACTAAATTTGCCATTTCTGTATCGTGTTTTAATGAAAAATAAAATTAGGGGTGGTTATGTTTAGTCTTATTCTGGATTGTATCCGAAAGAACTCAGTTCCTTTTCAGACTGTCGCCAGTCTTTGTCTACTTTTACGTAGGTTTCCAGATAGATTGATTTTCCGAAGAAGCGCTCAAGCGATTTTCTCGCTTCCGTTGATACGCGCTTCAGGGCTATTCCCTGATGTCCTATGATGATTCCTTTCTGAGAGTTGCGTTCCACATATATGATGGCACGTATGTGTATGCTTTTCTCTTTCTCTTCAAAGCTCTCTACTCTCACCTCGACCGAGTAGGGTATTTCCTTGTCGTAGTAGAGCAGTATTTTCTCGCGCAGAATTTCGCTGACAAAGAATCTTGCAGGCTTGTCGGTCCACTGGTCTTTGCCGAAGAACGGAGGCGAGTCGGGCAGCAGTTCCTTAATGCGTTTCAGCAGCATGTCTGTGCCGAACTTGTTCAGAGCAGATATTGGGAGTATTTCTGCCTTGGGCAATAGTGAGTGCCATTTCTCTACAATTTCGCTGAGTTGCTTCTCATTGCTTTTGTCAATCTTGTTGATGAGCAGCAAAACAGGGATGCTTATTTTCCTCACTTTCTCCAGAAACTCCTTATTCTTCTCTGGATTCTCAATCACGTCGGTGACATACAGCAACACGTCGGCGTCTACAAGAGCGGATTCAGAGAATGCAAGCATCGACTCTTGCAGTTTGTAGTTAGGTTTTAATACTCCAGGAGTGTCGCTGAAAACAATTTGCATCTCGTCGGTGTTTACAATTCCCATGATGCGGTGGCGCGTGGTCTGAGCCTTGAATGTGGCAATAGATATTCTCTCGCCCACGAGCTGGTTCATGAGAGTTGACTTTCCTACGTTAGGGTTTCCGACGATGTTTACAAATCCTGCCTTATGCATTTTTCTATTTGTTTTAGGTATTATTGATAAGGGATTAAGGCGTAAAGACTAAGGATGAAGAATAACCGTTGATTGCTTTCATCGCCCTTAATCTTTGCTCCTTAATCCCTTTTCTTATTTCTTTACTTAATATCCCCACTTCAGGAACGATGCTCCGTGAACGAAACCTGCTCCGAAAGCTGTGAGGATGATGTTGTCGCCTTTCTTAAACTTATGCTCATTTTCCCATATAGCCAGTGGTATTGAAGCTGCGCTTGTGTTGCCGACATGCTCGATGTTGACAATCACTTGCTCCTGGCTTACGCCCAAGCGTTTTGCTACGGCTTCGATGATACGCAGATTAGCCTGATGGGGTATGATGAAGGCTATGTTTTCTTTTGTCAAACCGTTACGCGCGGCTATTATCTCGCAATCCTCGCTCATGTTTGAAACAGCATAGCGATAGACTGTACGGCCTTCCTGATAGATGTAGTGCAGACGATGGTTTACGGTGAAGTGAGACGAAGGGCAAACCGAGCCTCCTGCTTTCATGTGGAGGAAAGGCAGTCCGAGACCGTCTGTGCGGAGGTAGGAGTCTATATATCCTACGCCCTCTTCTTCTGTAGCCTCTACCATCACTGCTGCGGCTCCGTCGCCGAAGAGAGGACATGTAGCGCGGTCTTTATAGTCGACCATCGACGACATCTTCTCAGCTCCGATGACAATGGCACGCTTGTAGCGGCCTGCCTCTATCATGCAAGCCACGCTGTCTAATGTGTATAAGAAGCCACAGCAAGCTGCTGATATGTCGTAGGCGAAGGCATTTTTCAGCCCCAGTTTGCCTGCCACAATCGATGCTGTTGACGGAAAGCGATAGTCGCCTGTGGTTGTTGCCACTATCAGCGCGTCGATTGAGTCTGGCTCTGCTCCTGTCTTTTTCAGCAGTTGCTTTGCAGCTTTGCGTGCGACATAGGATGTACCCAGTCCGTCTTCGGCCAGGATGCGTCTTTCTTTAATGCCGACACGCGTCGTAATCCACTCGTCGTTGGTGTCGACCATGCGCGAGAGTTCCTCGTTGCCGAGAACATAGTCGGGCAGGTAGCCGCCAACACCAGTGATTACTGCTCTGAGTTTACTCATTATTCAACGGTTTCCTTTACGATAGCCACTTTACCTCTGTAGTAACCACATGTTGGGCAAACAGTGTGATAAACATAGTAAGCACCGCAGTTAGGGCATACTGCCAGTGTGGGAAGTACTGCCTTATCGTGAGTTCTTCTTTTGCGGGTACGTGTTTTTGATTGTCTTCTTTTAGGATGTGCCATAATTTTTTTAATTTAAATGGTTTTAATTTCTTGTTTTTTTAGTTTTCAAACTTAATGTTTTTCAGTGCGTTCCATCTTGGGTCGATAGTCTCGTCTTCATCCTCACTGCTTCGGGCAGCCGATTGATTGCCGTTTTTGTGGCTTTCCAATGTTTCAATCATCGCGGCATTGCATTTTCCAGGTGCATGCACATGCTTGACAGGAATCGACAGTGCTATTGATTCGTAGATGAACCAAGACAGGTCTGCGATGCCAGAGTTTTTGTCTACGGTCATCGTTTCGCCGTCGTCTGAATATTGAGTTTCGCTGCGACTTGCAGCCGCAGGCATATCTCCTAGTTTAATTATGAGCCTGTTGTCGGCTTCTATTTCTTGCTCCATCTCGTCAAGACATCGGTCGCAAGTAACCTTTACGGTGCCTTCAGAGTGGAAATCGACAGTGAAAAGGTCTTGTGTTCGTCGGAAATTAACATCTACAAACACCTCACCGCCGCTTACTTCTTCCTCTTCTATTGCGTTGAAGTAATCGTCGGAAAGGTCGAATCTCATTTTTGTCGAGCCTTCGTCAAGACTTTTCAGGTCTACTCTAAGTGTTTCTAAAATAGACATTTATATCGTCGTTTGTGCGGCTTTGCTTTTGTTGTGAAGGCATTGTTCATTGCGTACTTTTGCCTGTTTGTTCACATCGAGCCCTCCGCTTTGGGCTGCAAAGTTACAACTTTTATTTCAAAATATGCCTTCTGAGCATCTTTTTTTTCATTTTAGCATGTTATTTTCACATGAAAAGCAGATAAAGGGGAAGGGTTTGGTAGTTTTATAGTGCATAGTTGTGACAGATTAAGGATTAAAGAATAAAGATTAATGTATTTAACTCGTAACAAACTGTAAGTTTCAAAATCAGCCCAAAAAATTGACGAAAAAAGTAAAAAATCTTGACAAACGGAATTTTAATTCTAGAGAAGGATTTTCCGCTTGGCACGAGGTGAAATGCTAAAAAGCGTTTAATTGTTAATCAATCGGCTTAAACTATGTGAACGAACATAAGGAATGAAAAAGTGAAAGGTGTCCTTTCGCGATGCGAAACGTGGCATATCGCAGTGCGATATGTGGCATATTGCAGTGCCAAAGGTGCCCTTTCACACTGCGAAAGATGCCCTTTGATTTTTTTAACACTTATGAGTTTTACGACGAAACGTATAGTGTCTTGATATTGAATGATTTACTAAAAACAGCGAGAAAGCGCCAAATACTCGCATATTTTGCAACTTTGTTTTTCTCGGTCGTAAATTTTTAATTTATTTGCGGGGTTAGTTAATCAATTTTTTACCCAACTCGGCTCTAAAAATTACAAGTTTTCCTCTCAACAAAGACATAAAACGAAAAACTCCTTTCAGATTGTAAGATATTATACTTTGATTCTTTAGTATGAATGACACATACTTTTCCTATTAAATAAAATTACTTTCAGAGTTTAATTTATTTAGATAAGTAATGAAAAGAATTTGTAGGTCGTTGATAATCAGTTATTCCAAACATATCAAAACGGCAAAGGGGACAAAACTTTCAAAACTTCAAATTGCAAGCAAGAGATAGCAAAAAATAAAAAGAAAAGCTTGTGTAAACCGAGAGTAGAGCCAAACTTGCTTGAGCTATGCCGAAATGCCACCAAGTTTCGCTAAAAGCAAAGCAACAGCATTTTCCCGATTTTGTCATTTGGATAGTGCTTGTTATTTTGTTATAAATGTTTATTTAAGGCGACTCAGAAGGGATGTTCAATTATGTCATTCATACGCATTAAAGCCATGTTTGGCTTGCAAAACGAATGAAAAATCCTCATTTTTTGCAACTTCAATAAATATCATGTAAAAAAAGTTAGAAGTTCGGACTTAAATTTGTATATTTGCGCAATAAAGTTAATACAAATGGAAGAAAATTGAGATTTAAATTGGTCCCAGCATTAATGTAAATACAAGCTCTTTCAATATAAAAAAAGTATGCTATTACTTTTTCCACAATTAACAAATTAATAAAGTAGATGAATGTTATTGTATACTAGCTTTCTGGAATGGTACTAGAAGGGGTACTAAGTTTACCCTAGACTATGCCAAAGAAAAGAATAAACCAATAAAATAATACAGATATGAAACACTTTGTTACTATTTTATTTTTAATACTATCTTTATCCATATCTGGTTTTGCTCAAGAACCAGAATCTGCTAAACCCCTTACTGATACAGAAGTGTTGCGAAAGGTAGCTATAATGGATATAGAAGGGCAAATATATGATAATGTAGTCGTAACCATGAAATCCACGTCACCTGATTACATTATAACAGACAAGTATAAAGTTAAGGTTACGATTACGGATGCTAATGGTAAAAAGATTTGGAAGAAAACATTGAAGAATGTATTTCTTTATGTGTTTTCAGATGGTCAAGTACAAGTAGGTAAACAGAATTTCGACAGAATACTGATTCGAAAATCTTCATTAACTGGAGATTTCATAGGTAAGATAAGAGAAAAAGAAGGAATCTATTAGCCTATGGTATAAAAGGCTTCATCAAAGAATCCTTATTATAAATAGTATAAGGAATCACAAAAAACAATGAAGCACTAAAATATAAAGGTGCTTATATACCTACTAAGATGGTGGTAGGTGAAGGGTATGGGGTACTATAGAAAAAGAAACCAATACCACTAGGCACTTTATGAGGGTAGATTTTGATTTAGCTGTTACTGTTACCCAAAGTGATAAACTAAAGGCTGGCAGTGGCTTGTCTTTTGCTTCATTTGCCAAAGCTGGTGTTTTATCTGAAGGTACAAGTAAGAATGAGGAAGTAAATAGGATTAAGTACACAATACATATAACATTACCAGAATTAGATTAAAAGAAATAGATATGAAAAAAGCACTTATATTACTGGCGTTGGTATGCCTTCCTTTGTTTGCATCTGCACAGACAACGGAAAAGCAGTATTACATTTATAATATAGTTACCTTTTCTGGAAGCCTAAAGAATGAAGGTTTTAAGGTAGATCTGGATGATGGTAAGACTATAGAGAAACTGAAGGATAGCGAAGGGAATAAGATTAAGTTTAATACCCCTGCTGCTGCCCTTATGTATCTATATTCTTTGGGATGGGAATTATATGTAAACGGTGCTACCACTTCTGGCAGTAGTTATAATGGTACTGGTGCTAGTAGTACTACATCTTACTGGATAATGCGAAAGTCTTGCACTAAAGAAGAATTTGAAAAAGCTGTAGAAGAAGGCATAAGAAGTTAGCTGTAATGACTAAAAGTCTCAGCTTTTATTGATAAAGTTACTACAATTTTGTCATTTTTTGTCTTTTTTTCTTATCTTTGCAAAATATAATCATGCCGTATTAACTTGCTGGCAAGTTATAATAGCTATTGGCAGCGTTGCAGAGCAGACGGCATAAAAGCAAAGATTTATGAATATCTATAATACTAAAGAGTCTGATTATTTCAAGCGGATAATGACACGAGTGGTGCTCGTTGTCATTACTGTTGCTGTCATAGTCTTGCTGCTTCCTCACAACGACGGACCGCAGCGCAAGTATGATATAGGCAAACCCTGGATGTATAGCACGCTGATAGCACAGTTCGATTTCCCTGTCTATCGCTCTGATGAGGCTATTCAGAGGCAGCGCGACAGTCTGATAAGTCATTTCCAACCTTATTATATCTATGACCAGACGGTTAAGGACAAGGCTATTACGGCTTTCATAAAGTCATTCGACGAGAAAGCACCCGCTAACTTGCAGTCGCTCAAACCTTACATAATCTACCGACTTCAGCAACTCTATCAAGAGGGCATAGTGGAGACTCTCGAATACTCAAAGATGGCAGAGGACTCTACCTTTATGCTTCGCATAGTAAGCGGAAAAGAAGCTACGAGCGTGAATATACGCGAGGTAAGGTCTACGATGACAGCCTATGAGCAGTTGTTTTTAGACGAGAGAATGTCTGTTGAGCGTGTGACATTGCAGAAGCTGAATCTTAACGAGTTTCTTCGTCCTAACCTTATATATGACGAGCAGCGCAGTGAGGCAGAGAAAGAAGAACTGCTGAACAACCTGCCTACGTCAGACGGCATGGTGCTTAGCGGACAAAAAATCATTGACAGGGGAGAGGTGGTTACGGAACGTACCTACCGCGAGCTTAACTCGCTCGAAAAAGAAGAGCGGAAACGCAATAGCGGCACTTCGCAGACGGCAATGACTCTCTTAGCACAAACGTTCATAGTGTCGCTTCTGATAGTGCTGTTCACTGTCTACCTGTTCCTTTTCCGCGTAGACTATTTCGAGAAACCGCGCAGCATACTGATGGTATATGCCCTCATAGCAATATTCCCTATACTGGTCTCGTTCATGATGAAGCACATGATACTGAGTGTCTACATCTTGCCGCTGGCTATGGTGCCAATCTTTGTGCGTGTGTTCATGGACTCCCGTACGGCATTCGTTGCCCATACCACTTCGGTATTGCTTTGTGCCGTTGCTGTGAAATATCAGTATGAGTTCATCTTTGTGCAATTAGTGGCAGGACTTGTAGCCATCTATTCACTGCGCGAACTGTCGAAACGGTCGCAGTTGTTCAAGACTGCATTGTTCGTCACTCTGACTTCGGCAATGATGTACTATGCCCTGCAACTGATGCAAGACTCAACGCTGCTGCCGAATGACCGCATATACATGCACTTTATCGTGAACGGCATACTGCTCTTGCTGGCTTATCCGCTCATGTATCTCATAGAAAAGACATTCGGATTTGTTTCGAGCGTAACCCTATTTGAGTTATCTGACACCAACAAGGACCTGCTTCGACAACTCTCGGAAGTGGCTCCTGGAACATTCCAGCACTCTATCATGGTAAGCAATCTGGCTTCTGCCATTGCCAACAAAATCGGGGCAAAGGGACTGCTTGTGCGTACAGGTGCACTCTATCACGACATAGGAAAGATGAACAATCCCGTATTCTTTACCGAGAATCAGGCAAGCGTAAATCCACACGATGCCTTGTCGGAGAAAGACAGTGCACAGATTATAGTAAGTCATGTGGCTGACGGACTGAAACTTGCAGAGAAATATAATCTTCCAGAAGTGATAAGCGACTTTATTCGCACTCATCACGGTACGGGCACGGCTAAATATTTCTACATTAAGTATAAGAATGAGCATCCCGACGAAGACGTAAGCGAACAGATATTCAGTTATCCTGGACCAAATCCGTTCACGCGCGAACAAGCCATACTGATGATGGCTGATGCCGTTGAGGCTGCCTCTCGTTCTCTGAATGAATATACCGAGCAGACTATTAGCGAACTGGTAAACCGCATTGTTGACGGTCAGGTCAGCGCAGGTGCATTCGTCAACTGCCCTATAACCTTCCGTGACATCGCGATAGCCAAGCTGGTGATGATAGACCGACTGAAAACCATCTACCACACCCGCATCAGCTACCCTACACTTCTCAAGAAAGATTCGGAAGACTGAAAACGGAAAAATAAAAACATAAACTTATCTTTAATATTATGAAACTAAAATATTTTTTTGCCTTACTCATAGGCTTATTTACTTTGTCGCCAGTTTATGCTATCAGCAAAGACAGTTTAAATGCAGTTACGATGGTTTCTTATGAACAGTCGTGGCTGGATAGTAATGGAACACTTGCTCTGAAAAACAACACGCAAAGCGAAATAAGGAATGTTACGTTCCAGATAACCTATCTTGACATGTCAGGAAATCCGCTTGACTATGAGGAATTTGTAAGGAATGTAACCATTGCTCCAGGCATGACGAAGAAGGTTGATATTCCTGCTTATGAGCACGATCGTCATTATCACTATTATAAGTCGGAGAATATGCCTTCAGGCTCACCTGCGTTCAAAGTGAAGTTTGAACTGAAGGATTATAATTCTGACCTTAGTGAAGTTAGGTCAGAGGACAACGACCTGATGAGTGGATTAGATTCATATATAGATGACTATGAAGTTGATAAAGAAAATACAGGAATTGCGTTAGGAGCAGCCGCTATAGGTTTATTTATATGTTTGATTATCGTAGGCATCATGGTTGGACTGTATGTCCTTGTTGCAGTGATGGCAAAGAAACGTAACCGTAATGTTGCACTTTGGGTTCTTCTAAGTATATTGGCAAGTCCACTGATAATAATCATCATACTGCTTGTTGTTGGTGAAGACAATGGAGATATAAACGAAATAAGGTAGTTACAAATAAAGGAAACAGGAAAAACAATAATATACAAATAGGCATAAAAAAGAGCAAGACGAATCTTGCTCTTTTTGCTTTTATACATAATATCAAAAGTATGTGCAGTTTTCTTTTGTCTAAATAATCAACTAAATAAGTTGCAGTTCCTGCTGTCGTTGAAACTCTCTTTAATTAAAAACTGAGATTAGCCTTTCTTCTTGCAGTTAGCACATCCTTTTCCGTCGAAGCAGTAAGTACATACCTGCTCTTTTGGCAGTCCGATAGAAGATATGAGAGTCTCAATCTTGTTGAAGCGCAGCGAAGTAAGTCCGAGTCGGCGACCAATCTCCTCAACCATGCGCTTATATTGAGGCGAATCAGTAGTTGCATATTTCTCCAAGTCTTTCTTGTCGTCGCCTTCGAAGTCGCGAATTACTCTGCGTGTTATCAGTTCCAAGTCACTCTTTGAGGCGGTGAAACCGATGAAAGGACAACTGTAGACAAGAGGCGGACACGATATGCGGGCATGGATTTCTTTTGCTCCATAGTCGAAGAAAGTCTTGACATTGTCGCGAAGCTGAGTACCGCGCACGATAGAGTCGTCGCAGAAGACAACTCGCTGGTCTTTAAGAATTGCTCCGTTAGGAATGAGTTTCATCTTTGCAACCAAGTCTCGGCGAATCTGATTGCCAGGAGTGAAGCTGCGAGGCCATGTAGGAGTATACTTCAGTACGGCACGCTTATATGGTATCTTGTGTCCTTCGGCATAGCCTATAGCCATTCCAACTCCAGAGTCTGGTATACCGCAAACCAAGTCTGCAACGGTATTGTCTTCAATACCCATCTGTCTGCCGTTCTCTTCTCTGACGGCTTCGGCATTTATTCCCTCGTAGTCGCTTGTAGGGAAGCCATAATAGACCCAGAGGAAAGAACATATCTGCTTTTCCTTTCGTGCCTCTTGCAGCACCTCCATGCCGTTGGCACGCAGACGGATAATCTCGCCTGGACCTACATCTCGCACGGTCTTATAGTCTAAGTTTGGGAAGCTTGTCGTCTCGCTGCTGGCTGCGTAGGCTCCGTCTTTTTGTCCTATAACGATAGGAGTTCGTCCCATGTAGTCGCGTGCAGCAATGATGCCGTCTTCTGTAAGTACGAGCATAGAGCATGAACCTTCTATCTTCTTGTAGACAAGGTTGATGCCTTCAACAAAGGTCTTGCCCATATTGATGAGCAGAGCCACCACTTCGGTCTGGTTGATGTTGTTGGCAGACATTTCGCTGAAGTGCATACGTTCAGCCAGAAGTTCATTGGCAATCTCGCGTATGTTGTTGATTTTAGCAACCGTAACAACAGCATATCTGCCTAAGTGGGAATTGACTATTATCGGTTGCGGGTCGGTGTCGCTGATGACTCCCAGTCCCTGACAACCGTAGAAACTGTCGAGCTCGTCTTCGAACTTAGAACGGAAATAGTCACGTTCCAAGCTGTGGATAGAGCGACAGAAACCACGTTCCCTGTCGAATGTTACCATACCTGCACGCTTAGTGCCTAAATGTGAATTGTAGTCGGTGCCGTAGAACAAGTCGTTCACGCAACTCTTAACTGAGATAGTACCAAAAAAACCGCCCATTCTCTTGAAAATAATAGTGTTGTTCTATGTTCTTCAACATGAAGAAGAACTGAAAAATCAATGTGCGAAATTACAAAAAAAATATGAAACAATCGCAACTTTATTAAAGATTGTTTCATATTGCTCAAAAAATCTTAACATCAGAGCATGTTTGCACGTGTTTATCTGCTTGTTTTGTCGTTAATGGTTTGTGCATGTTGTTTCCGTTCAGGGTGTTGCCGTTTTCTGCCTCAGCAGTTTCATGTAGCGGTAAGCACCGTAGAAATCGAGCAACATCACTGTGCCATAGACACAGTAGTATTTCCAGTCGGAAGTATTTATTCCCAAGAATATATAAATGATATCTCCTGCAATCCAATAAAACCAAGTCCATGCGTCTTTCTTTACAAGCAGATATGTAGCAACGATGGAGAGGGCAGTGCAGATGCTGTCAACGTAAGGATGGTTTGAAATCTCTGTATTGAATGTGATTATGAGAATAGCCAACAAGAAAAATGCGACGTGAGGAATTGGCGACCTGCCCATTACGATGGTATCGTCGTTCTGCTTTGCCCGCTTCTTCCAGGTCATTACTCCTATTATGCTCATTATTCCGCAATAGGCATTAAATGAAAAACTCATGTATAGATGGTCGAAGAAGAACATGGCAGCGAGTGCAGCGCTTGCAATGAAGTTTAATACCCAAGTATATCGGTTGTTGCGTGCTGCCAAATAAACGCCAATGACGTTAGAGACCATTGCTATTATGTTGATGATATCCATTCTGATTCTTGTCTTAAAAAATAAACGCTGCAAATGTACGAAGTTTTCTTTCATAAACAATACATTCTGATATGTTTGTTGTATTTTATCTTTCCGTTTTTTAATTATTTTTTATCTTTCCTTTTCTCCTTTCTTCCTAAAAATACTTACCTTTGCATAGATAGAGTTATTAGTTATGAGTGTTGAGTTATAAGAACTTTAACTTCAGCTTGTCTACTTACAAACTTGTCAACTTGTTTACAAATAAACTAACATAATACACACTACTATGGAATTGATAAAGAAAATTATTGAACGGGCTAAAAGCAACAAACAACGCATCGTACTGCCTGAAGCAGAGGAAGAACGCACGCTCATTGCTGCCGACAGAGTGCTGGCTGACGGTATTGCCGATATCATACTGATTGGTAATCCGCAGAAAGTGAACGCTCTGGCAGAAGAAAAAGGATTGACCAACATTGGAAAAGCAACTCTGATTGACCCTGAACATTGCGATAAAAGTGAGGAATATGCTCAACTGTTGGCTGAACTTAGAAAGAAAAAAGGAATGACGATAGAAGAAGCACGACGCTTGGTTCGCAACCCGCTATATCTTGGTTGTATGATTATTAAGACTGGCGATGCTGACGGTCAGGTCTCTGGTGCATTGTCAACAACAGGCGACACGCTGCGTCCTGCATTGCAGATTATAAAGACCGCACCTGGGATAACCTGTGTGAGTGGGGCAATGCTGCTTATTACCGACAAACCAGAATTTGGCGAAAACGGAATACTTGTTGTTGGCGATGTGGCTGTTACGCCTGTGCCTGATGCAAACCAGCTGGCGCAGATTGCAGTCAGCACTGCACATACGGCAAGGGCTGTGGCTGGTTTCAAAGATCCTCGCGTTGCAATGCTAAGTTTCTCAACAAAAGGCTCTGCAAAACACGAAGTGGTAGACAAAGTTGTTGAAGCTACACAACTGGCAAAACAGATGGAACCAACATTGAAAATTGACGGAGAGCTCCAGGCAGATGCTGCCCTTGTCCCAACTATCGGAGCAAAGAAAGCACCAGGAAGTGGCATAGCAGGCAATGCTAACGTACTTGTTTATCCTAATCTTGAAGTAGGCAACATCTCTTATAAACTTGTAGAGCGACTGGGTGGTGCCGTTGCTGTAGGTCCAATCCTGCAAGGCATTGCACGACCAGTAAACGACCTTTCGCGCGGTTGCTCAATAGACGACATCTACTATCTGGTAGCGATAACAGCATGTCAGGCAATAGACGCAAAGATGTAGAAAAGGATAGCAATAGGTTGCTGACAGAATGAAAAATACACTTTGGCATTCTTTTTGCTCTTTTTATTTGTGTTGGCTCAGCCTATAATCCTTTTATAATAACAATTTAATAATAAAAAGAAATCATGGACAATAACAATCAAAACAAACAAGGACAACAGTTGCAGATAGATCTTCCTCAGACTGTTGCTGCTGGCGTATATTCTAACTTCGCTATTATTTCTCATTCTTCTTCTGAATTTGTAGTTGACTTTGCAACTCTTCTGCCTGGCGTTCCTAAGGCAACGGTTCGTAGTCGCGTGATGCTTGCTCCAGAACATGCAAAACGTCTTGTTCAGGCTCTTCAAGATAATATTGTTCGCTACGAAAACCAGTTCGGAAAGATTCAGATTCCAAATCAGCAGCCACGCACCATTGCTCCTTTCGGAATGGGCGGCAAAGGCGAAGCTTAAAAATATTCTCAATACTCCCTGGCTCAAATGCTAGGGAGTATGCTTTTGTTTCCCTCATATACGCGTACATTATATAATATATATAATATATGGCTATGAGATTATGATGCTTATTGGTTAATAAGTAAACGAGTCACTACAGGGTATATGGCATTGTTGTGATAGATTAAAGATTAAGGAATAAAGATTAAAGTTATCGCTACAGGCAATTAAAAGTTAGCGTTAGCTTTAAAGTTGATGCTTAAAATACAGAAAAACTACTATAATTTGCAACTGATTTATAAGGTCGTTTCTTACTTTTTGACTTAATGTGAGACCGAATGCGTTATAATTTATGTTAACTGACGTTATATTATGTGAAAAATGAGCTATCTCAAAAACTTTATTTATTATTAAATTAGGTGATTTAGATAATTGTTTGTAATTTTGCAGCCCGAAATGGCTTATTGTGGCCATACTATATCTGTGTGATAACAAATAAACAAAATATATAAATTAAAAAAGTAAAATTATGCCTACTATTTCACAATTAGTTAGAAAAGGCAGAAAGGTGCTCGTAGAAAAGAGCAAGTCACCAGCGCTGGACTCTTGTCCACAGCGTCGTGGTGTTTGTGTTCGTGTCTACACTACAACACCTAAAAAGCCTAATTCGGCAATGCGTAAAGTTGCCCGTGTTCGTTTGACAAACCAGAAGGAAGTTAACTCTTACATTCCAGGAGAAGGACACAACCTTCAGGAGCACAGCATCGTGCTGGTTCGCGGCGGTCGTGTAAAGGACCTGCCAGGTGTACGTTATCACATTGTTCGTGGTACTCTTGATACCGCAGGTGTGGCAAGCCGTACACAGCGTCGTTCTAAGTACGGAGCTAAACGTCCTAAGGCAAAGAAGTAATAGCCGAAGTTAATGTCAGGTACTTATAACCGGAGAAGGCAATGGGTGCCAGACCTTATCAAAGATTAAACAAGTTTTTTTATTTATCAGTTTTGCTGGAGAATTGTTGAAACAGGTTGAGTAAATGTCCGAGTGTGGACGTTGAAGAACGAAAGATAGACAGCCCCATGCAGAATTAATTTCAAAACAAAGAAATGAGAAAAGCAAAACCAAAGAAGCGTGTGATCCTCCCAGATCCCGTTTTCAATGACAAGAAAGTTACAAAGTTTGTGAACCACCTGATGTTTGATGGAAAGAAGTCTTTGTCTTATAAGATTTTCTATGGTTCATTAGAAATCGTTGGTGAGAAGATGGCTAAGGAAGAAAAGCCAGCTCTCGAAATCTGGAAACAGGCACTCGACAACATCACTCCTCAAGTTGAGGTTAAGAGCCGCCGTATCGGAGGTGCTACTTTCCAAGTACCAACAGAAATCCGCCCAGACCGCAAAGAAAGTGTTTCAATGAAAAACATGATTGCCTTTGCTCGCAAGCGTGGTGGAAAGAGCATGTCTGAGAAACTTGCTGCCGAAATAATGGATGCTTACAACAATCAGGGTGGTGCATTCAAGCGTAAGGAAGATATGCACCGTATGGCTGAGGCTAACCGTGCTTTTGCACACTTCAGATTCTAATTCTCTAATGTTGAAAGCTAATTAAGTAAAAAAGTATTCTAACAAAAACATGGCAAAGCAAGATTTACATTTGACGCGCAATATCGGTATCATGGCGCATATTGACGCTGGTAAGACAACAACGTCTGAGCGTATCCTTTTCTATACAGGAAAGACTCACAAAATTGGTGAGGTGCATGATGGCGCGGCAACTATGGACTGGATGGCACAAGAGCAGGAGCGTGGTATCACTATTACATCTGCTGCTACTACTTGTAACTGGACATGGGATAACAAAACATTTAAGATTAACTTGATTGATACTCCGGGACACGTTGACTTCACCGCTGAGGTAGAGCGTTCACTGCGTGTACTTGACGGAGCTATCGCTACATATTCTGCTGCTGACGGTGTTCAGCCACAGTCTGAAACAGTATGGCGTCAGGCTGATAAGTATAATGTACCTCGTATAGGATATGTAAACAAGATGGACCGCTCTGGTGCTGACTTCTTCGAGACTGTTCAGCAGATGAAGGACATTCTTGGTGCAAATCCTTGCCCTATTCAGATTCCTATCGGTGCAGAGGAAAACTTCAAGGGTGTTGTTGACCTTATTAAGATGAAGGCTATCCTTTGGCACGATGAGACTATGGGCGCTGAGTATGACGTGGAAGAAATTCCTGCTGACTTGGTTGATGAGGCTAACGAATGGCGCGAGAAGATGCTCGACTGTGCTTCAAGCTATGATGACAACCTGATGGAGAAATATCTTGAAGGTGAGGAAATCAGCGAAGAAGAGATTATCGAAGCATTACGTAAGGGAACTGTAGCAATGGAAATCACTCCAATGCTCTGCGGCTCTTCTTATAAGAACAAAGGTGTTCAGCCTCTGCTCGACTATACTTGTGCCTTCCTTCCTTCTCCACTCGATACTGAGGCTATCAAGGGTACAAACCCTGAGACAGAAGAAGAGGAAGACCGTCAGCCTTCACTCGATGCTCCAACTTCAGCATTGGCATTCAAGATTGCTACCGACCCATATATGGGACGTCTGGTATTCTTCCGCGTTTACTCTGGTAAGGTAGAGGCAGGTAGCTATGTATATAACCCACGTTCTGGTAAGAAAGAGCGTATCAGCCGCCTGTTCCAGATGAACTCTAACAAGGAAATTCCTATGGAGTCAATCGACGCAGGTGATATCGGTGCTGGTGTAGGTTTCAAGGATATCCGTACAGGTGATACTCTTTGCTCTGAAGAGCACCCAATCGTTCTTGAGTCAATGACATTCCCTGACACTGTTATTTCTATTGCAGTTGAACCAAAGAGCCAGGCAGATATTGCTAAACTTGACAATGGTTTGGCTAAACTGGCTGAGGAAGACCCAACATTTACAGTTCGTACTGATGAGCAAAGCGGTCAGACTATCATCTCTGGTATGGGTGAGCTTCACCTCGATATCATCATCGACCGTCTGAAGAGAGAGTTCAAAGTAGAATGTAATCAGGGTAAACCACAGGTTAACTACAAGGAGGCTATCACTAAGGAGGTTAATCTTCGTGAGGTTTACAAGAAACAGTCAGGTGGTCGTGGTAAGTTCGCTGATATCATTGTTAATATCGGTCCTAAAGATCCTGACTACAAAGAAGGCGACTTGCAGTTTGTTAACGAAGTTAAGGGTGGTAACGTTCCTAAGGAATTTATTCCTGCAGTTCAGAAAGGTTTCCTGGATTCAATGAAGAATGGTATCCTTGGTGGCTACCCAATGACTGGTATGAAGGTTACACTTGTTGATGGTTCATTCCACCCAGTTGACTCTGACCAGTTGTCATTCGAATTAGCAGCACACAACGCTTACAAGAATGCTTGTGTTAAGGCAGGTCCAGTTCTGATGGAACCAATCATGAAGGTTGAGGTCGTTACTCCAGAAGAGAACATGGGTGATGTTATCGGTGACTTGAACAAGCGTAGAGGACAGGTAGAGGGTATGGAAGAGGCTCGTAGCGGTGCTCGTATCGTTAAGGCTATGGTACCACTGTCGGAAATGTTCGGTTACGTGACAGCTCTTCGTACAATTACTTCAGGTCGTGCTACAAGCTCAATGGAATATGATCATCACTCTCCATTGTCAAGCACAATAGCAAAGACTGTTCTTGAAGAAGTTAAGGGTAGAGCAGACTTAGTATAATAAAAATAAAAGAAGGGGATGTAATTGAGCAAATGACTCTTTAATTGCATCTATCTTCTTCCAATAATAATTTAATAAATAAAGTAATAAAACAAATGAGTCAGAAAATCAGAATTAAGCTGAAGTCTTACGACCACAAATTGGTTGACAAGTCAGCAGAGAAAATCGTTAAAGCAGTGAAAGCTACTGGTGCTATCGTTAGTGGTCCTATTCCACTCCCAACACACAAGCGCATCATCACTGTAAACCGTAGTACTTTCGTTAACAAGAAAGCACGTGAACAGTTCCAACTTTCTAACTTCAAGCGTTTGATTGATATCTACAGCTCAACAGCTAAGACCGTAGACGCATTGATGAAGCTCGAACTTCCAAGCGGTGTAGAAGTTGAAATTAAGGTATAGGATTTAGTGGCAGTAAGCCGGAAACAATAATTGAGAAAGCCGAGAGTGGTATAACCTCTCGGCTTTTTTGCCAATTGCTAATACATTGTATATATAATCCCTCCGCAAGAATAGATGCAAAACATGGTATGTTTTTTTTGTTGAAACCAGATTTTGAAGTTTGTAGATGTATTTGTATTGGAAAAATAGTATTCAGGCTATGGAAATAAAAACATCATGTTCATTCATGAGGAATCTACTTATTGATGGTGTAAATTCAATTCTTGTCGCTGCGTTGTTGATATATCCTATCACTTGGGTATTGAGCATATTTTCTGATAACCAGCAGGAGGTTGATTTTGAACTATATGTCAATTATGTTTTGCTTGCTTTTTTCGGTAAACAGTTAGGAAGGCTGTTTCTTTTGCTCGGGTCAAGACTCTCCAAGAAGAAAAAGGACGGCTCGGGAAAGCATAATGACAATGCGTAGTAAAACTGTTTATGAAATAGCAATGTAAAATCTTTATATCTCACATTGCACTAAAAACATATACATACCGCACGATTTCTTGAAAAATAGCTTGTAATAAGCGAATAGTGCTATGGACGCAAGTCGCATGTCTGTGCTTGTAGCACTTTGTTTTCTTCTGAAAGCTGATTTTTAAACTGGGCGAAACTCAAATACTCTTTTAAGTTCTCATTCTGTCATTAGTGCTGCGCTTTTTGCAGTGCCGCAAAAGCTCCATCGTAATAAAAATTTGAAAAAATATTTGGTGGGAAAGGAAAATATTTGTACCTTTGCCGCGCTAAAGTGGGTATTGCGCTGGCTTGCAGGCTAACAATACGCTGATAAAGAGCAACTTAGTCTTCAAATAAGAAGTAATAAGGATGATTCTTTTTAAGTGTGTTTTTGTAAGTTCTTCGTGGTATATCACTTAAAAAGAAAGAAAATATTCATACAATTTATTATTAATTTAATTACTGAAATGCCAGGATTAATTGGAAGAAAAATCGGAATGACATCCGTTTTCAGTGCCGACGGTAAAAACGTACCGTGCACTGTTATCGAAGCTGGTCCTTGTGTTGTAACCCAAGTTAAGACAATTGAAAAAGATGGTTACAAAGCTCTTCAGTTAGGTTTCGGTGAGGCTAAAGAAAAGAATACAACTAAGCCTATGATGGGAACCTTCAAGAAGGCTGGCACAACGCCAAAAAAGCACTTGGCCGAGTTCAAGTTTGACGAGGAATATAACCTCGGAGACACAATTACAGTAGACATCTTCAACGATGCACAGTTCGTTGACGTTGTTGGTACTTCTAAAGGTAAGGGATTCCAAGGCGTTATGAAGCGTCACGGATTCGGTGGTGTTGGTCAAAGCACTCACGGACAGGATGACCGTGCTCGCAAGCCGGGTTCTATCGGTGCATGTTCTTACCCTGCTAAGGTGTTCAAAGGCATGCGCATGGGTGGACACATGGGAAGCGAAAGAGTAACTACTCAGAATCTGAAAGTTTTAAAAGTAATTCCAGAACATAACCTTCTCCTTATAAAAGGTTCAGTAGCTGGATGCAAGGGTTCAACCGTATTAATAATGAAATAATGGAAGTTAGTGTATTAAATATAAATGGTCAGGAAACTGGTAGAAAAGTTGTCCTGAATGATGCCATCTTCGGTATTGAGCCAAACGATCATGTTCTCTATTTGGATGTGAAGCAATATCTTGCAAATCAACGTCAAGGAACCGCTAAAGCTAAAGAAAGAAGCGAACATGCTGGATCTACTCGTAAATTAGGCCGTCAGAAAGGTGGTGGTGGCGCACGTCATGGTGATATCAACTCTCCACTGATGCGCGGTGGTGGTCGCGTGTTCGGTCCACGTCCTCGTGACTATCGTTTCAAACTCAACAAAAAAGTAAAGGACTTAGCTCGTAGGTCTGCACTTACATATAAGGCACAGGAAAATGCTATCTTGGTTGTAGAAGATTTCAATCTCGATGCACCAAAGACTAAAGATTTTGTAAATATTACTAAAAATCTTAAAGCTGAAGGAAAAAAGATGCTTTTCCTTTTGTCAGATGAGAATAAAAATGTATATTTGTCGGCTCGTAACTTGCAGCGCGTGGAAGTTATGCTCGCATCATCACTCAATTCTTACAAAGTTTTGAATGCTGATGTTGTAGTCATAACTGAAAATTCGTTGCCTAAAATCGACGAAGTCTTAATCAATAAATAAGGAGATAATATCACTATGGCATTTATAGTAAAACCTCTGGTGACAGAGAAGATGACTAAGATTACAGATAAGTATCCAAATCGTTTTGGCTTTATTGTGCGTCCAGAAGCGAACAAACTCCAGATTAAGAAGGAAGTCGAAGAGCTGTACAACGTGACGGTAGTGGATATCAATACTTGTCGTTATTCAGGCAAGCGTTCTTCACGCTACACTAAAGCTGGACTTATCAAGGGACAGAAAAATGCATTCAAGAAAGCTATCGTTACTCTCAAAGAAGGTGAAACAATAGATTTTTATAGCAATATTTAATTAAAAAATGGCAGTACGTAAATTAAAACCGGTAACACCGGGTCAAAGACACAAAGTTATTGGCACGTTCGAGGATATTACTGCATCCGTGCCAGAGAAGTCTCTCGTTAGCGGTAAGCGATCTACTGGTGGTAGAAATAACTCCGGTAAGATGACAGTTCGCTACAGAGGTGGCGGTCACAAGAGAAAGTATCGTGTTATCGACTTCAAACGTGAGAAAGATGGTGTTCCAGCAGTGGTAAAGACAATCGAATACGATCCAAACCGCTCGGCTCGTATCGCTCTGCTCTTCTACGCTGATGGTGAAAAACGTTACATTATTGCTCCTAATGGACTTCAGGTTGGCACAACTCTGCTTTCTGGCGCTGAGGCAGCTCCAGAAATCGGTAATGCTCTTCCATTAGCAAACATTCCTGTAGGTACTGTAATTCACAATATTGAATTGCGTCCTGGACAGGGAGCTTTGCTGGTTCGTTCGGCTGGTAACTTTGCTCAGTTGACTTCTCGTGAAGGCAGTTATTGTGTAATTAAACTCCCCTCAGGAGAAACTCGTAAAATTCTTAGTGCTTGTAGAGCAACTGTAGGTAGTGTTGGTAACTCTGACCACGCACTCGAACAGTCAGGTAAGGCTGGTCGTAGCCGCTGGCTCGGACGTCGTCCTCACAACCGTGGTGTTGTTATGAACCCACACGATCACCCAATGGGTGGTGGTGAAGGACGTCAGTCTGGTGGACATCCACGCTCTCGTAAAGGCTTGTACGCTAAGGGTCTCAAGACACGCGCACCTAAGAAGCTTTCTAACAAGTATATTATTGAAAGAGCTAAAAAATAAACAGTTAACAAGAGTAAATTATGAGTCGTTCATTAAAAAAAGGTCCATATATCAACGTGTCGCTTGAGAAGAAAATTCTCGCCATGAATGAAAGTGGCAAGAAGACTGTTGTTAAGACATGGGCTAGAGCATCAATGATATCTCCCGATTTTGTGGGACATACTGTTGCAGTGCATAACGGAAATAAATTTATCCCTGTTTACATCACAGAAAACATGGTTGGACACAAACTCGGAGAATTCTCTCCAACTCGTAAGTTTGGTGGTCATGCCGGAAACAAGAAATAAACAGGTTAATACATCCATTGAAAATAAAAAATAAAACATAATGGGAGCAAGAAAACATATTTCGGCTGAAAAAAGAAAGGAAGCCCGTAAAAGCCTTTATTTTGCTAAATTGAAAGGCGTACCATCTTCTCCACGAAAAATGCGCTATGTTGTAGATATGGTTCGTGGTATGGAGGTGAACCGTGCTCTTGGTGTCCTCAGATTCTCTAAGAAACAGGCTGCTGCTGATGTGGAAAAACTTCTGCGTTCGGCTATCGCAAACTGGGAAGCTAAAAATGATCGCAAGGCTGAAGACGGCGAACTTTATATCTCTAGAGTTTTCGTTGACGAAGGCGTAACGATGAAGAGAATGAGACCAGCACCACAGGGTCGTGGTTACAGAATACGTAAGCGTAGTAACCATGTTACTTTGTTTGTTGATTCTAAAACTAATGACGAAAAATAATAAGTAGTATGGGACAGAAAGTTAATCCAATTAGTAACCGTCTTGGTTATATCAGACCTTGGGATTCAAGCTGGTTTGGTGGCAAGAACTTCGGTGACAACCTCGTTGAGGATATGAAAATCCGTAAGTATCTTAATGAGCGTTTGGCTAAGGCTAGCGTTTCTAAGATTGTCATTGAACGTACATTGAAACTCGTTACCATAACTATTTGTACAGCCCGTCCAGGCATTGTCATTGGTAAAGGTGGACAAGATGTAGATAAACTGAAAGAGGAACTTAAGAAACTCTATAACAAAGAGATTCAAATTAATATCTTTGAAGTTAAGAAACCTGAATTAGATGCTACCATTGTTGCTAATAACATCGCTCGCCAGGTAGAAGGTAAGATTGCTTATCGCCGTGCTATCAAGATGGCTATTGCTAATACAATGCGTGCAGGTGCAGAAGGTATTAAGGTTCAAATCACTGGTCGTCTGAACGGTGCCGAAATGGCTCGTAAGGAAATGTATAAGGAAGGACGTACTCCTCTGCATACTTTCCGTGCAGACATCGATTATTGTCAGGCAGAAGCTCTCACTAAGGTGGGATTATTAGGTATTAAAGTTTGGATTTGCCGCGGTGAAGTTTACGGAGAAAGAGACCTTACTCCTAACTTTGCTCAGGAAAAACCAAATCATGGAGGCCGTAACGGTGGACGTACTGGCAGAGGTAATCGTAAAAGAAACAATAACCGCTAAAAGTAAAAATCGATTATGTTACAGCCAAAAAGAGTAAAATATAGAAGACCTCAAGATGGACGCGGAAACAAAGGAAACGCCCACAGAGGAACACAATTGGCTTTCGGTTCGTTTGGTATCAAAACACTCGAAGCAAAATGGATTGATAGCCGTCAGATTGAAGCAGCTCGTGTGGCAGTTAATCGCTACATGAATCGTGAAGGTCAGGTGTGGATTCGTATTTTCCCAGATAAACCAATTACACGTAAGCCTGCTGATGTGCGTATGGGTAAAGGTAAAGGTGACCCTGCTGGATGGGTAGCTCCTGTAACACCTGGTAGAATTCTTTTCGAAGTAGAAGGTGTTAGTTTTGAAGTCGCAAAAGAGGCTCTTCGTCTCGGTGCTCAGAAGCTTCCTGTTAAAACAAAGTTTGTTGTTAGACGTGATTACGATAAAAATGCATAAGCCATGAAGATGAATGAAATAAAGAAACTGGAGACCAATGATTTGGTTGAAAGAATTGAAGGAGAAACAGCTAAGCTTCAGCAGATGAAGTTGAATCACACAATTACTCCTTTAGAGAATCCATCACAGATTAAGGCAACTCGTCGTGATATTGCACGTATGAAGACAGAACTTCGTCAGAGAGAACTTAATAAATAACAATGGTTTAGATGGAAACAAGAAATTTAAGAAAAGTAAGACAGGGTGTCGTAACTAGCAACAAAATGGATAAGACCATTGTTATTGCTGCTAAGTTCAAAGAGAAGCACCCAATATATGGTAAATTTGTTCAGAAGACAAAGAAATACCATGTTCACGATGAGAATAATGAAGCTAATGTAGGTGATACAGTGCTCATTATGGAGACTCGTCCCTTAAGTAAAACTAAGAGATGGAGATTAGTTCAAATAATTGAAAAAGCTAAGTAATTATGATACAAGCAGAATCAAGACTAACTGTATGCGATAACAGCGGCGCTCGTGAGGCTTTGTGCATCCGTGTGCTTGGTGGAACACGCCGCCGTTATGCTAGTGTGGGAGACGTTATTGTAGTATCAGTAAAGAATGTTATCCCATCAAGTGATTTGAAGAAGGGTGCAGTATCTAAGGCTTTAATTGTTCGCACAAAGAAAGAAATTCGTCGAGCTGATGGTTCTTACATCCGATTCGATGACAATGCTTGTGTATTGCTGAACAACGCAGGTGAGTTGCGTGGTAGTCGTATCTTCGGCCCTGTTGCTCGTGAACTGCGTGCAGTAAATATGAAAGTCGTATCTTTAGCACCAGAGGTTCTCTAATTATAACGAAAACAATAGTAAGCTAATGAATAAGTTACATATTAAGAAAGGTGATAATGTTATTGTCCTTTCTGGTGAAGATAAAGGAAAAACTGGCAAGGTGCTGAAGGTTTTTGTAGCTGAACGTAAGGCTCTTGTTGAAGGTGTAAAGCTCGTCTCTAAGAGCCAGAAACCTTCAGCTAAGAATCCTCAAGGAGGCATTGTTAAGATGGAAGCACCTATACATATTTCTAATCTTAGTTTGATTGACCCAAAGAGTGGAAAACCTACTCGGATCTCAATTAAGCATGAGGGAAAAAATGTAATTCGTATTGCTAAAAAATCAGGAGAGGAGATTAAATAATGAATACAGCACAATTAAAGAAAACATATCTTGAAACTATCGCTCCTGCTTTAAAACAGCAGTTCAATTATAGTTCTTCTATGCAGATTCCTGTGCTGAAGAAGATTGTCGTTAATCAAGGTTTAGGAGATGCTACTCAAGATAAGAAAATTATTGATGTGGCAATCAATGAAATCTCTTCTATCACAGGTCAGAAAGCTGTTGCTACATATTCAAAGAAGGACGTTGCCAACTTTAAGTTACGTAAAAAGATGCCTATCGGTGTTATGGTAACACTTCGCCGTGAGCGCATGTACGAATTCCTTGAGAAGTTGGTTAGAATTGCTCTTCCACGTATCCGTGACTTCAAAGGTATTGAAAGCAAGTTTGATGGTCGTGGTAATTATACTCTTGGTATCCAGGAACAAATTATATTCCCAGAGATCAATATTGATTCAGTAGATCGTATACAGGGTATGAACATTACTTTTGTTACATCTGCTAAGACTGATGAAGAAGGCTATGCACTGCTCAAGGCATTTGGTCTTCCTTTCAAAAACGCTAAAAACGATTAATATCTATGGCAAAAGAATCAATGAAAGCTCGCGAGGTTAAGCGCGCAAAGTTAGTTGCTCGTTATGCTGAAAAACGTGCAAACTTAAAGAAAATTATTGCGACAGCAGAGGATCCCGCAGAAGCTTATGAAGCGGCAAGAAAACTGCAGAGTATTCCAAAGAACGCAAATCCTATCCGTTTACACAATCGTTGTAAAGTAACAGGACGTCCTAAAGGATATATTCGTCAGTTCGGTCTCTCTCGTATTCAGTTCAGAGAGATGGCTTCAGCTGGTCTAATTCCAGGAGTAAAGAAAGCAAGTTGGTAAGACTCTAGTATTTTTTTTAATATTGTCGGGGTAGTCCCGATTAATTAAACATTTATTTATAATGACAGATCCAATAGCAGATTATCTGACGAGGCTTAGAAATGCTATCATGGCACATCACCGTGTCGTTGAAGTTCCTGCCTCAAATTTGAAAAAGGAAATCACAAAAATCCTTTTCGAAAAGGGCTATATTCTGAACTATAAGTTCATTGAAGATGGTCCTCAAGGCACTATTAAAGTTGCTTTGAAATATGATCCAGTTACAAAGACTAATGCCATTAAGGTGTTGAAAAGAGTTTCTACTCCAGGTCTTCGCAAGTATACTGGATATAAGGACATGCCGAGAGTAATTAACGGATTAGGTATTGCAATTTTATCTACATCCAAAGGTGTAATGACAGACAAAGAGGCTGCTGAACTTAAGATTGGCGGCGAGGTTCTTTGCTTCGTTTATTAATTGGAGGATTAAATATGTCTAGAATAGGTAAATTGCCAATTAGTATACCAGCTGGTGTTACAGTTACTCTGAAAGATGGTATTGTTAATGTTAAAGGTCCTAAAGGTGAACTTTCACAGAAAGTTGATCCTTCAATAAAGGTAAAGATTGAAGATGGACATGTATCATTTGAAATAGATGAAAATAGTCCTGTCAACGTAAAGCAAAAGCAAGCTTTCCATGGCTTATATCGTTCATTGGTTAATAATATGGTTATTGGCGTAAGCGAAGGCTTTAAGCAGACACTTGAGTTGGTAGGTGTTGGATATCGTGTTTCTAATCAAGGAAATCTTATTGAATTTGCACTCGGATATACTCACCCGATTTTCATTCAGCTTCCTAAAGAGGTTAAAGTTGAAACAAAATCTGAAAGAAACCAAAACCCTCTCTTAATGTTAGAGTCATGCGACAAGCAGTTGCTTGGACTCATTTGTGCTAAGATTCGTTCTTTCCGTATGCCTGAGCCATACAAGGGTAAGGGTATCTTGTTCAAAGGCGAGGTTATTCGCAGAAAGTCTGGTAAGACTGCTGCAGCTAAATAATATTTAAAAATTTAGTATTATGACAACAAAGAAAGTAGAAAGACGAATTAAGATTAAATATAGAATTCGCAAGAAGGTAAACGGAACAGCAGAGCGTCCTCGCATGAGTGTTTTCCGTTCTAACAAGCAGATTTATGTTCAGGTTATCGATGACCTGAGAGGAACAACACTTGCTTCTGCTTCTTCACTTGGCATGGAAGCTATGCCAAAGAAAGAACAGGCAGCAAAAGTTGGAGAATTAATCGCACAAAAAGCTCAAGCAGCAGGCATCACAACAGTCGTTTTTGATCGTAATGGTTATTTGTATCATGGACGAGTTAAGGAACTTGCTGATGGCGCTCGTAAAGGAGGACTTAAATTTTAAACGATTATGGCAATGAACAAAGTTAAAATCAATAGTGATGTAGAATTAAAAGATCGCTTGGTTGCAATTAATCGTGTAACTAAGGTAACCAAAGGTGGTCGAACATTTACATTCGCAGCCATTGTCGTTGTAGGAGATGGTAATGGCGTTATCGGTTGGGGACTCGGCAAAGCTGGCGAAGTAACAGCCGCTATTGCTAAAGGTGTTGAGTCTGCAAAGAAGAATCTTGTTAAAGTACCTGTTATCAAAGGTACTATTCCACATGAGATGGAGATGAGTTTCGATGGTGCTAAAGTATTCCTTAAGCCTGCTGCTGCCGGTACTGGAATGGTTGCTGGTGGTGCTATGCGTGCTGTTCTTGAGAGTGCTGGTGTTACTGATGTCTTGGCTAAGTCTAAGGGATCTTCTAACCCGCATAATCTTGTAAAGGCTACTATACTTGCACTAAGTGAAATGCGTGATGCATACACAGTTGCTCATGACCGTGGTATCAGCATGGAAAAAGTATTTAGAGGATAAGGAGAATAACAATGGCAACAATAAAGATTAAGCAAATTAAGAGTAAGATTGGTTATCCTATTGACCAGAAACGTACCCTTCAGGCTTTAGGCTTGCACAAAATTTCACAAGTTGTAGAGGTTGAGGATACTCCAAGTCTTCGTGGAATGATTAAGAAGGTTCATCATTTGGTAACCATAGTAGAATAATAACTCACAATTTTAAATCGATTGATAATGAAACTACATAATTTGAAACCAGCAGCAGGCTCTACCCACTCACGTCGTCGTATCGGACGTGGACCAGGTTCTGGCTTAGGCGGTACATCTACACGTGGTCACAAAGGTGCAAAATCTCGTTCTGGTTATAAGAGAAAAATTGGTTTTGAAGGTGGTCAGATGCCATTGCAGCGTCGCTTACCAAAGGCTGGTTTTAAGAATATAAACCATAAAGAATACTTTGCAGTTAACCTCTCTACTCTCCAGGCAATTGCTGAAGGTAAGAATCTTACTAAAATCGGAATTGCAGAACTTAAAGATGCAGGTCTTACTAATGGTAAGAAACTAGTGAAAATCTTGGGTAACGGAGAATTGACTATCAAGCTCGAAGTAGAAGCCCATGCCTTCTCTGAAACAGCGAAAAAGGCTATAGAGGCAGTTGGTGGTATCACAACTCAAATTTAATTAAATGAAAAAGTTTATTGAGACACTAAAGAACTGTTGGAAAGTGGAGGATTTGCGTCAGCGAATCCTCATCACTATCCTGTTTATTGCAATTTATCGTTTTGGATCATTCGTAGTACTTCCAGGAATTGATCCATCAAGTCTAGAAAATCTGCATTCACAAACAGAGGGTGGCTTGATGTCACTTCTCGACATGTTCTCTGGTGGTGCATTTTCTAATGCATCTATATTTGCATTGGGAATCATGCCATATATCTCGGCCTCAATTGTAATGCAGCTTCTTGCTGTTGCAGTACCTTACTTCCAGAAGATGCAGCGTGAAGGTGAAAGTGGACGAAAGAAAATCAGTTGGTATACTCGTATATTGACTGTTGGTATTTTGTTATTTCAGGCTCCTTCATATCTGATAAATCTCCGTGTTCAGTCAGGTGGTGCTTTAGCTCAAGGGATTGATTGGTCTGTATTTATTTGGCCTGCAATTGTTATTCTTGCAGCTGGAAGTATGTTTATCCTCTGGTTAGGTGAGAGAATTACAGACAAGGGTATTGGTAATGGTATTTCTTTGATAATTATGATTGGTATTATTGCCCGTCTTCCACAGGCATTTATCCAAGAAGTAACATCACGATTCACTGCTATTTCTGGTGGTGGACTTGTTATGTTTATTATTGAAATACTTATACTTTTCGCTGTAATTTGCGCTGCTATTGTATTAGTACAAGGTGTTAGAAAGGTACCTGTACAGTATGCTAAACGTGTCGTTGGAAATAAACAATATGGAGGTGCTCGCCAGTACATTCCTTTGAAGTTGTTTGCTGCAAATGTGATGCCTATTATCTTTGCTCAGGCAATAATGTTTATTCCATTGGCTATTGTTCAGTATTCTACAGACAATACCAGTTCTATTTTCCGCTCATTAATGGATCACACAAGTTTGTTGTATAATGTTATATTTGCGATATTGATTATTGCATTTACATATTTCTATACTGCAATTACCCTGAATCCAACACAGATGGCGGAAGACATGAAGAGAAACAATGGTTATATTCCAGGTATTAAACCAGGTAAACCAACAGCTGATTACATCGATACTGTTATGTCTCGTCTTACCTTCCCAGGTTCTCTGTTTATTGCATTTATTGCTATTATGCCAGCATTAGCTGGATTGCTAAATGTTCAACAGGGTTTTGCACAGTTCTTTGGAGGCACTTCATTGCTGATTCTTGTCGGAGTTGTAATTGATACATTACAGCAGATTGAGAGTCACCTTATGATGCGTCATTACGATGGATTGCTCAACTCTGGTCGTACACGCAATAACGGAGCTTCTGCCTACTAAAGTCTTTTAGCTGAAGATGAATATCTTTCTCAAGACTGAAGATGAAATTGATTTAATGCGCAAGGCTAACCAGTTAGTTGGTAAAACACTTGCAGAGTTAGCCAAGAATATACGTCCAGGAATATCGACTCTCCAATTGGATAAAATAGCTGAGGAATTTATCAGAGACAATGGTGCAATACCAACCTTTAAGAATTTCCCTAATCCATATGGAGAGCCGTTTCCCGCAAGTATATGCACATCTGTGAATGACGTTGTTGTTCACGGTATACCTGACGAAAAAACTATTCTGAAAGAAGGTGATATAATCTCTATAGATTGTGGAACTTATCTGAATGGATATAATGGGGATTCTTGTTACACATTTTGTGTGGGTGAAGTTTCTGAAGAGGTAAAACACTTTCTCCGGGTTACGAAAGAATCTCTATATTTAGGTATAAAGGCAGCAAAAGCAGGAAATCATATTGGTGATATTGGCGCTTCTGTTCAAGATTATTGCGAATTGAATGGATATGGTGTGGTTCGCGAACTTACCGGTCATGGTATAGGCAAGAAAATGCATGAAGACCCTCCAGTACCTAATTATGGTAGACGAGGTAACGGCAAGACCCTTAAGGCTGGTATGTGTATAGCAATTGAACCTATGATTACTATGGGGGATAGAAATATATACATGATGCCTGACAGATGGACTATACGTACAAAAGATGGAAAGTGGGCAGCACATTTCGAGCATACTATTTCAATTCGCAATGGAGAAGCAGAAATATTGTCTTCGTTTGAGGATATAGAAACTTTAGAGAGAAAAACAGATTAATATGGCAAAACAGACTGCAATCGAACAAGATGGTACAATTCTCGAGTCACTTTCTAATGCGATGTTCAGAGTAGAACTTGAGAATGGAGTTCAGATAATAGCTCATATCTCTGGAAAGATGAGAATGCATTACATTAAAATCCTGCCTGGCGATAAGGTTAAGGTTGAAATGAGTCCTTATGACCTTACTAAGGGTAGAATTGTGTTCAGATATAAATAAACAATTATATATTATGAAGACAAGAGCATCATTAAAAAAACGTACACCTGAGTGCAAAATTGTTCGTCGTAAAGGTCGCTTATTTGTTATCAATAAGAAGAACCCTAAGATGAAAATGCGTCAAGGTTAATGTTAAATAAGCATAATTTGGTATCTAGATGGAATATTTTTAATACCTTTGCATGCTTTTTAGTTCATTACAAATTATTTTTGATTTTATCAATTAAATTTTATCAATGGCAATAAGAATTGTTGGAGTAGATTTGCCCCAGAATAAGCGTGGCGAAATCGCATTGACCTATATCTATGGTATTGGTCGAAGTAGTTCAGCAAAGATATTGGACAAGGCTGGTGTCAGCCGCGACTTGAAAGTCAACGAGTGGAGTGATGATCAAGCTGCCAAAATCCGTGAAATTATCGGCGCTGAATTCAAAGTAGAAGGTGATCTCCGTTCTGAGATCCAGTTGAATATCAAGCGACTGATGGATATTGGTTGCTATCGTGGAGTTCGTCATCGTCACGGTCTTCCAGTTCGTGGTCAGAGCACCAAGAATAATGCTCGTACCCGTAAAGGTAAGAAGAAGACTGTTGCTAATAAGAAGAAGGCCACAAAGTAAAATAATTAGGAAAGATAGTATAATTTATTTGTCTATCCTAATTTGGTTGTTAAACATTTTCACATTAAAACAATGGCAAAGAAAACAGTCACTTCAAAGAAGAGAAACGTTAAAGTAGACGCTCTCGGACAGCTTCATGTCCATAGTTCATTTAACAATATTATCGTATCTTTGGCAAACAGTGAAGGTCAGGTGATTTCTTGGTCTTCAGCTGGTAAGATGGGATTCCGTGGCTCAAAAAAGAATACCCCTTATGCTGCACAGATGGCTGCCGAAGATTGTGCAAAAGTAGCTTACGATTTAGGTCTGCGTAAAGTTAAGGCCTATGTAAAAGGTCCAGGAAATGGTCGCGAATCTGCTATTCGTGCTATTCATGGAGCAGGAATCGAGGTTACTGAGATTATAGACGTAACACCATTACCACATAATGGTTGCCGTCCTCCAAAACGTCGTAGAGTTTAATTTTTATATTTTATTAAAAGGGTGTGAGAACCTTCACACCCAAATTTCATTATTTTATGGCAAGATATATTGGACCGAAATCTAAAATTGCCCGTCGCTTTGGTGAACCAATTTTTGGCGCGGACAAAGTTTTGTCTAGGAGAAACTTCCCTCCTGGACAGCATGGCAACAATCGTCGTCGCAAGATGTCAGAGTATGCTGTCATGTTGGCAGAGAAGCAAAAGGCTAAATACACTTATGGTGTGTTAGAGCGTCAGTTCCGTAATATGTTTGAAAAGGCTTCTAAGTCTGAAGGTATTACTGGTGAGGTGCTCTTGCAGAATCTTGAGAGCCGTCTTGACAATGTTGTGTTCCGTCTTGGGATTGCTCCAACACGTGCAGCTGCTCGTCAGCTTGTTAGTCACAAGCACATTGTTGTAGATGGTAAGGTTGTAAACATTCCTTCATTTCAAGTAAAGCCTGGACAAATTGTTGGTGTTCGTGAGAAGGCCAAATCATTAGAAGTAATTGAAGCAGCATTAGCAGGTTTCAATCATAGTAAGTATCCTTGGATCGAGTGGGATGAAAACACAAAGAGCGGTAAGTTCTTGCACAAGCCAGATCGTGCCGACATTCCTGAAAGCATTAAGGAGCAGTTAATCGTTGAGTTGTACTCTAAATAAATCATTAAATTAATGGCGATATTAGCATTTCAAAAACCCGACAAAGTTGTAATGTTGGAGGCTTCTGACAAATTCGGTAAGTTCGAGTTTCGTCCATTAGAGCCTGGTTTCGGAGTTACCATTGGTAACTCACTCCGCCGCATTCTCCTTTCGTCTCTTGAGGGCTTCGCAATCAACACCCTTAAAATCAATGGTGTTGATCATGAATTCTCCTCAGTCCCTGGCGTAAAGGAAGATGTAACCAACATTATCTTGAACTTGAAGCAAGTACGTTTCAAGCAAGTAGTAGAAGAATTCGAGAACGAGAAAGTTAGTATCACCGTTGAGAATTCTACAGAATTCAAGGCAGGTGATATCAACAAGTATCTAACTGGATTTGAAGTGTTAAACCCAGATTTGGTGATTTGTCATTTAGATGCCAAAGCTTCTATGCAGATTGATCTTACAATAAATAAAGGTCGCGGTTGGGTAGTAGCCGATGAAAACCGTCAGTTCTGCACAGATGTCAACATTATTCCAATCGATTCTGTCTACACCCCTATCTGTAATGTCAAATACTCTGTTGAGCCTTATCGCGTAGAGCAGAAAACTGACTACGAGAAGCTCATTATAGAGGTGGCTACAGACGGTTCTATTCACCCAAAAGATGCGCTTAAAGAAGCAGCTAAGATTCTTATCCATCATTTCATGTTGTTCAGCGATGAAAAGATTACTCTTGAGAATCCAGAAATCGATGGCAACCAAGAATTTGATGAGGAAGTTCTTCACATGCGTCAGTTGTTGAAGACTAAGCTAGTTGACATGAGTCTTTCTGTTCGCGCCCTCAACTGTTTGAAGGCTGCTGACGTTGAGACACTCGGCGACCTTGTTCAATACAACAAGACCGACCTTCTTAAGTTCCGCAACTTTGGTAAGAAATCGCTTTCTGAGCTTGATGATTTGCTCGAGAGTCTGAATCTGTCGTTTGGAACCGATATTACAAAATACAAATTAGACAAAGAGTAATCGCAATTACGATTTGAGCTGTTGAAGCTAAATATTGTAATATGCAATAGCACTTTGTCAATAAAACGAAAACAAAAATGAGACATAATAAAAAATTCAACCATCTGGGTCGTACTGCATCTCATCGTCACGCTATGTTAGCTAACATGGCAATCTCGCTGATTATGCACAAAAGAATCACTACGACCCTCGCAAAGGCTAAAGCCTTAAAGAAGTATGTAGAACCACTGATAACACGTTGCAAGGAAGACACAACCAATTCTCGTCGCGTAGTGTTCAGCTATCTTCAGGACAAGCATGCTCTGAAAGAGTTGTTCAGCACCGTAGCAGAAAAAGTTGGTGACCGTCCAGGTGGATATACACGCGTTATTAAGCTTGGTACACGTCAGGGTGACGCTGCTGAAATGGCTTTCATCGAGCTCGTTGACTTCGATGAGAATATGGCAAAGACAAAGACTGCTGCTAAGAAGACTCGCCGTAGCCGTCGTTCAAACTCTAAGGCTGCAGCAGAAACACCTGCAACTGAGGCTCCTGTAGCTGAAGAAACAAAGGCTGAAGAGGCTAAAGCTGAATAAAATTGGCTGAATATTAAAAAAGAATTATTTACTTTTTACTATAAGAAAACCGCTATTTCAGATAAGGAATAGCGGTTTTTTATTTTGTTTGTTATCCTATGTTATACACCTAAAAATAGAGTTTTAAATTAGTTTCATGTAATGAAGATTAAATCTAAAGTAATGGCAGTGTTGCTGCTTAGTTTTCTTTTTGGCGTACAATTAGTTAAGGCGCAGGATGATAATATGTTTAATCATTTGTCTGCGGGAGTGTCTACGGGTATTGATGGGCTGGTTGGTCTGCATGTTGCAATTCCTATAGGTCATCATGTTCAGGTGCGTACAGGTATTAGCTTTATGCCTAAATTCAGTTATAATAATGATTATGATGTGCGAAGCATTGCAAATTCTTATGGATATAGTGATTATTATGGAGAGTATGGAAGAAATTTAGGCGATGTTGAGGTGAAGGGAGAACTCAACATGTGCGATTTCAATTTGCTTTTCGATATTTATCCTTCTTGTCATAGCTCTTTCCGCTTTACGGCTGGTGCTTACATTGGTAAATCTAAAGTAGTAACGCTGAAAAACACTACACCTATTTCAGTCAGCTCTGGCGATTTAGATAAGATAGGAGTAGAGATTGGCGACTATCTTATTCCGAGTAGCATAGATGGATATGTAGATGGTTCTATCAAGGTTAATAGTTTCAAACCATATCTTGGAGTTGGTTTCGGTCGTGCTGTGCCAAAGAAACGAGTCAGCGTTATGTTCGATTTAGGAGTCCAGTTTTGGGGCAAACCTGGAGTATATGCAAAAGACTTTGAGAGTGGAAACGACGTTAAGTTGTCGAAGATGAATTTTGAAGGTGGTGATGATGATTTCAACAAGATACTTTCAAAGATAGTTGTCTATCCAGTTCTTAGTCTGAAAATATTTGGAAGGATTTTGTAAGAATTATCTTTTCTTTGTTAGACAAATATATATATAGAATTCTGACACAATTTAATAACACGTGAGTTCGATATAAGACTTATGCAATAAGTCTGCTTTTGTCAATTATTTCAATATTCATTGCAGGTTTCTTCGGCAGCATGTTGTATGCAATGAGTCCTGCAATTAGATTGGTAGCGAAGTTGTCAAAACTGCGGTGT
>JAGAGD010000021.1 GCA_017627765.1 Prevotella sp. | reverse complement strand
CTTTCGCAGTGTGAAAGGGCACCTTTGACACTGCAATATGCCACATATCGCACTGCGATATGCCACGTTTCGCATCGCGAAAGGACACCTTTCACTTTTTTGTTCCTTATGTTCGTTCACATAGTTTAAGCCGATTGATTAACAATTAAACGCTTTTTAGCATTTTGCCTCGTGCCAATCAGAAAATCCTTCTCTAGAATTAAAATTCCGTTTGTCAAGATTTTTTACTTTTTTCGTCAAGATTTTGGGCTGATTTTTGAAGTTACAATTTGTAAGGCAGAAACTATTATTCATTATTTAATGACTCGCAGTGTTGTTCCATCTGCTTTCTTCTTAATTATATAAGTTCCGTTTCTGAGAGTCTTATATACGCCAACACCATTAGCAATAAGTTTACCGTCGATGCTATAGACTTCAATGTTTTCGTTTTCTATGTCAGGGAATACGTTTCTGATGTCTTTTATATCGGTTGTAATATTGGCAGGTTCAGAAAGCGGTGACTCTATATTTGGATTGTAAACGACACTTATCTGATATGTGTGGTTGGTGTTTTCTGTGTCTTTGTCGGTGAAACTGTTATTTGTTCCGTCAACGGTCGCAATTAGCTCTCCGTCTCTGTATATATTATATGATTCTATAGTCATTCCGTCACCATTTCCACTTTCTACAGCATTTCTGAAAGAAATATCATCAACTACTAATGCAAAATTATCTTCTGACGTGCATCTGATTGCAAAATATTTAGATCCGTAAGGTAATTTGAATTGCATTTCAGTCCAGTTTATGGAATGCTGCTCAAAAGTAGAAAGCAACTTAAAGTCCTCTATTGAGTTTCCTGTAGTAGAATAAAGAATTTCTCCCTTCTCAAAGCCATATTTGTTTGATAACTCTTTAGAATAGAAAGTAACAGTTTGGTTGGTCTTGTCAAGTTCTGGAGAAATCAACCAGTCGTCAGTAGGAGTCTTTCCGCCTTGCAGTGCTGCATTGAAACTGCTCAGATATTGTTCTCCTGAATGAGCACCATACTGGTTAAGACGGTTTTCGTCGCCTTCGAATACAACTGAAGGACGGAACACCTGCCATGACATTATTCCGCTTGCATTTTCATAATTGTCATAATCTTGCCAAGTGTATGTATGCATTCCGTCGCCATCATATACTCTCCATTCTCCATAGTTACCATACTGGTTTGAAGCGTTTACCCCGCCAGTTGAGAACGCTGGGAATATATTAGTGTCTTCAAAATCTTCAACAACATCAGTTCCGAGTTGGTATAGTTCAGGCTTTTCCCAGTTGAGTTGTATCTCTTTGTCATAAGAAATACCTTGTAGGGCAGTTACTGTTGGTACAATATTCTGTAAAACTTTAACATCTTGTGCTGCCTCGTTATTGTCAATATTCATATCGTCATTGAACGAAAGGACAGCTTTTACCGTAATGTTGTCTCCATCAATTGCAGTTGGTGTATATTCTGTTCTGTGAGAGAAACTGCCTGTAAGTGGTGCCAATGCCTCTGTAATGCTGAAAGATTCAATTTTTTTGTTGTTGGCATAAATGTCTACACTTGGTGCACCTTGAGTAATTTCATTTTCTCCTACGTTTTTGATAGTGACGCTGATAGGTGCAGGAATACCCACTGTTGCTTCTTCGGGAGCATTTATTTCTACAGACAGGTCTTGTTCAAATAAATCATAAATTTGAATGTTGTCAAGCAGGAAATAAGAGAAAACCACATCGCCCTGTGCGTGCAATTTAATGATGGCATAATCCTCATTCTTCAATGAAGACAGGTCTATTATTGCCTTATTCCATCCTGTGTTTTCTATTTCAGACATATTTATAGTATGCAGCAGAATGTCTTCTTCTCCCCTTTGTCCTGCATTAGCTTCAACTCGCAGTGTGCAAGGAGTCTCCTTTTCAGCAAAATAGTCGAAAATAAGTTTAGGCGATTTCGTGTCCTTCAGCGTTATCTTTTCACTATTCATTGAAGCCTCGTCGCCAATAGTCATTGTAAAGAAAGCGATGCTTCCGCCGTCGTTGTCGGATGATTCTCCTTCGGCAAGTTCAAATTCAGAATTACCTTGGGCTTGAGTCCACCAAAAATGTTGTGGCTCTGCTTGTGGAAATGATTCAAAGAAAGGAGTCTTAGAAGCCTCGCCTGCAACAATCATTCCTATCAGAGGTTCGCTCTCGCCAGCATCGTTGGCTGCTCTCACTACAATATATTCAATTCTTGGAGCGCCTCCATTGATGTTTTTGTCGGAAATAGTTACAATAGGCTCTGTCACTTCATCTATTTGTTCACCGAGTTGGTTGTTGGTGACTTCATAAATCTTATAGTATAAATTGTCAGTATTGATATATCCTCCATTGGCACCGTTGGTTACCGCATCCCATGAGAATGTGAAAGAATTGTTGCCGTTATCCTTCATCTTCGAGTTTTGCGGTGTTGCTGGAATATCTTCCCCAACATATACGGAAACCTCGCTTTTCAGTCCGATTCCGTATTCGTTGTAAGGGATGATTTTGTATGTGTAGTTTCCGTTTTCAGGTATTGTGTTGTCAGTAACTGAAAGTAAAGAACCAATTTCAGGATTGTCTATGACTTCAATAAGAATATCGTTGTTGCGCCAAACTTCAATCTTTTCTAATGATGAGAGTTGTTGGCCGCCTATAGTTTTTGATGGTGCATTAAACTTAATTGTTGCAGATTTTGCACCAGTGAGGTCTGGGGTTGCAACGAGATTGGTTACGACGTCAGGTGCTTCAAAAGGCAATCCTTCATCTACTGATATATCAGTTATATATAGAGTAAAAGAATTTGGTTCGCTCAATGCGTGAAAACCTATATAAACAGGAGTATCTTCTACTACTGACAAATATCTTTCAAACTCCATATATTTATGTCGCTCAGTCTGAATCATCTGACTTTCTACCAAAGTATTTGCCATGCCTTCTGCTGAAGGACTATTTCCCCATTTCACTTCCAGTTGCTCAGGATAGAAAGGTCCGCGACTGGCTGCTTTGAAAGAAATGCAGTAAAGGCGGCTCTTCTCTAACTGTATAGCAGGTGTTATCAGCCAGTCGTCGGCATAATTAGTTGAATGAGTGTCATATTTAGCATTGTTGCTCTCCCATTTCCATGTTTTGTCATCATTGTTAGCATCAATAATAGTGTAGTCATTCAAGGAAGTTTCTTCTTCGAAATTCTCAAAGTAGGGTGTTTGAAAAGAATTGCCGTTTTCTCTTTTTATATTTCTTATATTCCTTTTATGTGCAGGTTGTGCAAATGAATTTTGCTGCAAATCAGGTTGTCTCAAAAAAGAATTGCTTTTAAGACTAAAGGTTTTCGGGTAGAATTCTTCGGGAATGTGTTTGCTGTAGATGTTTTCGCTTTTTTCATTTTTGAATACACTCTTTTTTATTTCTCTTTTGTCTTCACTCGGTGTGTTTTGGGCATATACCGTAGATGTTGTGAAGAATGTGAACGTGACCAATAGGCCAACAATTGATTTTAATGTTTTTGCCATAATTATTATATAGTTTTTATGTTATTACATTCACAAAAGTATTGGTTTTCTGTTTTTTTGCAAAAATGTTATGCTTAAATAGTCTTACCTAATATTTGTATTGCAAATGATGTTGGCAGTTTTTGTATATTCTCACATAATGATATGTTTCGGAGAAAGTGTGAAAAACACTTTTAACATAAAAAAGGACAAAACGTTTTGCCATATAAGTCAAAAACAGTAAATTTGCACAATTAAATAAGAACGAACAAAATAATATAAATATCAACCTTATAAAAATACTGAAAAATAAAGATGGCTATACAAAAGCAAATCATCGAATGCGTTCCTAATTTCAGTGAAGGACGCAATCTTGCAGTCATTAAGCAAATTACAGACGCCATTGAGAGCGTCAAAGGTGTGAAACTCTTAGATGTTGACCCAGGTGAGGCAACCAACCGTACTGTAGTTACCTTCGTAGGAGAGCCTGCTGACGTTGTTGAGGCAGCATTCAGAGGCGTGCAGAAGGCAGGACAACTCATTGATATGCGTCAGCATCATGGTGCTCACCCTCGTATGGGTGCCACCGATGTTTGTCCGCTTATTCCTGTTAGCGGAATAACACTTGAGGAATGTGCTGCATTGGCAAGAACTCTTGCAGAGCGCATTGCAAACGAGACACGCATCCCTTGCTACTGCTACGAGGCAGCAGCATTCACAGAGCCAAGAAAGAACCTTGCTGTTTGCCGTGAGGGTGAATATGAGGCTCTTGCTGAGAAACTTTCTACTCCAGGCAAGGAACCTGACTTCGGCGCACGAGCTTTCGACGAAGACGTTGCTCGCACAGGTTGCACTGCTGTTGGAGCAAGAGACTTCCTCATTGCTGTTAACTATAACTTGAATACAACTTCTACACGTCGTGCTAATGCTATTGCATTCGATGTTCGTGAGAAGGGTCGTCCACAGCGCGAAGGCGGTTCGCCTGTTGGTAAGCCTATGAAGGACGAAAACGGCAACACAATCATGATTCCTGGAACACTGAAGTCAACAAAGGCCATCGGATGGTATATTGACGAATATGGCATTGCTCAGGTTTCTATGAACATTACTAACATCAATGTTACTCCTCTTCATGTAGCATTTGACGAAGTTTGCCGTTGCGCTCAGAATCGTGGCATCCGTGTTACTGGTACAGAAATAGTAGGTCTTATTCCTAAGCGCACTCTTATCGAGGCTGGTAAGTATTTCCTTGAAAAGCAGAACCGTTCTGTAGGTATTCCTGAAAAAGACATTATCGATATAGCAATTCACTCAATGGGTCTCTCTGACCTTAAGCCATTCAATCCTCGTGAGAAGGTAATCGAATTCTTGCTTGAGGATGCTCAGGAGGCTAAGAACAAGCTCGTTGACCTTACTGTGAAAGGATTTGCTGAAGAGACTTCTCGCGAATCTCCTGCTCCTGGTGGCGGTACTATATCTGCATACATGGGTGCTCTCGGTGCTGCTCTCGGCACAATGGTTGCTAACTTGTCAAGCCACAAGGCTGGATGGGATGCTCGTTGGAACGAATTCAGCCAGTGGGCAGACAAAGGTCAGGAACTGATGACAGAACTGCTCCATCTCGTTGACGAGGATACAGAGGCTTTCAACCGCATCATGGAAGCATTTGGCTTGCCTAAGAAGACTGAGGAAGACAAGGCTGCACGCAGCGCTGCTATTCAGGCTGCAACACTCTATGCTACACAAGTTCCTCTCCACACAATGAAGGCTTCTTTCCAAGCATTCGACATCTGCCGCGCTATGGCTCAGGAAGGTAACCCTAACAGTGTCAGCGATGCTGGCGTTGGTGCTCTTGCTGCACGTGCTGCCGTTCTCGGTGCTGGTCTGAATGTTAAGATTAACGCTGCTTCTCTGAAAGACCGTGAGACAGCCGACAAACTCATTGGCGAGGCTAACGAACTCATAAAGAAAGCCAATGAGGTTGAAAAGGAAATCATGGCTATTGTTGAGAGCAAGTTGTAATTCCTGATTAAGGATTAGAAAATAAGGATTAAAGATTAACAGTTAAAGAGACGGGGCTTATATGTGCCTATAACTCTTATAAGAACTATAAGCCCTGTCATAAACATAACAATAATAAAAACAGCTATGACAAAAGAAGAATTTGTTGCCGACATCCGACTCGGTATTCCAGATACTCTGCCAGAGCCACAGGCTTATGACAAAGAAATAAACCATGCTCCAAAACGTAAGGACATTCTTACGCCTGAGCAGAAGAAACTCGCTTTGCGCAATGCTCTCCGCTATTTCCCAAAGCATCTGCACGAGGACTTGGCTCCTGAGTTCGCAAAAGAGTTGCACGACTACGGACGTATCTACATGTATCGCTATCGTCCTCGCTACGAAATGTATGCACGTCCTGTTGATGAATATCCACACAAGAGCCGCCAGGCTGCTGCAATCATGATGATGATTCAGAACAACCTCGACCCTCGCGTGGCTCAGCATCCTCACGAACTTATCACATACGGAGGAAACGGTGCTGTGTTCCAGAACTGGGCACAATATCGTCTCGTAATGAAATATCTCTCTGAAATGACTGACGAGCAGACTCTTGTTATGTATAGCGGACACCCACTCGGACTGTTCCCTTCTCACAAGAATGCTCCAAGAGTAGTGGTTACAAACGGTATGGTTATTCCTAACTACTCTAAACCAGATGACTGGGAGCGCGACAATGCACTCGGTGTAAGCCAGTACGGACAGATGACTGCTGGCTCTTATATGTATATCGGTCCTCAGGGTATTGTTCATGGAACTACAATTACAGTGCTTAACGCTGCTCGTAAGGTTGGAGGCGACAACATGAAACTATTTGTTACTGCAGGTCTTGGCGGTATGTCAGGTGCTCAGCCAAAGGCAGGTAACATTGCAGGTGTTGTTAGTGTAACTGCCGAGATTAACCCATTGGCAGCAGAAAAACGTCACGAACAAGGTTGGGTAGACGAATTGCATTACGACCTTAACGAACTTATCCCAGCAGTGAAGAAGGCTGTTGAGGAGCATAAGGTTGTATCAATGGCATACGTCGGCAATGTTGTTGACCTCTGGGAGCGTCTTGCTGAAGAGAACATTCACGTTGACTTAGGTAGCGACCAGACATCACTCCATAATCCTTGGGCTGGTGGTTACTATCCTGTTGGCTATTCTCTTGAAGAAAGCAAGCGCATGATGGCTGACGAACCAGATAAGTTCAAGGAGGCTGTTCAGGCTTCACTTCGCCGTCAGGTTGCTGCTATCAACAAACTGACAGCGAAGGGCATGTACTTCTTCGACTATGGTAATGCCTTCCTTTTGGAGTCAGGCCGTGCTGGCGCAGACATATTCAAGGCAGACGGAACATTCCTCTATCCTTCTTATGTTCAGGACATCATGGGCCCAATGTTCTTCGACTATGGCTTCGGCCCATTCCGTTGGGTTTGTGCTTCTGGCGATCCAAAAGACTTGGAGACAACCGACCGCCTTGCAGCCGAAGTGCTTGAGGAAATCAGAAAGAATGCTCCTGCTGACATCTGCGGACAGATGGACGACAATATCCACTGGATTAAGGAAGCAGGCAAGAACCATCTCGTAGTTGGTTCACAGGCTCGTATCCTCTATGCTGATGCAGAAGGACGTACGAAGATTGCCCTCGCCTTCAACAAGGCAATTAAGGAAGGTGTGCTTTCTGGTCCTGTTGTTCTCGGTCGCGACCACCACGACGTGTCTGGTACTGACTCTCCTTTCCGCGAGACATCTAACATCTACGACGGTTCTCAGTTCTGTGCCGACATGGCTGTTCAGAACGTTATCGGCGACTCATTCAGAGGTGCTACTTGGGTGTCTATCCACAATGGTGGTGGCGTAGGCTGGGGAGAAGTTATCAATGGTGGTTTCGGTATGGTTATCGATGGTACTGAAGATAGTGAGCGCCACATCCGCGAGATGCTCTTCTGGGATGTTAACAATGGAATCACACGCCGTGCTTGGGCTCGCAACAAAGGCTCTATTGATGCAATCAAGCGTGAAATGGAGCGTACACCAAACTTTAAGGTTACTCTCCCAGAGTTTGTTGATGACAATATAATTGATAATATTAAATTCTAAAGATAAAGATGATACATAAAATCAGTGCAGAGCACTTAACTATTGAAAAGATTGAAGAGATAATTCGTGGTGGATATAAGATTGAGTTGAGCGACGACGCACGCCAGCGCATCATCCATTGCCGTGAGTATTTGGACAAGAAAGTGGCTGAAAGCGAAGTGCCTATCTATGGCGTAACAACAGGTTTCGGTTCACTTTGCAAGATTTCTATCAGCGAAGACCAGCTTTCGCAACTTCAGATTAATCTGATGATGTCTCATGCTTGTGGTGTTGGCGAGCGTGTTCGCAACGAGATAGTCAAGATAATGATTCTCTTGAAGATTCAGTCTCTTTCTTACGGATTCTCTGGCAGCAAGCTCGACACCGTTGAAAGACTTATCGAATTCTTCAACAACGATATTTATCCTATCGTTTATCAGCAGGGTTCTGTAGGTGCTTCTGGCGACTTAGTTCCTCTGGCTCACATGTGTCTGCCACTCTGCGGACTCGGCGAGGTAGAGTATAAGGGACAGGTTATGACAGGTGAGGAAATGAATAAGCAGATGGGTTGGGAGCCTATCCGTCTCGGTTCAAAAGAAGGACTTGCACTTCTCAATGGTACTCAGAACATGAGTGCTCACGCTGTTTGGTCGCTTATCAATGCAAAGCGTCTGATAGAGTGGGGCGACAAGATTGCTGCTATGTCTTTTGAGGCATACGATGGACGTGTTGAACCATTTACATTGGCTGTTCACACAGTTCGTCCTCACAAAGGTCAGATTGACACAGCCAACAAGATGCGCGAACTGCTGGAAGGTAGCGAGATGATTAAGCAGCACAAAGAGAATGTTCAAGACCCATATTCTTTCCGCTGCATACCTCAGGTCCATGGTACAGTGAAAGACACTTACGACTATGTTAAGTCTGTAATTGACACTGAAATCAATTCGGCAACAGACAACCCAACAGTTTGTCCTGACGAAGACCTAATCATTTCTGCTGGTAACTTCCATGGTGAGCCAATCGCTCTGCCTATGGACTTCCTCTGCATTGCAATGAACGAACTTGGCAGCATATCAGAACGCCGTACATATAAGTTGGTGTCTGGAACTCGCAACTTGCCTTCATTCCTTGTTGCAAAACCTGGTGTGAACAGCGGTTTCATGATTCCTCAGTACACAGCAGCTGCTATTGCAAGCCAGAGCAAGACACTCTGCATGCCTTCTTCTGCTGATACTATTCCAACCTCTCAGGGTCAGGAAGACCATGTATCAATGGGTGCTAACGCTGCAACAAAGCTTGTTCGTGTTGTTGAAAACACTGAGCGTATCCTTGCCATTGAGTTGTTCAACGCTGCACAGGCAATGGAGTTCCGTCGTCCGTTGAAGTCTTCTCCTATCATAGAGAAACTTCATGCTGACTTCCGAAAGGTTGTTCCATTCATTGATAACGACGAAGTGATGTACCCACACATTGCTAATGCCGTTAAGTTCTTGCAGGAGAATTGCTAAGAGATTTATCCTATATACAGATTAGCTTAGTATTATTAATATAAAATAAATGCGGATGTATCAATCATGATTACATCCGCATTTTTATTTTCTATATATATTAATAATGTATAGATATGCTATCAGCCATTATAAGAGTCTATTCCAGTAGTTTCTTAGCATACGATGTCAGTATGCCGGCTTGGTTCATATCATAGTAAGAGAGGCTTACTGTCTGCATGCCTTCTGCGTATGAGGCTATGTCGTAAGGTTGATAAGTGAAAGAAATGTTAGAGCCTTCAATGCAGAATGATTCAGATATAGGAAACTTGTCTATCATGTAGTCGTCGTAGTCAATACCTTGCTCTTTCAGGTCTTTTCTTCTTTGACTCTCTAGCAACTTGCGTAGTTTTTCCTTGTCGGTGAAAAGTTTGTCAAGAGTAACAACATTCTTGCCGATTCTGTCGTAGGTAACAAACCATGCTGAGTACATTCCGTGAGCAGCACCTGCAAAGTTGTTTTGTATGAATATACTGAACACGAGCATCTTGTCGTTGGCACGAGTCATTTCAACCGAAACAGATTGCATAATCTCACCCGCGTTGGCTTTAGCCGAGTCAGTCTCCGTTAATTTCTTTATATCTTCCTTTTTCAGTCCGTATCCTGTCTTTGAAAAACTTTCAAGAGCCTCGTTCAGCGTGGTGCTTACGCTGTCATCAAAAGCAGTCAATAAGATTTCTCTTTGCAAGTCTGTTGGAACTGTTCCGTCAATGCTCGCAGGCCATATTACTTTTGCTGAGTTGTGAAGCGAATATCCTTCGTTCTCAAGCATAGGAGACTTCAGCGAGTCAGTAATCTCTACGTTATAATACTTGTCGATGCTTGCGTCTTCAAGATAAACTCCCTTGTTTGGAGTCTTTTCCGTTGCACAACTAATCATCGACATTGTTGCAATCATGATGATGCTTAGTGATTTAAACTTCTTCATTTCTTTTCTTTTCTTTTTTTTAGTTTGGTTATCTTTATTGTTTTGTTTCTGAATTATTGTTTTCTTCTTCCCTTTTCTTGGCGGCAGAAGATTGTTTATCGTCTTTTTCTTTCTCTTTGTAAGCAGGCGCAAGGTCCCATTCGCGCAAAACTTCCTTAGCTCGCTTCAGCCGTTTGCGGTCGCGTCGCCATCTCTTGTCAAGCATCATGCCGAAATCGAAGGTGAGACCCTTCATGACAGGTTGTGCCAGGTTTCTTTCGTGCGATGTCTTCATTGCTTTGCGCAGTTGCGGGCTTACTCCCATTACGACAACCTCGTCGAGTTGGTTATGACGTGGATAGAGATACATAGTGTCTCTAAATTCGATGAATGAAAGTCTTTCGGGCATGTATTCCACATGTGAGAATCTTATAGAGTCAAACCTCTCAGTCAGTTCCACTCTTCCAAGATAGTCGGTTGATTTCGGGCTCTGTCCGTCTGGCCTTACGTTCACACCGCTAATAGGTATCATGGTTTCAATGTCAACAACCGTTATGCGGCGGTGAAACATGGAGTCGTTTTTCACCGTTGCCGTAGTGTCGGCAATGTCTTGGGCAGACAAATTCAAGTTGAATATGCAAGAGAGTAGTGCAAGTATTGCGGTTTTCCTTATGAAATACATGTAAGAGAGTTTACGAATATACGTTCCGTTTTGCTTTAGGTTTATTCATTCATTGCTCAAAACCCACATGCAAAAGTATTTTATTCGGACCTACGCAGCAAATATTTTCAGATTACTTTTATAGTATTAACAATAATAATATAAACATAGCTTAAATACACCTGCTTTCTTAAAATATATTTTAAGAGAAGCGTTTGCTTTGGCTCGCCATAGCCACTCTTTCTTCTGCACAAATACACTTGTTTTTTCTTAACTTTAACGATAACGGGAACCTTAACCTTAACGGGAACGTTAACGTTAATTCTTATTCTTTCTTCTTTAACTCTGCACCGTGCAGTTGCATCGTGGAAACATACTCCTCAGTCACTTTGTGACAGCTCCCCTAACTTAGGGGAGCAATTTCTTTATTTGAGTTTTTAATCGCACACAGATTTGTTCAACTGGAACGGGAAATAGTTATGAGTTATAAGTTATGAGGACTTTGACTTATCATTGATCCTTATTCATTAATCCTTAATCCAGCATAACTATGCACTATATTAAAGGTTATGAGATGAATTACAAAAGAACTTAATCCACCTCATAACCTTATAATCTATAACCTTGTATTATCAAAAATCAGTATTTCATTTCTTTTCCACGCAGGATGACATGCTTGATGATAGGCGTGGTATATGCGTATGGTATGAAGTCAACCGACGGGATTGGCTTTGTAATGATAAGGTTAGCCAGTTTTCCGCGAGTAACAGAACCAACAATATGGCTGCATCCCATAGCTGCCGCCGAGTTGATTGTAGCAGCATTGATAGCCTCTGCTGGCATCAGTCGCATCTTGATGCAAGCAAGAGAAACGGCAAACTTCATGTCGCCTGAAGGTGTTGAACCAGGATTGTAGTCGCTGGCAATGGCAACAGGCAGCCCAGCCTCAATCATCTTGCGTGCAGGAGCAAAAGGCATATTGAGGAAGAACGATGTGCCAGGAAGGGCTGTCGGCATTGTCTCTGACTTGCTGAATAACTCTATGTCGCGGTCGGTCATGCTCTCAAGATGGTCTACAGAAAGTGCATTGTGGGCTACGGCAACTTCTACGCCACCAGAGTCGGCAAGTTCCTGTCCGTGAATCTTAGGAAGCATTCCGTATTTTGCAGCTGCCTCCATGATGCGCGCAGTCTCTTCGGGCGTGAAGAAACCACGATCACAGAATACGTCGACAAAGTCAGCCAGTTTCTGTTCGCCTACCTTAGGAATCATCTCGTCAACAACCAAGTCAACATACTCAGCCTGTCTGCCAGTGTAAGCACGGCCAACGGCATGAGCACCCAAGAATGTGGCACGCACTTCGAGAGGGAAATCATTCTTAATGCGGCGAATTACACGAAGCATCTTCAGTTCGTCTTCAGTGTTAAGTCCATATCCGCTCTTTATCTCAATACATCCTGTACCTTTCTTTATAACTTCGCGCACGCGCTCGGCAGCTTGCTCGTAGAGTTCGTCTTCGCTCAGTTCGTGCAGACGGTCGGAAGAATTGAGTATGCCGCCGCCACGCTTTGCAATCTCCTCATAAGAAAGCCCCTGAATCTTATCAACAAATTCGCCTTCGCGACTGCCTGCATAAACAATGTGTGTATGACTGTCGCAGAAAGAAGGAAGTACGGTTCCTCCTTCGGCATCTATAACAGTTTCAGCCTCTGGCAGGCAATTATCTTCGCCGGCTTGTCCGAAATCCTTAATCTTCTCGTCTTCAATGAGCAGCCAGGCATTTGAGATGGTTTCCAACTTTGCCATATCCTTTCCGGCAAGGCGTCTTGTCTCGGCAGGCAGAATGCCCGCAAGTGTCTTAATGTTCTTTATAAGTGTTTTTGCCATAGTTCTAATTATTATTTCTGCAAAATTACTAATTAAATATTGATAAACAAGGCACTGTGCAATACTTTTTTTGTCATTTTTCTTATTGTAGCAGTCTGATTATCTCTTTTTTATCATATCTTTGCCAAAAAGAAGACAATGGACTATACATATCACTACGACAGTCCGCTCGGCAGAATGACTATGGCGAGCGACGGGGAGAGCCTTACTGGATTATGGTTTGACGGGCAGAAATACTTTGCCGACACGCTCTCACCAAACCATAAGGAGTTGCTGCTGCCTGTGTTTGAGCAGACTTGCCGATGGCTCGACACTTACTTCTGCGGGAAAAGTCCAGACTTCACACCGCCGCTGCTCATGAGGACTACTCCTTTCCGCAGCATGGTATGGAAGGAGCTGCTCAACATAAACTATGGAGAGACAACTACTTACGGAGAGATTGCAGCAAAGATAGCAAGAGAGAGCGGACTTAAACAGATGTCGGCACAAGCCGTTGGTGGAGCTGTTGGACATAACGCTATATCCATAATAATTCCATGCCACAGGGTGGTTGGAAGCAACGGCAACCTGACTGGTTATGCTGGAGGACTTGACAAAAAACTATGGCTGCTCGAAAAGGAAAAGAACCAACAGCATGATTAGTTCATAGTCTTTATTTAGTTCATAGTTCATAGTTCATAGTGCATAGTTGTTTTAGTTGACAGTTAACGTTAAAGTTCCCGTTAAAGTTCCCGTTGGATTAGTTCCCGTTCTTATATCTCACTACTCAAAAACTTGCTTCCCCACGAATAAACCTTATTAATATATGGAGTGTTTATTTTCTTTTCTTCAGCCAACTCTTTAATAAACCTTAGCCCGTAAGGGAAATCTTCTGTGAAATATCTGCTCTTGAAGTCTGGCACAAATCCGTTTCCTTCGGCTTTCATAGGCGACAAGATGCCTTTAAAAGCCTCTATTGAACGCAGTTTCCTTGCCAACGAAGCCGCGTCTTTACTCTCATAATAGTCAAGAACAGACGGAATGCAACCTTCTTCAACAGGTAGCTTTCTTAGCAGTTGCTGAAACTCGTTGTCCATATTGATGTAAAGTTCTGCTGAAAACTCGTCCCATTCTTCATAGAAATACGGGATTCTGTCGTAGACAGTGCCTTTGCTCCACTTGTTCCATAGTCCGTAAAGTCGTGCAGGATGAAGCAATGGATTACTGTTAGTCAGCGATGCCTCATAGTAGTTGTTCAATAGTCTTACAGGAGTTGTAAACATCTTTTCAAGTTCTTCCCGCAGGTTGTTGCTGTCGCTGCATCTTTCAATGCTTACATTCAGCGACGGCTTAAAGCCGAGAAGAGCCGACTTGTGTCCGTATTCTATTGTCCTTGCAATATAGGGAACGCGTTGGAAGCCAAACAAGGCATGACCTTCTGGAATGTTCTTCATCGCCTCGAAAAAGAAGCCTGTGCTCGAAACGATGCTGCCAACCACAGCCGAAGGCTTCAGGTGCGGAACGATTTTGTCAATGTTTTCCTTAATAAGAAAACCAGGAAGGCATAGCAGCACTATGTCGGCATTGCCTGCTGCAATATCCGCTTGCGAAGAAATGGTGCTTATATCTCCTTCGCTCTGACTTCCGTCAGGCAGTTCTACGCATAGCCTGTGGCTCCATAGCTGAGGCCTGTTTGTGAATATGTTTACGATATACTCTCCCTGTGCGGCAAGCATAGTTGCCACCACATGGCCTAAGTTTCCTCCTCCGCAGATGCAAATAGTTTTCATAGTGAACGTAGAGCCTCTATTATGCAGTCGTTGTCATGCTGGTCGCGAACAGAGATGCGTATGAAGTTCTTGCCTTTCAGTGTAGCCTTTCCGTCGCAGTCTTTTATCAGAATCTGATATTTGTCGAGCAGTATGTGGGTCAGCTCGTGAGAAGTATATTTCTCTTTCACGCGGCAGAAGAAGTAGTTGGCTTGCGTAGGAACAACTTCCAGAAATGGTATTGTGCGCAGAAGTTTCTCAAAGCGTTTGCGTTCTTCAATGAATTTTCGGCAAGCGTCAAAATAGTCTGACTGATATTTGCCGAAAATCTGCATGTAGTATTCGCCAAACGAGTTGATGTTCCATATCGCAACATCTTTCTTTATCCAGTCAATGAGTTCCTTGTCAGCCGATGCCAGTATGCCGAGTCTTAGTCCAGGAACGCCATACGACTTCGATATGCTCTTCATCACGATTAGGTTTCTGTGCTTTTCCAGCAGTTGGTCGTCAAGCAGCGAGTTGTTGAGGAAGTCGTCGCTGAAGTCAACAAACGATTCGTCAACAATAAATCTGATGCCCCTTTCTTCACTCCATTCCGCCAGTCTCAGAATGTCTTGCTTAGGAATGAAGTTGCCCGAAGGGTTGTCGGGATTGATGAGCAGCAGTTTCTTTATCTCCTTTCCCTCGAAAAACTTCATCAGGTCGTCTGCCGTGTATGTCAGTGTGTCGTTGTCTGGCACGAAGCTCACAATCCTGTCTTTAGACAGTCGGTTTGGATATTCCTCAAAAGTTGGATAGACCACGCCAATCGGTTCGTCGGTTTGTTCCATCAGACTCTTTATGAGTTCGGCAGCACCGTTGCCAACTACGGTATAGTCTTGGCTTATGTTGAAATACTTGGCAGCAAGCAGCGAGTTTACATACATTCCCGAAGGATATTCTGTCAGCAGTGTGTCGAAACTGAACTTCATTTCTTCCTTCAGTCGGGTAGGAGGGAAGTATGGATTTACAAGATAGCAGAAGTCGAGCATTTTAGGGAAACGCCAGTGTCCGCCAAACCTCATCACGTATCTGTGCAGCATCTCTTTGTTGTCTGCAAAGATAGTTTCGGCAATGTCAAGGTCTTGCACGTCGTCAATCTCATACCATTTCTCCCTGCCAATGTCGAGAGCCTTCAGGTTGCTTTGGTCAAGCAGTGTGATGACGCGCAGCACCTGTTCGTAGTATTCGTTGTTGCCGAGTGCCTTGCAGTAAGCATCCAGGAACGGCACGTAGACACGTTCTGAGAACTCTCTTGAGAACTTATAGATGTTTACAGTCTTATAGTATTTGTCAACGTCGTCATAGTTGAAAGCCTTCTTCGGAACAAAGTTCATGATGTGGCTGTTCTCGTCTATGCACACCATTGTTCCGTCCATCCATGTCTCATACTTTGCTACGAGTGCTATGTTTGGAGTTTTGTCTTCTATAATCATCTGGAACAGACGGTCGGAGAAGATGAGGTCGCTCTCTATCAGCAGTGTGTCGTCTTGCTTCATCTGCTCTTTCACGAGCGAGAGCGAGTAGATGTTGTTGGTCTTGTCGTATATAGGGTTGTCGAAGAACTCCAGTTTCAGCTGTTTGTCGCCAGCATATTTCTCTGTTAGATAGTTCTTCAGGTTCTCCCCTTTATATCCTATTACTATAATGATGCGCTGCAAATTGAGTGCAGAAAGTTGTCTAAGCAGTCTGTCTATCAGTTTCTCGCCATTCACCTCAACCATGCATTTTGTGTTGTCGCGAGTATATTTTCCAAGTCTGCGGCCCATACCTGCCGCCAAGATTATTGCCTGCATGCTTTTCGAGTTAATTAGTTTACAATCGTGCAAATTTACTATTTTTTTGTCAATTCATTGTATTTGATTTGAAAAAATGAAAACAATATGCATAATTTTGCTGTGAAACCATTTTTTCATATCTTTGCATTCCAGGTTTATAAGGTCTTGATGTGTTTAGTTTTTCAGGTTGATAGATAATTACAGAAACCGCATTTGCCTCATAATCATACACCCTTAGAACATCAAAAACTCGAAAAATAGGATATGAAAAAACAAGTAATTGAAATAGAAGGCAGGTCATGCACGCTTTATGTTGACAGCAATGCCGACCAAATCATCTTGCAGCCTGTTGACAGTCACGACCTCGAAGCGATTGACAGTGAGGTGCAGACTGTCTGCCAGTATACCAGCAGGCCTTTCTCTCTTGTTGCCTTTAAGATTTCCGACTGGCAGAAAGAACTGACGGCATGGGCTTCTCCTGCTGTGTTTGGCAAAGTGCCTTTTGGCGATGGTGCTGCCGACACGCTCCGATATGTAACCGACCATCTCATGCCTGCGCTGCGAGCGATGAACATTTCCAGTGCCGAGAATCCACTATTCCTACTCGGAGGCTATTCTCTTGCGGGTCTGTTCGCTCTCTGGGCTGGCACTGTAACAGATGTTTTCAGCGGTATTGCTGCCGTTTCGCCTTCGGTCTGGTATCCTAAGTGGACCGACTATGCCGAGAAAAACACGATGCTGTCAGGTGCTGTCTATCTCAGTCTTGGCGACAAGGAGGAGAAGGTGAAGAATCAGATAATGGCACAGGTAGGCAACGCCCTGCGCAGACAGCATGACTTGTTGCTCAAACAGGGATGTAAGACCGTGCTTGAGTGGAACTCTGGCAACCACTTCACCGATGCCGATAAGCGCACAGGCAGAGGTTTTGCATGGCTGCTCAATAACATCTGATACTGCAAAACTTGTTTCTCTGGGTGTTTTTCTTCCGTAACTTTGGCTCTGCCGAACTTACTTAGCACTCGGAAATGTAAAGAAAAGCAAGCTTTCCTTTTTCCATTTCACTCGTTTTTCGTAACTTTGCCCTTCGTAAAAACACTTAATACAAGTTATAAGGTGATGTTAGCATATTATTCTGCTATGTTGCAATCACCTTAACCCCAAAAGCAAAACATAAAAACCTTGCTTATCTATGAGCGAAGAGAGGATAAACGAAGCAGAGTTGGCAGGTAGTCTGTATGAAGAATTGCAGGCTGCCTTAGGTGTGCAGAGCGATGTCAGACAGTTCTACAGGTTGCTTAATCGTACCTTTCTCACTTCGCTCAATCAGAAAACGCAGATTGCGGGTGTGCGTTTCAACGGCTCGTTTGCAAAGACCGACTACCTCCTGAAAGAGTTTCACGCCAGCCGTCATCTGCGCAACTCTGTCAACGATGCGCGTGTCCGTCTACGCCGTCAGAACGAGCTTAGCGACGATGAGCTTGCCATGTACTCGCTCTCCGACCTTAAGTCTGTTGCCCAGTTCATCAGTCTTGTCTACGCTCAGCCCATTCCCGACAGCCTGTCAGCCGTATTCCCGAAGGCTCGCCGCCGCACCAAGTGGAAGGTAAGAGCCGACTATCTTCGCGTTATTGTAAACAGATGGGACGACGACTATATCTTTGTTGATGCAAGCGAAGGCGAAAACAAAGAACTCCGCGTGCGCTATTCGGCTGATGGCGAACAGTTTCCTACAGACTGGGGCTATCTTCGCGACTGTCTCTATGAAGGCTGCCAACTCAACATTGTCCGTCCACGCGAGCACGAAGGAGTGCTCTATCCCGAACTGTTTATTTTCGAACCCGACTTTCTTGTCGACATATCTGCCATAGCCTCATGCTTTGAGAGCTATGCAGAGTCGCCCGTCTGCTATCTTCTCAACAAGATAAAGACTGTGAAAAGCACGCCAGCCATAATGCTTGGCCACATTGCCAGCCAGTTTCTCGACGATGAACTCTATTCTGGTCAGACCGAAACACCATACGCAGAGTGTGCTAAGAAGTTCTTCCGTCAGCACGCCATAGGTCTGCTTGAGGCTGGTGTCGACCGACAGTTTCATGCCGAAGCACAGCAGCAGCGCCGCAACATTCAGAACACGCTGCGGCAGGTGCTGCCATCGCTGCTGAAAAGCGACAACATGAGTTTCGACTCTTCCGACCTGATGGTGGAGCCTTCGTTCTTCTCTGAGATGCTCGGACTGCAAGGACGTATCGACCTTTTGCACTTGGAACAGCGCCTGCTCATAGAGCAGAAGTCGGGCAAGGGGGCTTATCCTCAACCCGACCCAAACACTCCGTCGTGTCAGGAGAAACACTATGTGCAGTTGCTTCTCTACATGCTTCTGTTCAGATACAACTACAGGCAGCAGTATGAACTCAACAACAGGGAGCTACATTCGTTTCTCTACTACTCGAAATATCAGAACGGATTGCTTGCTATGGGTTTTGCACCCGACTTGGTCTTTAGGGCTATAAAGATGAGAAACGGTATTGTTGCCAACGAATATGCTTACTCTAAGAGCGGCTTCTCCATTCTCGAAAATCTTACGCCAGAGCAGGTCTGCAACAAGCCCGTAGGCATAAACTTCTGGGAACGCTACATCTATCCGCAGTTGTCGGAGTTGCTTTCGCCTATTTCTGAAGCATCCGAGCTGGAGAGAGCCTACTATCTGCGCCTGCTCTCGTTTGTTGAGACCGAACATATACTTGCCAAGATTGGCAGTCAGAGCAAGGAAAACTCTGGCTTTGCCGACAAGTGGTATAGTTCACTCGACGACAAACTCCTGGCTGGCAACATCTTTACCGAGATGGAAATGCTTTCGCCCGAACAGCATGAAACAGGACGAGTGGAGAGGGTTGTGCTGAGAATGAGACACACAGACGATACTGATGTCTCTAACTTCAGGTGCGGCGACATAGTCATATTCTATCCCTATCAGGCTGGCAGCGAACCCGATGCGCGAAAGACGATGGTCTTCAGGGCTACCATAGAGGAGATTACTGCTACGGAACTTACGCTGCATCTGCGTGCGGCGCAGACCAATGCCCGTGCGTTCTGGCATAGGGGCGAACATCTTTGGGCTGTTGAGCACGACTTCTTCGATTCTTCTTTCGGCTCTTTATATCGTGGAGTACATTCTTTTCTCTCTGCTCCTAAGCATAGACGCGACTTGATATTGCTGCAACGAAAGCCCGAAGTTGACAAAGACAGAGGTCTCATAGGTGACTACGGACAGTTCAACAACCTTGCACTGAAGGTGAAGCAAGCCAAAGACTTGTTCCTCATCATCGGACCTCCAGGCACGGGCAAGACTTCCTACGGACTGGTTAACACGCTGAAGGAGCAGTTGCTTTCTGAAGGTTCGTCGGTGTTGCTGCTGTCTTACACCAACAGGGCTGTTGACGAGATTTGCGACAAACTCGTTGAGTGCGGCATCGACTTCGTCAGGATTGGTTCGCGCTATTCGTGCAAGGAAGAATACAAAGCCCATCTGCTCGACTCTAAGGTTGACGGATGCACCAACATAGACCAGTTGAAGTCTGTCATTCAGCAGACGCGTGTCTTCGTTGGAACAACAACGGCATTCAATTCAAATACGGCTCTTTTCAAGATAAAGCAGTTTGATCTGGCTGTCGTCGACGAGGCTTCGCATATTCTTGAACCTCATCTGCTCGGACTGCTCAGTGCTGTTGATGATAAGGGTGAGTCGGCTATAAAGAAGATAGTCATGATAGGCGACCATAAGCAGTTGCCAGCGGTTGTGCAGCAGAACGAGGCTGACTCGCGCGTTGACGACGAAAGACTGAATGCTGTCTATCTGTCTGACTGCCGCCTGTCGCTGTTTGAACGTCTGCTGAAGGCTTATCGCTACGACGAGGATGTGGTCTATATGCTGACGAGGCAGGGAAGAATGCACATCGACATTGCCGACTATCCGAGCAAGGCTTTCTATGGCGACAAGTTGCAGGTGGTGCCGTTGGCTCATCAGCAGGAGGCTCTCTGCCAGTGTGGCGATGCCGACAATCCTATTGACCGTCTGTTGTCTGCAAGTCGCATAGCCTTTGTTGACATTGACAAGCCGAAGCAGTCGCTCTCCGACAAGGTGAACACGGCAGAGGCGGAGGCTATCGCTGCAACCATTGAGCGCATCTACCTGATGAATGAGTCCGACTTCTCTCCGTCGCAGACCGTAGGTGTCATTGTTCCCTATCGCAATCAGATAGCCGAGATACGCAATGCCCTCAGTCGTCGTGGCATTGATGTCCTCAGCAAGATAACCATCGACACGGTTGAACGCTTTCAGGGAAGCCAGCGCGACTACATTGTCTATGGCTTCACTGTTCAGAAATACTATCAGTTGCAGTTCCTTACCAACAACGTGTTTGAGGAGTCTGGTTGCATCATCGACCGCAAGTTGAACGTGGTTATGACGCGAGCAAGAAAACACCTTCTCCTTTTCGGCAATGCCTCGCTCCTAAACCGAAGCATAGTCTTCCGCAACCTCCTCGACTATATGAAACAGAAAAACTCCTTCTTCCACAATTCTTTTTAACCTTCCCATTCCCGTTCCCGTTAACGTCAAACAAAAATACTCAAAAAAAGAAATTGCTCCCCTAAGTTAGGGGAGCTGTCACGAAGTGACTGAGGAGTGTGTTTCCACGACGCAACGGCATCGTGGATGATTAATGTCACACAGATGCCACAGATGTCTCAGATTTTTTAACGTTAAAGTTGTCGTTCTCGTTCTCAATCTTCAATTCCCCCTCTAAGTTAGAGGGGGGTAAGGGGGCGTATGTCATTGTTCCCGTTCCCGTTCCCGTTCCCGTTCTCAATCTTCAATTCCCCCTCTAAGTTAGAGGGGGTAAGGGGGCGTATGTTATCGTTAACGTTGTCGTTCTCGTTCTCAATCTTCAATTCCCCCTCTAAGTTAGAGGGGGTAAGGGGGCGTATGT
>JAGAGD010000020.1 GCA_017627765.1 Prevotella sp. | reverse complement strand
TTATGTTCGTTCACATAGTTTAAGCCGATTGATTAACAATTAAACGCTTTTTAGCATTCAGCCTCGTGCCAATCGGAAAATCCTTCTCTAGAATGAAAATTCCGTTTGTCAAGATTTTTTACTTTTTTCGTCAAAAAATCGAGACGATTTTGGAAGTTACAGTTTGTAAGCAGGATTGCTCCCCTAAGAGAGGGGAGCTGTCACGAAGTGACTGAGGAGTGTGTCTACACGATGCAACGGCATCGTGGATGATGAAGGATGAAAGATTAATGATTAATGAATTAACTCGTCAACGAAACAACTATGAACTATGAACTGACACACAATCCCCATCCACACTTAAGCAGTGTTATTTATGGTTATTTTTTAGGATGTTCTGATTGTTGGTTCAAAGTTATCCGTAAACTTTTTATTAGTTTTGCACCCGTTTTGCAGAAGTATGTCTGCATAAAACTAAACATCAAAATTTGATTTCACTGCGTTCTCACAATTATCTTACAATGCTTTTGGTCCTCACCGTGCTCCTGGAGCAATGACATTTACTGAAGATGACGCAAAGCAGTTGTTGGAACCGTTTATAGAAGACGGACAATATATCAAGCAGCAGCTTGTAGAAGACATCCAAAGCTATCCTTCGGAATATTCTGCAGAGGAAATAGATGCTGTTATGAATACTACCGAAGCAGATATGGCTGTAATTTCATTTGCGCTCTATCAGATAAGGCAGGCACAGACAGAAACCACTCCACAGGCAATAGACCTTACCAATATGGCAGGAGGTGAATATGAAGTTGTTTCTGACTACATCCCAGACCATGGTCTTAATATGGACGGATTACAGATTCCCTGGAAAAGAGTTTGGGCTTGTGTAGCTTCGGCAGTTGGGATACCTAGTGCATATAGTGCATTAAAAGCTGGAATTAAAGGAACTATGACGCCAAAAACTCTAATTAAGTTTATGTCTAATACGATTTCAAAATATTGTGGTTTTATTACAGCTTTTATTGCCGTATGCGATTTTCTTGATTGTATGGGTTGGACAAATCTAGATATAAAAACTGAATTAATGAAAAGAATAGAGGATTCCGTTAATGCTATTTTAAAATAGGATATGTATAAAAAAGAGAATAAAAAACACACATTATTGGAGTTTATTAGTGTTCATGGAATAGATTTGTCGTGGATTGGACTTCTTGTTTATAGCTTTTCCCAGACCAGAACAACATTTTATGCCTTTATGCTTCTTCTGCTAATAACATTCCTAAGTCTAATACTTAAGCTATTCATATACTATAAACAAAAAAGCCTAATAAAAGGTGCTTTGTCTGGATTTGAGTGGGTTTGCCTCGCCGTGAGTCTGACTTCTTTCTGTGTTGGACTACTTACCCCTGCAGGAGTCTTATACAATTAAGATAAAGAGCGTATCTTTGCTGATGCGCTCTTTTTTATTTTTAATACTAAAGTTAAGGTTAAAGTTAAAGTTAAGGTTCATACCTCATAATGTTTTGGTCTTCAATAAAAATTATCAATTATCAATTGTCAATTAACAATTAAAATATTACCTTTGTACCCAAATATATTTTTCATTCTTAGAATTACAAGTATTAAGACGCAATGGAATACAATTTCGGTGAAATAGAAAAGAAATGGCAGAAAAGGTGGGCAGAGCAAAAGACCTACCAAGTGAAGGAAGACAACAAGAAAGAAAAGTTTTATGTACTAAATATGTTCCCTTATCCCTCTGGAGCAGGACTGCACGTAGGTCACCCTCTGGGATATATTGCATCAGACATCTATGCACGCTACAAGCGACAGAAAGGCTTCAACGTGCTCAACCCTATGGGATACGATGCCTACGGACTGCCTGCGGAGCAATATGCCATACAGACAGGACAGCATCCTGCCATCACTACCGAAGAAAACATAAACCACTACCGCCAGCAGCTCGACAAGATTGGCTTCTCGTTTGACTGGAGCCGCGAGGTGCGCACGTGCGACCCTAAATACTATCACTGGACACAGTGGGCTTTCCAGCAGATGTTCCAGTCGTTCTACTGCAATGCCTGCCAGAAGGCTATGCCTATAACCGAACTCGTTAAGCATTTCGAAGAAAAAGGAACTGAAGGCTTAGACGTGGCTCAGAGCGAAGAACTCTCGTTCACAGCCAACGAGTGGAAGGCAATGGACGAGGCTCAGCAGCAGAACGTTCTGATGAACTATCGCATTGCCTATCTTGGCGAGACTATGGTAAACTGGTGTCAGGAACTCGGCACTGTGCTTGCCAACGACGAAGTGGTTGACGGACTGTCGGTTCGTGGCGGCTATCCCGTAGTGCAGAAGAAGATGCGCCAGTGGTGTCTGCGTGTATCTGCTTACGCTCAGCGTCTGCTCGAAGGTCTTGACACAGTAGACTGGACTGACTCGCTGAAGGAGACTCAGCGCAACTGGATAGGCAGATCGGAAGGTACTGAGATGGACTTCAGCGTGAAAGACAAAGACTTGAACATAACTGTGTTTACAACTCGTGCCGACACCATCTTCGGAGTAACCTTCATGGTGCTTGCTCCCGAATCGGAATATGTTCAGCAGGTAACCACCGACGACTGCAAGGCTAAGGTTGATGCCTACATAGACCGCACAAAGAAGCGTACAGAGCGTGAACGCATATCAGACCGCCGCATGACGGGTGAGTTCACTGGCTCTTATGCAATAAATCCTTTCACAGGCGAGGAAATTCCTATCTATGTCAGCGACTACGTGCTTGCTGGTTACGGAACAGGAGCAATCATGGCTGTACCTGCCCACGACTCTCGCGACTACTCTTTTGCAAAGGCTTTCGGACTCGAAATACGCCCACTCATCGAGGGTGCTGACGTGAGCGAAGAGAGTTACGATGCCAAAGAGGGAACGGTCTGCAACTCAGAGTGCGACAAGTTCTCACTGAACGGGCTGAGCGTGAAGGACGCTATAAAGAAGACTAAGCAGTATGTTACTGAGCATAAACTCGGAAAGGTGAAGGTGAACTACCGTCTGCGCGACGCCATCTTCTCTCGTCAGCGCTATTGGGGCGAACCATTCCCAGTATACTACAAAGGCGATATGCCATATATGATACCAGCAGAGTGCCTGCCTCTGGAGTTGCCTGAGATTAGCGAATACAGGCCAACGGAGAGCGGCGAGCCTCCACTCGGTCGTGCTGTTGTATGGGCTTGGGACACTAAAGACAACAAGGTGGTTGACAAGGCAATGATAGACAACGAGCGCGTGTTTCCTCTCGAACTGAACACCATGCCAGGCTTTGCAGGCAGTTCGGCTTACTATCTGCGATATATGGATCCACACAACGACAAGGCTCTCGTTTCAAGCGAAGCAGACGGATACTGGCAGCAGGTAGACCTCTACGTTGGAGGAACAGAACACGCAACAGGTCACCTCATCTACTCTCGCTTCTGGAACAAGTTCTTGTTCGACTTAGGCGTTTCGTGCAAGGAAGAACCTTACAAGAAACTTGTCAATCAGGGCATGATTCAAGGTCGTTCCAACTTCGTCTATCGTGTAGCCAACAATACCGATGCTGCTCACCCAGTATTTGTTTCGTGCGGACTGAAAGACCAGTATGAAGTAACTCCTATCCACGTTGACGTCAACATTGTGCAGAACGACGTGCTTGACATTGATGCGTTCCGTGCTTGGCGACCAGAATATAATGATGCTGAGTTTATTCTTGAGAATGGAAAATACATCTGCGGATGGGCTATAGAGAAGATGTCGAAGTCGATGTTCAACGTAGTCAACCCTGATATGATTGTTGAGAAATACGGTGCTGACACTCTCCGCCTCTACGAAATGTTCTTAGGTCCTGTAGAGCAGTCAAAGCCTTGGGACACTAACGGTATTGACGGATGCCACCGATTCCTGAAGAAATTCTGCAATCTCTTTGACAACGCAGACAACAGCGAACCGACAAAGGAACAGCTAAAGAGCGTTCACAAGCTGATAAAGAAAGTGTCGCAAGACATTGAACACTTCTCTTATAACACGTCTATATCGGCATTCATGATATGTACTAACGAGTTGCAGCAACTGAAATGCAAGAACCGCGACCTGCTCCGACTGCTTGTTGTCGTCATTGCGCCATTTGCTCCACACCTTGCAGAAGAACTATGGGAGAAACTTGGAGGCGAAGGAAGCATATGCGATGCAGCATGGCCTGCTTGGAACGAGGACTACTTGGTTGAGAGCGAGATGCAACTCACAATCTCTTTCAACGGAAAGGCACGCTTCCAGATGCAGTTCCCTGCCGATGCCGACAATCAGACTATTGAGAAATCTGTGCTTGCAGACGAGCGAACAGCAAAATACACCGACGGGAAGAAGGTGATGAAAGTTATCATAGTGCCAAAGCGTCTTGTTAATGTTGTATGCAAATAGACAAGGCAATAAAAAGCGATAATCAGAGTTATCTATATAGAAAGAGTTACCTATATATAAAAGATGACTCTGATACTCTACGGAACAAACCAATTCAAAAAATAACAGATTTATGAATTTAGATTCACTTACAAGCAAAATCGCAAAAGAAAAGTTCAGGCATGAAATAAATGACTACATCTGGATTACCATAGGACTTACCTTCTATGGTGCAGCATGGGCTTTGTTTCTCTTGCCTTATAAGATTGTATCGGGTGGAGTAACTGGTATTTCAGCCATCATACTCTATGCCACAGGATTCCCAATGGAGTACACCTACTTCATACTGAATGCCTGCCTGCTTGTCGTAGCACTGAAGATATTGGGCTTCAAGTTCATGATGAAAACAATCTATGCAACGTTTGGACTCTCGCTAATGTTGAAATTGTTCCAGCAGATAGTAACTAACGCAGACGGAACCGTCATGCAGGTGCTTGGCGAAGGACAGGACTTCATGTCGCTCATCATAGGATGTTCACTCATGGGAACTGGTCTTGCCATAGTCTTTCTGCACAATGGTTCGACTGGAGGAACCGATATCATCGCTGCCTGCGTCAACAAGTATAAGCCTATATCGTTAGGACGACTGCTCATTGCCATCGACCTAATCATTATAGGAAGCTGTTTGCTCAACCCGAAGTTTGGTGTAAACATAGTTGACAGAGTACATACCGTAGTGTTCGGTCTTTGTACTATGGTTGTGCAGAACATCATGCTCGACTACGTTATGAACGCTCGGCGCGAGTCGGTCCAGTTCCTCATATTCTCGAAAAAGTATGAAGAACTTGCCCACATACTTGCCACAGAGATGTATCATGGCGTCACCCTGCTCGATGCTCATGGCTGGTACACTAAGCAGGAAATGAAAGTAATCTGTCTCGTAGCCCGCAAGCGCGAGTCAATTTCCATCTTCCGCCTGATAAAGATGGTAGACCCTGATGCCTTTGTTTCTCAGAGCGCCGTTATCGGTGTTTACGGAAAAGGATTTGACGAAATGAAAGTTAAAGCCCTGAAAGAAAACGCTTTGAAGAAGAAAGAGGAGATTTAGTTTTTGAGTTAACGAGTGGGCACGTTGACAAGAAAACAAGTTGACGAGTAGACACGTTAGCTATCTTTCAGTAAAAGTTATAGTTGAAGTTAACGTTAAGGTTATAATTAAGATGAAAATAGTTTTTGCCACTAACAACAATCATAAACTTGAAGAGATTCGACAGATTCTCGGCAAGCAGATAGAGGTGTTGTCGCTGTCTGACATTGGCTGCCATGAAGACATTCCCGAAACAGCAGACACGCTCGAAGGCAATGCGATGCAGAAGGCGAACTATGTGAAAGAGCACTACGGCTACGACTGCTTCGCCGATGATACTGGTCTTGAAGTTGATTCCCTCAACGGTGCTCCAGGTGTCTACTCTGCACGCTATGCTGGCGGAGAGGGACACGACTCTGAGGCTAATATGCGAAAACTGCTGCACGAACTGGAAGGCAAAGACAATCGTAAGGCTCGCTTCCGCACGATTATTGCCTTGCTGAAAGGTGAAAGTGGAAAGGTAAATAGTGAAGAAAAGGAAAACGGCAGCAACGACGCTCTGTTGTTTGAAGGCATCGTAAACGGTGAGATTACAACCGAAAAACATGGCGAAGAAGGTTTCGGCTACGACCCAATCTTCAAGCCAGACGGCTACAACCAGACTTTTGCCGAACTGGGCTCGGACATCAAGAACCGCATTTCACACAGAGCTGTGGCTGTAAGCAAACTGGCTGAATACCTCAAGAAACAACTGCTTCTGCTCTTATTCTTCATAACTCTTGGAGTGAACAACACAATGGCTCAGGGCATAGGAACATGGAACTGCTATTGGGCATATAACGACATAACCGAGATTCAGCCTGCGGGCAATCTTGTTTTCGTGCTTAGCTCTAAAGGACTTTTCTCCTACAACGTTAACGATCAGAGCGTTGCAACTTACGACAAGATGAATGTTTTGAGCGACTGCAACATCTCTCACATTCGCTATTCTCAGCAGGCTAAGCGTCTTCTGATTGTCTATGAGAACCAGAACATGGACATGATAGACCTGAATGGTAACGTGGTTAATATTTCAGACCTCTACAATAAGTCGATGACTGAAGACAAAACCATTAACCATATCTATATTGACGGTTACTTTGCATACTGCGCTACCAACTTCGGAGTAATGAAACTGAACATGCGCGATGCTGAGATTACTAATACATATCAACTCGGTTTCAGCGTAAACTATACTTATATCGAAGGAAACAGCATCTTTGCTGCTTCGAAAGATAACGGACTTTACAGCGCATTGCTCACCGACAACCTGCTCGATAAGAACTCGTGGAAGCGCGTTGGCAACTATCAGAAACTGAACGAGAACCTGAAACTCGTTGAGGATAAGACCAACAACTGCTTCTGGACAGCAAACGAGAATCAGGCACTCACAGCATATCGGACTGTTGACGGTCAGCAAATTACGACAGTAACAGGCATAAAGCCCGACGGACCAACCTATAATTACTTCGGTTTTATGAAGTATAGCAATGGCAAACTATACACTTGCGGAGGCGGATATGCTGCACTGATAGACCTTTATCGCAAGCCTGCTGTTCAGATTTACGAGAACGGAGAATGGAGCCTGGCTGAAGAAAACCTGCAAGACATAACAGGACACCGCTACATCGACGCCATCGTTCTCGACCACGACCCAAGTAATCCTAACCACATCTTCGTAGGAGGCCGTACAGGACTCTACGAGTTTCTCGACAACAAGTTTGTAAAACACTATACGACCGACAACAGCCCGCTTCAGAGTGCTGTCGAAAACGGCAGCAAAGACTACGTCTTAGTAGAAGGTCTGACGTTTGACAACGAAGGCAATCTGTGGGTAGCTGTCAGCCAGGCGCCTTCTGTACCATTAGCCTGCCTGCACAAAGACGGCAAGTGGACAACGGTCAGCCGTCAGGAATTCATGTATGAGAACCGCACACTTCCAGCCATGAAGTCACTAATGTTCGATTCGAGAGGATTCCTATGGTTCACAAATGCCCACTGGCAGAAGCCTTCATTCTATGCCTACGACACAAAGACCGATGCCCTGAACAGTTACACTTCGTTCATTAACGAAGACGGACTGCAAGTGGCAGCCAACTCCATCAACCACATAGTAGAAGACAGAAACGGAAACATGTGGGTTTCAACCAATGTCGCCCCTCTCATGCTTCTGAAGGAAAACATTGGCGACGGCTCAAATGCCGTGCTTCAACAAGTAAAGGTTCCACGCAACGACGGCACCAACTTTGCCGACTATCTGCTCGACGGAGTGAGCGTTTCGTGCATAGCCGTTGACGGAGGTGGCAGGAAATGGTTTGGAACTACCGAGAACGGAGTCTACCTTATCAGTGCCGACAACATGGAACAGATTTACCATTTCATGCCAAACAACAGTAAACTGCTTTCTAACACAATAGAGTCGATTGCAATAAACAACGACACAGGCGAGGTTTTCTTTGGCACAGACAAGGGTCTCTGCTCGTTTATGAGCGACGCCACAACACCTTCTGAGTCAATGTCGAAGGACAATGTCTATGCCTATCCTAACCCTGTAGAACCAGGATATACAGGACTCATCACTGTGACAGGCCTGAGTTACGACTCTGATGTCAAGATAACCACATCAAATGGCGTGCTGGTTGCTCAAGGCAGAAGCAATGGCGGAACGTTCACATGGGACGGATGCGACATGAAAGGACGCAGTGTTGCTTCTGGTGTCTACATGGTTATGGCTGCCACAAGCGAAGGCAAAAAGGGAACAGTATGCAAAATCGCAATTGTCCGATAGGCTGTCTGAACAGTCAATATGTTGAAGACAACTTCAACAGGCTGCTTCTTTACACCACAATGGCTTTCTTCTTGTTTCTTGTCATTGTGCTGATAGTCTTTGGATATACTCCCCAAAACGACAGCGAGGGATATATTGAGCATGCGCTGCTATGCCTGAAGGCAGGACAACCCTATCCCTGCGAATATTCCATTGTGGGGCAACCATTCATCTGGAACATCGGGCAGATAAACCTCATCGCGCTCAGCCTGAAACTCTTTGGCAGTTTCTATCCTGTGCTTATCGTGATGTGCGCTATGAAAGCGGCAACGCTATGGCTTGTCGGCAAGTTGACTCGCCACATCTTCAGCCCTGCAACAGCACTACTTGCCGTAGTCCTCTATTTTCTTTATCCCAACAACTGGGGGCAAAGCACGATGCTACTGTCAGAGATTCCGATGGTGTTTTTCGGACTGCTCTCTCTCTGGCTTGCTCTCCGCTACGACAAAACCGCAATACTTTTTCTTTCGGGACTGCTGATGGCTGTTGCCAACTGGTTCCGCCCTGTGGCAATGATTTATTTCGGTTCATTGCTACTCTATCTCCTAATTTTCTTTCCAAAGACAGCACTACGCCGATTGCCAGCACTGGCATTAGGCTATGTTTTCATGATAATTATTATCGGTTCTTCGTGCTATCTGCGCACCCGCCATTTCGTATACCAGTCGGAAACTCTCTGGTTTAATATGTCGGAAGCCATCTATGAAACATCATCCGAGCCACACTACGACACCGAAATGTTTCCCAAAGGCACACCACGATACATCGAGAACATGCAGGAGAAGACCTGCTTCCAGTGCGACAGCATCTGGCGTGAACGCAGCATTGAGTGGCTCAGGACTCATCCTCTCGACTATCTGAAGAAGATTCCCACCCGACTGGCTTACTTGCTATATAGCGACATCGACAACATCGCTGCCTTCAGTGCCGACAAGAGCAATGCAGCCGACAACAATGTAACCCTGCCCTATCGCAACATGATTACGCAGTTTGGCTCTCTCAGTGGAGTGCAGCGGCTTGCAACCATCTCGCTGCTCTTCTATTATGCTCTGCTTCTGATGGCAGCCGCAGCCGTGTTCTCCATGCTCCGCCGCCGCAGGTTCCGCCAGTTGTTCCTTCCGCTGTTCATCCTCGTAGGAGGTTCGCTGGCAATAGTTCTTGCCGTTCATGGCGAGCCACGCTTCAAGGCACCGCTAATGCCATTTCTCTTCATGCTCGCTGCTGCTGTGAGGAAAAGCAATTAACAACGGGAAGTATCATAACTGACAATCACTTTCCCGCTCGAAACAATGTTCTTGAGCAAGTATCACAAGGATGAGAATTGAAAATTACTATAATTAGGCGAGCGAAACCTATAAGACACATAAGGCTTATTAGCCATATACGACTTATAAAAACAATAACTCCATTAAAAGAAAACCATATAAAAACAAGTAGAAACATGGAAAGAAAAATATGGATTGACACACTGAAAGGATTGTCTATGTTGGCTATCTTGCTCTTTCACACCGAAGTCTACTATGCCGACCATGATGTAATCAACTACAACTACTATGTTGAAAACGCGCTGATGGCATTTGCCTTCGCCAGCGGCTATCTCTTCCTCAAACCGCAGCAAGCACTTGACATTAAGCGCAAGATGAAAAGTATTCTCACAAAACTCATCCTTCCCTATTTTGCTTTCACCATCATACTGGCTTTAGGCAAGTGGCTGCTCAACAGTCATGGCTATTCGCTTGGCGAACTTTTGCTCCACGTCGTCACAGGAGTAGCCTCATGGTATGTTGCAGCACTCATCGTTGCCGAACTGCTTTTCTGCCTCATCTTAAGACTTACGCGAAACAACCTGCTGCTGATGTTCATCATAGTCTTTGCCTTTTTTCTCGGTGTAGCATTGCTCTCCAGTCCGCAGTATTACGCATTGAACAGCCAGATAGCCGACTACTGGAAATGGAAAGAAGCCATGCTGCTGCTCTTCTTCATCGCACTCGGCCATATCTACAGCCGCCACGAAGACAAGTTCCATTTCTTCAACCGCACGCCTTCCATCATCTTCCTTCTCGTCATGGTCTGCATCGTGAAATATCTTGAGCAAATCAACAACCTGCAACTGGTAGTCGCACCTGTAAGCATAACCTACTATTCTGTCTTTATCTTCGATTGTGCCGTAAGCATTCTCCTGCTCATAGCCATCTGCCGCCGTCTGCCATCGCTCAGCATCATAACCTATATAGGCAAGAACAGCCTCATCGCCTATTTCCTCTGCGGTGCGGTTCCATTCATCATCTCCACCACATTCCGCCGCCTCGGCCTGCCATATAACGGCGACTACCTGCGCATTGTGCTGGTCTACATCTTCGTAATAGATGCAACAACCATAACCGCCTATTTGCTCAAACGGGCTTACAAATTCCTGCGGAATAATTTCTGAGGTTGCAAGTTTTTGAGGTTACAAGATGAGAAATACTTACATCATCCCACACCTTATAACCTCAAAGCCTGACTACCATATTAACCTAAGTAATTACCAGCCAGCCCAAGTCTGTCGCCACAGTTTGCGGGCAATCTCGTCCCATGTGCCTATTGTAGCGTTGAAGAAGTCGGCAGTATATCCGTTCAGCATTTTCTGAGCCTTCTCGGTGTCGGTTGAGTTGGTTTGCTGCCATGTCTTTTCTATGAAAGGCAGTTCCATTTGTCCTTTCTCAATAAAGTAGTCGCGGGCAGACTCAATCATGCTGCGATATGTTCCCCATCGGAGAGTAGCCAGACGGTTAGCCTTGCGATAGTGCCAGAGTGCGGCGTCGTCGCGTTCACTGTGCTGACCGCAAACCTGAAGCATCTGCGGCAGTTCGGTTGTTCCGCAGAAGATTGGGAAGCGAGGGCTCTCTCCAGGATTGTCAAGTGCAACCCATGCAACACCTCCCACCTCGTCGGGCAACCATGAGCGCAGCTGGATTACAGTGCTGTATGCACACCAAGGAACGCTGACCGTACGGATATTCTTCATCAGAGTGTCGCCCATAGCATAGTACATATTTATCTCGTCGGGCCTCATCCATGGGTTAGAGAAAGGAGCAACAATGGTTTCGGGCTCGTCTTCCTGAATGTTTCCGTTCTTGTCCTTGCGCTTTGGGTTTGGAATGATGTGTCTGCCGCTCAGGTTCTTGTCGGTTCCTTCATAGTAACTGCCGAGCAGACGCATCACTTGTTCTGCGCTGACCTTCTTGTCTGGTTTTACACTTAGCGGAAGATTCTCTATGGTATCAGACAAGCAGAGCGAAGGAGCCAGTTCGTTCATGATGAAGTGTTCGCGCACGCTGTAGTTCTTCTTCTCTCCGAAATAGTTGCCACCGCTGAATACTTTCCAGAAGCAGAATTCTTCCTTGCCGTCCCACAGTTTCAGTTTCTTAGCAACATCGAGAATGTTGTCGGAGAACATATAGTTTTGCTTGTCGTTGAAGTCAATCTTTCCAATACGGCTGATGTTTGCCGAGACAGCTATCTCGTCGTCGGGTATTCGCACAGCAGCCCACACCCCGCCAATCTTTTTAGGACCTTCCCCGAAGATCTCGAATATCCACACTTCGTTCTTGTCGGCAATAGTGAGACATTCGCCGCTGTCGCCATATCCATATTTCTTCACGAGTTCGCCCATGAGTTGGATGGCTTGGCGTGCAGTAGTGCAGCGTTCAAGGGCTATGCGCTCCAGTTCCTCAATCATGAACATACCCTTCTTGTTGCGCAGTGTGTCTCTGCCAGAGATAGTTGTCTCTCCCATAGCCAGCTGTTTCTCGTTAAGGCAGGGATATGCAGTGTCGAGATAGCGGAAGGTGTGTCTCGCCTGCGGTATTGTTCCCTTGCGGCGCATATTGGTACTGTCGGCAGCCGACTGCGTGTGCATTCTGCCATCATATATAGCAGTGATGGTGTCGCGTTCATAGTCGCGGGCAGGAACCATTCTCATCCATGTGCGATACCAAGAATCGCAAGTGTGTGAAGTAATGACAGAGCCGTCGGCAGAAGCGTTCTTTCCTACCATGATGCTTGTACACGACATTCGTTTCATTCCTTCGCGTGTTGTCTCGTCGGGCTGCTGAGCATGTCCTGCATAGGCAATGGACAGCAGCGCAATGACTGTCAGTTTTATTCCTCTTCTATACATATATATTTAATAAGGTTTAAAGGTTTCTGAGATTATGGGGTTTATGTGGTTGGGGCTATGAAGGGGTAAAAATGAAAGGAGTTAAACAAATAACTCCTTTTATTGATTATGAAAGTGACTATCGGAGAGTCATCTTTCTCAAGTTTATTCTTCTACTGGAGAGAAGTCGTCTTTACCAACTCCGCAAAGTGGGCATACCCAATCTTCAGGGATGTCTTCAAATGCTGTTCCTGGAGCAATGCCTCCATCTTCGTCGCCAACTGCTGGATCATAGATGTATCCGCAAACATCGCAAATGTACTTTTTCATCTGTTTTTGTTTTTAGTGTTAATAATAATTTTTATTTATTCGCTAATGGCAGGAAACAGAGTTTCCCGTTTTCTTTATTGTCTTGTTCTTGTTATTTCGTCAATCTTGCTGACAATGTCGGCAGCACTAATGTTGTTGAGGCAGGCATAGTCGCCTCTCAGGCAAGGCTTGTTGCCATAGATTGAGCATGGCCTGCACTCCATCGGCAACTGTATGGCATTGTCTATAGACTGGTTCCATCCCATGAAGCCCGCGGCAGGGTGGGTTGCTCCCCATATACTCACAACGGGTGTGCCTACGAGTGAAGCAAGGTGCATGTTGGCACTGTCCATCGACATCATCACGTCGAGATGGCTCATGACGATTAGTTCCTGCATGAGCGATGCCGACTGGGCTGAAGCATTGGTGCAGCAAGCGTATCTGCGGCACCAGTCCTCAACGGTTTTCCTTTCTTCCTTGCCTCCGCTGAAGAGCATTATGCGCAGGTTGTCGTGCTTGTTGAGTTCTGATATTATCTCCTCCGTCTTTTCCAGAGGCAGAATCTTGCCCTTGTGTGCTGCAAAGGGAGCAATGCCTATCCATCGTTCTTCTGCCTTCTTAGGCCCGATGGCAGTAGGAAGCAGCGACATGTCGCCGCCCGACGGTGGAAAAATGGAATGGAAATTGAGTCTGACGGGATAGCCAAGTCTTTTCAGCACATCATTATAATTGTCGAATGATGTAGGAATATGCTGGAAGTTCTTATTCTCTTTGGCAGTCAGTTGCCTTTTCTCGCGTCGGTGCTTGTTGATGTGTCTCACCTTTGTTGGTGTGAACAGAAAGCAAAGGCGCAGATATTTTGAGCGCAACACGTCGTGCATGTCGGCAACATGAGTGAAGTTCTTTGCCTTGAGTCTGCGGAAAAGACGGTTAAGACCACGAATGCCCTTGTTCTCTCCTTTCAGGTCTGCCTCCATGAAGCTCACGTTTGGTGCAAGATTCTCATAGAAGGAACGGGCAAAACTTCGGCTCAGTACGGTTATGCGCAGGTCGGGATATTGCTGTGCCAACGAGTAGACAACGGGCACGGTCATAGCCACGTCGCCTAATGCAGAGAAACGCATTATGAGCAGATGGTCTTTCATGCAGGCCTTTCTGATTATGTGATTTTGAGTTTATAGCTGTCGGCAACAGTCTGAACCTATGGGCTATAAACTCAAAACCTGATTGCCTTTAGTTCTTGTTCTTATAGAGTATAGGATTGGTAGAAGGGTCGTTATACATCTTCATCTGTCTGTAGACTTTCATGTATTTGCGTCCTTCGGCTATGTCCTCAAGCAACTGGTCGATGGCTGTAGACAAGTCTTTCTGCTGTTCGAGCAGAACGCTCAGCTTCGACTTGCACTTCTCGCGATGCTCCTCAGATGCTTCTTCACGGTCTACTTGCTCCTGCATGTGATATATTTTCAGTGCAAGAATAGACAGGCGGTCTATTGCCCATGCCGGACTCTCCGTGTTAATGCGAGCATCTGGCAGCACAGCAACATCGCAATAGAGTTGGCGGAAATAACTGTCAATCTGCTCAACAAGGTCGGTTCGGTCTTGGTTAGAACGGTCTATGCGACGCTTAATCTGCAAGGCTTCGATTGGGTCGATGTGAGGGTCGCGAATGATGTCTTCAAGATGCCACTGCACTGTGTCAATCCAGCATTTCAGGTAGAGGCGGTTTTCGATAGACTCACGGTCGTAAGGGTTGTTGATAGGAGTGTCAACGTTGTCCTTCACATGGTAATCTTTAATAGCCTGATTAAAGATGTTGTTATAACTTTCAGTATTCGACATATTGTTTTTCATTTTGTTTTTCGTTCCGGAAGTGAAAAGCATTGCTGGCAAAAGATGAGTAATTCAATCACATCGTAGTTCTGAGCATCATAATTGTTTTTATGCCAACACAAATTACAAGTTGCAAAGATAAGATAAAAAACTTGAAAACCAAAATAAATAATTATCTTTTCAATATTATTTTTTTAAATAATCAACAAGCTTGATATAGTTCATAGTGCATAGTTATGCTGGATTAAAGTATGAAAGATTAATGATTAATGTAATAACTCGTCAACTCGTTTACTTGTAAACTGAAAAACTATGAACTATGAACTGTCAAAGACAATGCGCAGCCGCTCCCATCACTTATAGGGGAGGGACTGGGCGTGGGGTCTGTAATAAAAAGAATATGCACTATTTGTCGCTAGCCAACTTATAATTTGTAACTTTCAAAATCAGCTTCATTTTCTATCACCCCAAACTGCCAAACTGAAGCTTGCGCGAAATGAAAAAATCCAGCAAGCTCTATCTGCCTACTGGACTATTTGCAATATAGAAATCCTTAATCTTGCAAGTCATTTTTCTTGTTTGAATATTAAACATTTCCATGTATTAAGATTATCACGAGGCGGCGTATATATATAAATAAGCCTCTCCTCGCCAGTCTCATTTCTTTCTACTTTTATTTCGATTTCCTTATCGCCGATTCTCTTAATCTCAAACCATGAGCCTATAATTTCATTATACCCAAGAAAATTTCTGTAGCCGTTATTCATCAAATATTCAAAGGCAGCCGTATCTCCCGGCTTCATCCAAACTTGTATAATAATCCACATTTTGTCATTGGTCTGCCTTGTGATTATCTTCCCGCCTTCTGAGGTAAAGGTGTAGTTCTCTATGTCAAACGTAGGAGGTGTTCCTCTATTTCCTATTATGTCATCATCACTGCTGCAACCAAGCAATGCAACTAACGACAATAGGAATGTCATACAAAAAAAACATGCTTTCTTCATTGTAATGTTTGTTTTTTGTTTAAAATAATATTGCTGCAAATATAAATATTTCTTATTTTTTTGCAAATTTATTTTGCCTAAATAGACTTGCTAATAAAAAAACAACCTTACAAACTGTAACTTTCAAAATCAGCCCAAAATATTGACGAAAAAAGTAAAAAATCTTGACAAACGGAATTTTCATTCTAGAGAACGATTTTCTGCTTGGCACGAGGCGAAATGTGAAAATCTATTTAATTGTTAATCAATCGGCTTAAACTATGTAAACGAACATAAGGAATGAAAAAGTGAAAGGTGTCCTTTCGCGATGCGAAACGTGGCATATCGCACTGCGATATGTGGCAT
>JAGAGD010000019.1 GCA_017627765.1 Prevotella sp. | reverse complement strand
TCGCACTGCGATATGCCACGTTTCGCATCGCGAAAGGACACCTTTCACTTTTTCGTTCCTTATGTTCGTTTACATAGTTTAAGCCGATTGATTAACAATTAAACACATTTTTGCATTTCGCCTCGTGCCAAACGGAAAATCTTTCTCTAGAATTAAAATTCCGTTTGTCAAGATTTTTTACTTTTTTCGTCAAAAAAATCGGTAGAAAATTTGCTTTCAGTTTGATAGTTTATTTTCAAAAAAGGGCACTAATACTACATGTGCTATATACAGGCTGACAGCAATATGTATGTTGGAATGATGCGGAAAAGTCCACAATTAGCAGATTTTTGCATAACAATACAATAATCACCGCTTTCTGTCGTTATATAATATAGCAGAAATTTCGGCATCTCTCAATCTTCGAGCGATTTCCGAAACTTAAAGAATATAAATAATGTATTTATGCGAAAAACACTACTTTTCATTGCTTTATCTTCGTTTTTCATGGGAACTGCAGCCCAAGAGAAAAGCGATAACGAAACTTTTTCACGTCTAAAAGACAGCATCCAGTATCGTGTTGACATCGAAGGTTCGTTCTCTAAAGGCAAGACCCCGCTATGGCTTAATGCTAATAAGTATGGACTTTCTTCTCTGGAAAAAAACAATGGCTACATCAGGGCTGCCGCAGAACGACCAATAAGCGTCGACTATGAGCGAAAATGGGGAATTGGCTACGGACTCGACGTTGCCGTTCCGTTCAACTATACCAGTAATTTTGTTGTTCAGCAAGCCTATGTTCAAGCACGTTGGCTGAAAGGTATGCTTACGATTGGCGCAAAAGAAGAACCAATGGCACTGAAAAATAACCAACTGAGCAGTGGTTCGCAGACACTTGGAATCAATGCCCGTCCTGTTCCTCAAGTACGCATCTCGCTACCCGACTACTGGACTATTCCTTTCACTAAGGGTCTGCTACAACTGAAAGGACACATCTCCTATGGTATGATGACTGACCAGAACTGGCAGCACGACTTCACAAATCGCAAGTCAAAATATGCCGACAATCTGCTCTATCACAGCAAGGCAGGTTTTCTTCGCATTGGCGATGTTGACCGTTTCAAACCTTTCTCAGTAGAATTAGGACTTGAAATGGCTACCGTTTTCGGAGGAAAGGCATACCATCCACGCTCAGACGGCTCAGTTAAGGTTTATGAGAACAAGACCGACTTATCAGCTTTCTGGCACGCATTCTTTCCTGGAGGTGCAGAAATAAACGAGACCGTCTACAAGAATGTTGAGGGAAACCAGTTGGGTTCATGGCTCATAAGATTCAACTGGGATGAAGATTTATGGGATTTCCATGTCTATGGCGAAAAGTTCTTCGACGACCATTCAGCCATGCTTTTCGTTGACTACGACGGTTTTGGCATTGGAGACAACTGGCAGAAAAAAGAAAAACGCCGCTATCTGTTCTACGACATTAAAGACATGATGCTTGGCGCAGAGTTTAACTTCAAATACGACAGTCCAATAAAGAGCATCGTTTTTGAATATCTCTATACTAAATATCAGAGCGGACCTATATACCATGACCACACTCCAACCATAAACGACCATATTGGCGGAAGCGACGATTTCTACAATCATTACATTTACACAGGCTGGCAGCATTGGGGACAGAACATTGGCAACCCGCTATATATGTCGCCAATCTACAATACCGACGGGCAGATTAAGATTAAAAACAACCGTTTCTCTGCAGTACATCTTGGCTTGTCTGGTATTCTTTTCCAAAACCTAAACTACCGAGTGCTTGCTACATATCAAGACGGATTAGGAACTTACGACAATCCTTACTATTCCATAAAGCACAACGTAAGTTTACTGGCAGAGGCAGAATACAAGATGAACATGAAACCACTTCGCGGATGGAGCATCAGAGGAGCATTCGGCGCTGACATGGGCAGCCTGCTCGGTCATAACTATGGCTTCCAGATAACACTCTCTAAGCGGGGCCTATTATTCAAATAACATAATTACTGATGGTCTTCAACTCCTGTGTTATTAAAGATTTAAGGGTGCTTTGACAATAGGCATTAAGGCAATAATATAAATATAAAAATATAAACTTTAATGTAGAAGATAAGACACATCAGAAGCTTGAACAAAGCAACTAAGTTAAGACAAATAAAAACACAACGGACATAAAAAACAATAAGGCAGAAATGAAACACTTACGCAAAATATTATATATAGCAGTGGCAATAGCATCACTTGCAAGTCTTGCATCTTGCGACATTGACTCTTCGCCAAATGGAAAACTTGACGGATACTGGAAGATGGCAAGCATTGACAGCATTGAAAGCGGAAACATTCTTAATCTTGACAACGAACTGTATTTCTGGGCTTTCCAAAACAAACTGCTGCAACTCGTTGACAGAGGACACAAGAATGCAACCTTCCTTCTGCGCTTTGAAAAATCGGGGAAAACGCTAACCGTTACCGATCCCTACCGCCACAATAGCCAGTTGGAGGATGTTCCTGTAGAAGACCCAAGTACAATGAAAGCATACGGAATAAAACATGCAGAGGAGGACTTCACAATAAAGAAACTCAGCAACAGCACTCTGATTCTTGAAAACGAAGAAATAAGAATAAACTTCAAGAGATATTAAAAAACTGAAAAAAGCGATTTGTGCATGATTGATTATAGCATAAATCGCTTTTCTTTTTTGCCTTTGTTTTCCTTTTCATAACACAGGCCATCTTAGCTACAAGTAATTTTCTGACTATTCTACTCTGAAAATCTGCTCCAGCCTGATATCGTCTGACGAAGAACCTATCATAACTTTAAAGTCGCCTGGCTCCAAAACACGCTGCATCTTCCTGTCTATAATGCTCAAGTCGTTGGCAGTCAAGACAAACTGAAAATGTTCAACATCGCCATTTTTAATCATTCTGCGTTCAAAATGCTTTAGCTGCATCAGCGGCTGAACCGTAGATGCCACTTCATCATGAATATACAGCTGCACCACTTCATCGCCATCCCTATTGCCAACATTTCTCACATCGCAACTGACGAGATAACCATCAGCATGCTTTGAAACTTTCAGGTTAGAATACTCAAAGTCAGTATAACTCAATCCGTAGCCAAAAGCATATAGAGGTTTTGCCGACATTTCTACATAGTCGTGAACCAAAGGTGCTTTCTTGTTATAGTAGACTGGCAACTGACCTACATTAGCTGCTACCGAAACAGGCAACCTGCCTGCGGGATTATAGTCGCCAAAGATAACATCGGCAATGGCTGTGCCTCCTTCTTGACCTGGATAATATGCGGTTAGGAGAGCATCAGCGTTCTCGTCAGACCAGAGTTTGTCCATCGGTCTGCCTTCAATATAGACCACAACAAGAGGTTTTCCTGTTTTTCTGAGAGCCTCCAACAACTCCTGCTGCATTCCAAGAAGTCCGAGTGTAGCTCTATCGAAGCCCTCTCCACAGTCCATATCGCTAACCGTCTTCGAATCAGTAATTGCCGCTCCAGTGTCTTTATAACTTGTCTTGAAATCGCGAGCACTTGAACCGCCAACACAAGCAACTACCACGTCAGACTGCAATGCAGCCGACACCGCTTCTTGTATGTTACTTTCAGTTGTATCGCGAACAGCACACCCCTTAGCATAAACAACATTTTCTGCTCCTATCTTCTGACGAAATCCGTCAAGAATAGTCTTCACATTTCCTTCATCTTGCGGTGAAGTATAGTCGCCAAGCTGGTTATAGATGTTATCGGCATTAGGTCCTACCACAGCAACCTTAACAGTTTTCGACAAAGGCAAAGTGTTGTTTTCGTTTTTCAATAGCGTAACCGATTGCCTTGCCACATCCAGTGCAGTCTGCTTATGTTCTTCTGTACGGACACCTTTCTTTGACTTCTTAGGGTCAACATAAGGATTTTCAAACAATCCCATCTCAAACTTCATTCGCAATATGCGTTGGCAGGCACGGTCGATGTCGTCGATTGAAATACTGCCATTATTCAGACCTTCTTCAAGATTTTCGTATGCCAGTGCTCCCAAGTCGGCATCCACACCAGCTTTCAGAGCCATTATGCCAGCTTCGTCAAGTGTATTTGCAACATGATGAGTATGCCACATTCCGTTTATGCTATACAAGTCGGAAACAACAAATCCCCTGAAATTCCACATATTGTGCAGAACGTCCGTCAGAAGATAGTCATTGCATGTGCTGGGTATACCGTCAAGAGAGTTATATGAAGTCATAACCGACAACGCACCTGCGTCAATCACACGCTTAAACGTAGGCAGGAAGTTCTCCCACAATTCTCTTTCTCCCAAGAATGTGGGATTTCCATTTTGTCCTCCCTCAGTTGTTCCATAAGCAATGAAATGCTTCAGCGTTGCCAGTGTTGAGTAAGGCTGTGACAAGTCGCCGCCGCCGAGACCTCTCACCTGCGCTGCTCCTATCTCTGCGGTGAGGACAGGGTCTTCACCCATAGTCTCTTCAACTCTCGACCAGCGGCCATCTCGTGCCAAGTCGAGCACAGGACCATAGCTGATGTGTCCTCCTTGCAGTCTAATTTCCTTTGCAATAACCCTTCCCACCTGCTCTATGAGCGACGGATTCCATGTTGCAGCCATTCCGAGACCAGTAGGAAAAACGGTTGTTCCGATAGCCATGTGTCCATGAGGAGCTTCCTCTGCAAGAAACAAAGGGATGCCTAAGCGAGTATTCTCTGCCACATAGCGTTGAAGAGCATTTCCTGCCTTTGCCGCAAGTTCGGGCGTAAGTCCGTTTTCCAGCGACTTTTGTGTCCATGGGTCAGCTCTGTAAGTTCCCCAGAGCATACCAATTTGTCCTTCGGCTATTTCTTTCTTGAAACTCTCAGAAGGAACAATCTCCTTTCCTTTCTTCTCCCAGCAGTTCCATGCGAGTATGCACCGCAGCTGACCTATCTTTTCCTTTACAGTCATTCTGCTCATCAAGTCGGCAACGCGTTCTTCAGTTGACAACTTCGCATCTTTATATGGCAGTCTGTTTTGGGCACATGCTTGGCTGATAATCACAGATATCAGTGCTGATAATACTATTCTTTTCATTTTGAGTTTTTGAGTTTATATGTTTAAAAATTGACAAATTGATGAGCATGTTTTTTACTCAATGAGAAAAATATTTTCAGTTTGTCATTACTGGCATAATCGTGAACGACCACGAATAATGCTTATCGGGCGTTATCAGGAATTGCTTGTCGGGCATAGCTCCCCAACTGTCATATCCACCTATTCCCTGCATCTTGTGGTCTAAGCATACTTCAACGAAGTCTCGCTGAATAATGTCGTCTGTATGTGTCTGTCTTCTCAGCACATTTCTGGCTTTGTTCCCGTCGCGATTCTCAATTTCCTCTTTCGAGAAATTGTTCCATTGATACGGACGGTTTACAGTTTCTTCGCTGTCAAAGTCCTCAACGCTGTTGCGCAGGGCATTGAATTCAAACAGAGAATCTGCCTCGATCATTATTCCAAGTCCTGCATTGTCGGTCAGCCTAATCCATCTCACATCGGTATGATGGCCGTTTTCCTGCGGGCGGATATATGGGTAATAAAGTTCTTCTGCCTTTGCCGCATATCTTCCTATACGAGTGCCATGATTGCGGTCGGCATAGTTTTCTTCTGGTCCTCTGCCTAAATACTCTACATTATCATAATTGAAAGGCATACGGAAACGCATTCCTATTCGTGGCAGTTCGGGCTGGTTACTTTTCGTTGGAGTAAAGACTGCTTCTACCTTTAACCTTCCACTGCAATCTATCTCGTAGCTGACCATATAAGTGTTGCCAGCAGGGAGATTGTAGCAAACATCCACTATCGCCTTTCCTTCAGATGTCTTGACGCTTGTTTTTCCTACATTGAAGTTTCGCGATGCCTGCTTCCACGTCTGACAACGCTTCGGCAAGCCGTTACCATAGTCGTTATCGGTCGGTCCACGCCAAAAGTTTGGTTGCAGTCCAAAACCTTCGTGGAAGAACTGCTTGCTGCCAATCTTGTATGAGCTTACAATACCTGACAGCTTATCAAATATAAATTCAACTGAAGAAGACCTCACTGTTATGCTATTTCTCGTTTCGCTTATAGTCATCTTCTCTTTCGGATTTTCGCCTACTTTGCTTCTCCTTCCCTCGTCTATGACAAACTGCTCTGTTGCCACAATGTGACCTTCGGGTATTCCAAGTTTAGGTTTTCTCGTTTTTACAGTGAAGTTAATCCAGTGCTTCCCCTCCAGCAGCCTGTGCTGTTTCCATTGGTTTATCTTGAAGATGCTATCGGCTTGAGGTTTCAGTGTTATATGAACGCTATCTGACACAACTGTGTTGCTACCGTCGCTCACTTCATAGAGAATATCAAATTCGTCTAAATCGGTAAAATAGTGACGGTTTATAATCTTGAAGATGCCTTTGTCTAAGTCCACCGCTTCGAATGACACATTCTGCAAACAATACTTCACCTCAGCCATTGCAGGATGCGGTTGTCGGTCGGGACTCACAATTCCGTTTATCAGGAAGTTACCATCGCTCGGCATGTCCTTGCCAAAGTCGCCGCCATAGAGAAAAACCTTGTCGCCGTTGCTCTGCCCGTTACTTGCCACATCTTTTTTCAGCAATCCCTGATCTACCCAGTCCCAAATGAAACCGCCAGCAAGATTGTCGTAAGAATAAATTGCTTGCCACTGTCCATAGAGGTTGCCAGTAGAGTTGCCCATAGCGTGAGCGTATTCCGACGGCATCACTGGGCGGTCGCTGCCATGCTCCCCCATCTGTCGCAGCCAGTCTGCCGATGGATACTGCGGAACCAAAATGTCGGTATTCCACTCATACTGCGCTCGCTCATAGCAAACGGGACGATTCATCAGGAAGGAGTCGAGCGATTTCAGCAACATGTAAGTCTCATAGAAATTATATCCGTTGCCTGCCTCATTACCCAGCGACCAAAAGCACACACAGGGATGGTTGCGGTTTCTGTAGAACATGTTCATCGTGCGCTCAAGGTGCTTGTCCAACCACTCTTTGTTGTTGCCAAGCGTTCCGCCTTTGCGCAAGTCATAGCCCATGCCGTGACTCTCTATGTTAGCTTCATCGTAAACATAAAGTCCATATTCGTCGCACAATTCATAGAATCGGCTCTGCTGCGGATAGTGGCTCAGCCTCACAGCGTTTATGTTGTTTTGCTTCATCAGCTCAAAGTCGCGTTTCATCAGTTCCTCGGTCACATAGTGGCCTGTTTCTGGGTTATGCTCATGAATGTTCACACCTTTTATCTTGACCGCCTGTCCGTTCACCTTTAACACGTTTCCGTCAGTCTCTATTTTTCTGAATCCTACGTGATAAGGAACTCGCTCCAAAACCTTTCCTCTCTCTTTCAGTTCTATCTGCAACGAATAGAGATAGGGATTCTCTGCCGACCATGCTTTCACGCTGTCTACTATAGCCTCAAAACGACAGGCGCAATGCACCTCTGCATCCTGTTCGCCCTCTGCCACAACATTTCCGTCGGCATCGCACAACCTGTAGCCCAGACGCAACTTCTTCTTACCTATAGTCTTTTCTGACTCACGAGAGCTTACTTCTATATTCAGGCAGAACAGTCCACTGCGATAGTCTTCATCAAGAGTTGAAACTATAGCAAAGTCCCTAATGCGCGTCTTTGGCTGAAGATATATAGCCACATCGCGCTCTATCCCGCTCAGACGCCAGAAGTCTTGACACTCTAAATAAGAGCCTGTCGACCATCGGAAGATTTTTATCTCTAATTCATTCTCACCCTCCTTAAGGTAGTCTGTTATCATATATTCGGCGGCATTCTTCGAGTCTTCGCCATAACCAACAAACTGTCCGTTCACATAGACGTAGCAGCCCGACTTAGCACCGCCAATGCTCAGGAAGACTTCGCCTTCCAACCACTGCTTATCTATCCATATCTTTCGGCTGTAAAGCCCCCACTCATTTTCGGTTGGCAGCTGTGGCGGCTGTGGATTACTCGGTTCAAACTCGTAACGGATGTTGGTATAAATTGGTGTTCCGAAGCCTTGTACCTCCCAGTTGCCTGGCACCATTATCTTATTCCACTCTCCGTTGAAGCAGAAGTCCCACTCTCCGTTGAGCAGCCTATAATTCTTGTTGCCATCGTAGCGAAGGAACTCTGTGCGAGGTTGCTCCCTGCCTACGCTAGTAGTCGAAACTTTCATGTGGAGATTTTCTTCCATGCCGATATGCATCGGCGATTGGGGTTGGGAAAAACAATTCACAACAAACAATAGCAACGCAGAAGTTATTATTAGTGTTCGCATATTATTTACTCTCATCACTCTTTCTTTTTCAGTAAACATTCAGTTCGTCAATAAAGAACCAGGCAGGATAGCCTACACCATAATGCCAATCAGGACAAGTGCCAAGCGACTCTACATATACTTTTATATATCGTGCTTTAACCTTATCGGGACTGACAGCAATACCAGGAACAAACTTAACACTTACGTCTCTATCTTCTTCGAATCTGAAAGTGCCAAAATCATAGAAGTCAGCTCCATCTTCAGAGACGCTATACTTTCCACCTTTAGGCAAAAGAACCCATGCTCCAAGCTGGTGCAAGAAATCGGTCTCAACAGTATCGAACTCTTTTACTTCGCCTAAATCAACTATAAACTCAGCATCTTCACCTTCCCATCCTATCCAACTTTCTACAAATGTTGTTCCACCATATAGTCCGTCGGTAAGAGCCTTGTCTGCAATCTGCTGATAACGCTTTGCAGGTTTCTTAATGTAAGTAACATTTGCACCTAAAGCCTTACTAACTTTAGCTGTAGGAAGAAAGCGTTTTCTATAAAGGGAGCAATAGTCTGAAGGTTTATTGTGTCGCTCGTTTAATGTAGGAATATCAAACTTTTGCGTAAGCATCTCAAACCTATCGAGTAGTTTTGTAACAGCCTCAACATCGCGAGTGCTTTCTGTTCGGGCAATTTCCAAATCAGAATACATCAAAGGAAGTCGGGCAATCTGGACTCGTCTCAACTTAGCTTCGTCATCTGCAACTGCTTTTTCTGCTTTGTCGAAGAGCTCATTATAGATCTTTCTCAGCCTTGCATTTAGCATTCCATGCTTATGACTTATTGGAGAATCGTATATCCACAGTTCAACATCAGAAGCAAGCAATGCACCCTGCATAATCTTTATATAATCATTAATATAAGGAGCTGCAGCACCATAATAACCATTAAGGAAAACAGATGTAAGCGAATCAACATCTTCATAAGGATTCCACATCAACTTAGCACAAAGGAATGTTCTCAATTCGGCTAAATCTGTTCCTAACGTAGAATTGATTTGCTCAAACACCATAGTGGCATTATGTTGTTTAAACGTCTGCAAATTGGGCTGGAGAATATGAAAATTAGGAAAAGGCGAAACTACATTATCAAAGTTGATTCCGTAGTCCCATACAAAAATATTATCGGAAATAGCAGACCACCCTTTCAGAGCTTTCATAAATTCTTGTCCTGAAACATTGTCTGTTAATGGTACTTCACGCTTACAGTCAATATCACACAACATGATATTAACATTAGGCAAAGGTCGCGTAAAGCGCGGGGGCTGCATGCTATATAGATATGCCAAAGTTGAAAAACACTTGTCAGGGAATCGCTTAGCAAGCTTGTTCATAAATCGAATAAGATTGCCTGAAGGCGACCCCTCTATTGAATCTACTTCACGACACGCCTTACACTGACATTGAGTATTGTTACCATCATTCTGACTGATACTAATCATAGTCTGCTGAGGATTTGCCTTGAATATAGAATCAATCTTTGCTACAGCAGCATCATAGACTTCTTCATTTGTCAAGCACCACTGACTGTGGTCGCCTGGTTGTCTTTTTCCATTTATATATGAATACCATTCGGGATGTACAGCTCCATATACAGACGACGGAAGTATTCGATTAAACGTATGTACCCACATATTTTCAACAAACTCCTCATGCGGCTGTTCTAACCTAAACCATATCTTAAAAACACTATCGCTCATGGCATAGCATTGAGTTTGCCGGTATCTAAAAGCAGGTTTTTCTGATATATCAATGAAAGGGAGAATTAGCGTAGTAGTTTTCACTGGCAGGTCATAGCACTTGTATGTATAGTATCTAACTCCGAGATATTTTTCTAACAACGTAACAACGCCATAGGCTGGTCCTTTACTACTACCTGAAATATATAAGACCATGCCTTTTTGCTTTATTTCGAATGCATCTTCTGGCATATTGTCATCATTTTGTAAAATGACAATATCATCTTTTTGGAGGTTATTAGCAAGATACTTATCTTCTGATATGGGTATTACTTGCAACTTAACATCTGTAATCTCTCCTACAAACTGTGAAAGCAAATCAGCTGCCTGATGACAAACCGCATCATTCTTTTCATAAAGAACACGACTATGCGGTTTGCCTTTCTTCACCAGTGTTATTTGTGCCTGCAAGACAGAGCTGATTAGTAGGCAGGCGAGGGTTGCAAGCAAATTATTTAACCAGCAATGCGTCATATTTCAGAGGTTGATTTGGGATTAGAGTTTTGAGATCCCGCAATACAACGTAGCGAGCGAGACGGGGCGTAAAATAAACATCTTGCATGACGGGGTTGTTGCGGATGTTTGAAAATTCTCCTGTAGCAACAGTAGTCAAACTGTCAGGAGAGCAGCCTGCAAGAATCTGATAGTGAGTAATAATGCCGTATGACGACGGCTTGTAGTGTAACGACCCTACGAGCTTCTCGTTGCCTAAGTCCATGACAACTCTATCAGCAGACATGGTCTTAGAGTAATCGTAGCCTCTTGTTTCCATCCAGTCGGTATCAGATGGCACACTGTCGGCTGTTGTCGCAAAGAATGCAGCTATTTCGCTTATGCATAGAGGGGCGCGACTCTTGTTGAATGATATGCGCAACTGTCGAGTGGTGACAATAGGGAAACGGAGAATGCGCTTATATCCGATTGTGGTGGTTTCTTCACCTGCATCAATAGCATTCCATCCCCTATGGTCGAGATAGCTGACAGAAAAGGACTGGACACGCTGTCCGAGCGGAATGTACTCTTGCAGCATAAGGCGATTTATCTTAACTGGTTTTCTAAACTTCAGAGTGATGGTGCCAGTGTTGATACCATCAGATGTAGCCCAATAGGTATCGAAATGTCCGTCGGTGACAAGACTTGCTTTGTATGATCTTCCTCGACTATTGCTGGCATACACTTTTGCACGAGAAGCAAGATTGTGGCTGAGTTCGGCAGTTATCTGCTTATGGAAGTCAACAGCACGCTGGGAATCAACGGGATGTATGAGTCCGCTTGGTGCTACGGGAAAATTGAGCAGGAAGGTGCCATTACGACCAACACTACGATAGTATAGGTCTACAAGCGTAGCAATGCTTTTCACTCTATCGTCATCCCGCGAGTGGTAAAACCAACCTGGGCGTATTGACGTATTGCACTCTGCTGCTGCCCACTGATCGCCATCGGCATGTCCCTGCTGCAAAGACTTGTAATCTTCGTAGCCAGGATAAACTTCACTGCTGCGAACAAAAGACCAGTTGGTGGCTGAGGCATATCCCTGCTCATTGCCAACCCATCGGCAACCTGGTCCAGCATCGCTAAAGCAGACAGCACCAGGCTGAAGACTATCAACAGTTTGCCAAGCACGAGGGAAGTCGTAGTAGGTGCGGCGGTCGATAGTTCTTGTTTCACATGCTCCGCCATAGTAACCGTCACCGCCATTGGCACCATCGAACCACACTTCGAATATGTCACCGTAGTTGGTAAGCAGTTCGCAGAGTTGGGCGTGGAAATATTCGCGATAGAGAGGAGTAGCATAGGAAGCCTGATGTCTATCCCACGGCGAGAGATAGAGACCAAGCTTGAGTCCATATTCGCGGCATGCTTCGGCAAGTTCGGAAACAACATCCCCTCTACCCTGCTTGTAAGGCGATTTGCTGATGCTGTAGTCGGTGTACTGGGTCTGCCATAGACAGAATCCATCATGATGTTTAGCAGTGAGGATGATGCCTTTCATGCCTGCTGCCTTGCAAACTCTTGCCCACTGGCGACAGTCTAAATGCGGAGGATTAAATATGCTGGGGTCAGCATCGCCATACCCCCACTCTCTGTCTGCGAAAGTGTTAGGACCAAAGTGAATAAAGGCGTAGGTTTCCATCTGCTGCCACTCTACCTGTCGTGGCTCAGGCAATGGAGGCAGAGGCGCGGGAGGGCTGTCTCGATGTATAGTCTGGGCATGAAGAACCGACGATAAGAGCAACAGAAAAAGGAATGGGAGTGACTTCATTTTTAGTTTGTGAGTTCTTTTAGTTTGTGAATTTTATCTTGTAAATCTATGAGATTATGAGTTTATGAGATGAATTTAGTTTCCTCACATTAAAATCCAAAAGCATTAATGACTCAAAAAATTACTAAGTGAATAAGGTTTGTCTTCATCGGCAAGTCCGCGATTGCGGTTTGGTGTCTCACTCATATTGAACACAATATCAGCACCTTCGAGCAACTTGTCGTGCTTCAGATAGTTTCTTGAATAAGGCACACCATCAACGGTCATGCTATCAATATAACGTAAACGGTTGTCGGAAGAAGTGATAGTAATATGTCTGCCGTTGGCAAGATTGACTTTCACTTTAGAGAAGAGAGGCGAACCAATTACATATTCGTCAGAAGCAGGACATACGGGATAGAAACCAAGTGCCGAGAATACATACCACGCTGATGTCTGTCCGTTGTCTTCATCACCGCAATAACCATCGGGCGTAGGACAATAGAGCCGGTTCATTATCTCGCGTACCCAATACTGAGTCTTCCAAGCCTGCGATGAATAACAATAGAGATATGCTGCATGCTGAATGGGTTGATTGCCATGAGCATAGTTTCCCATATCGGCAATCTGCATTTCACGAATTTCGTGTATGACTTGCCCGTAATAGCTATCGTCAAAAAGTGGAGGAAGGGAGAATACGGAGTCTAACATCTGATTGAACGACTCACAACCTCCCATCAGACGGATCAGTCCCTCGACATCGTGGAAGACCGACCATGTGTAGTGCCATGCATTGCCTTCAGTGAAAGCATCCCCCCACTTGAGAGGATTGAAAGGCGACTGAAATTGTCCATTCTTTAATCTGCCACGCATTAGTCGCATATCCTTGTCATATACGTTTCTATAGTTAAGGGCACGGCGAAGGAACGGCTGGAGCTCTTTCTTGCTCTTGCCAAGACTCTTGCCAAACTGATAGATACACCAGTCATCGTAGGCATATTCAAGTGTGCGGGCAACATTCTCGTTTATACCAACATCATACGGGATATAGCCAAGGCGATTATAGTATTCATAGCCAAGCCTTCCTGTTGACGACACTTCGGGATGAACCGAGTTTGCTCCATGAACGACAGCTTGCCATAGTATTTCGGCACAGTCTTTTGGAGTATTACCTTTCATCCATGCATCAGCTACGACTGACGCAGAATTGTTGCCTACCATGCAACCGCGATGACCAGGACTAGCCCATTCTGGCAGAAAACCGCTCTCACGATAAGCATTGGCCAAGCCTTCCTGCATCTTTGAGCTCATTTCTGGATAAACAAGATTGAGAAGAGGAAAAAGACTTCGGAAAGTATCCCAGAAACCAGTGTCGGTAAACATATATCCTGAATGAATCTTTCCATCGTAAGGGCTATAGTGCAGGATATTTCCTTCACTGTCAACTTCATAGAAAGAACGCGGGAACAGAACCGAGCGATAGAGACAAGAATAAAATGTGCGGAGATTGTCTATGTTTTCGTCGCTCACTTCTATTCTGCCAAGTGTTTTATTCCATGCATCTCTACCTTCATCTTTAACCTGACAGAATGTCTTGTTCTCAACTTCGCGAAGATTCTGAAGTGCTTGTTCTGGACTAATAAAAGAAGAGGCGACACGGGCTTCAACCGCCTCCCCACGCTTTGTCTTAAAAGAAAGAATGACACCAGCATGATTGCACGAAGACTTGCCGCTGCCCACATGAATATTTCCATCAACAACCGAAGCAACTTCAGAAAACGGATGACTGAACTTTACTACGAAATAGTTTCGGAAACCTTCTGGCACACCACCGCTATTGCGAGTGGAATAGCCTACAACCATTTGCCTCTCAGGAAAGATTTCTATTTCAGAGCCTTTGTCGAATGCATCAATAACAACTCGAGCCTCGTCGGTCTTAGGATAGGTGAAACGCATAATTGCAGCGCGTGAGGTTGGAACAAGTTCAGCCCTCACATCATAGTCGGCAAGATATACCTTATAATAATAAGGTGTAGCCGTTTCTGCTTTATGCGAGAACCAACTTCCACGCTCATTCTCATCGAAGACCATCTTGCCAACAGTAGGCATCAGCGAGAACTGCCCGTAGTCGTTAATCCAAGGACTTGGCTGGTGAGTCTGCTTCAGTCCACGAATCTTATTAGCCGAATAAGTATATTGCCATCCGTCGCCCATCTTTCCAGTCTGAGCCACCCAGAAGTTCATCCCCCAAGGCATGGCAACGGCAGGGTAAGTATTACCAGCCGAAAGTTCATACTTTGAATCGCTGCCCACAAGCGTATTGACATAGTCAACAGGTTGCTGTGCTTGAAGAAAAAGAGCAGGCAGCAAAAGCGATAAAAGTAGATTAATTCTATTCATTGTTTTTTTACTTTTAATAAGTTCTGAATGTTGAGTTCATACATTCCCGCATATCTGATTCCAATCTACCTTAGATAGGAAATATAGGAGTATTTTTTTTATTCTTTTATCCAGAATAAGTACACACTATAAACTTAATTTGCTCATCAGCTCGTCAACTTGTTAGCCAAAAACGAGTCAATAAGCTGTCTTGCTATTGAGAGTTTCTCAGGTATTGGAGGCAGATGCTTGTAATGGAACCAGCCACCTTCTTTCAGTTCAGACCGCTGCAGATGGAGTTCTCCAGAGACATACTCTGCATTAAATCCAATCATTAGTCCACAAGGATAAGGCCAAGGCTGACTGCCAAAATATCGCAGATTCTTTATAGTCAGTCCAGTTTCTTCCATAACCTCTCGTCTTACTGCTTCTTCAAGACTTTCGCCAGTCTCAACAAATCCAGCTACGAGTCCAAAGAAATTGTGGCGGAAATTGTTTGCCCTAACAAGAAGAAGTTCGTCACCTTTGCTGATAAGGCAGATAATAGCCGTAGCAAGTTGCGGCCAAATCTCTTTGCCACACCCAGTGCAGCGTTTGGATATATCTGTTTCCATACGCATAGGACTACCACATACGCCGCAAAACTTCGTATTGATATCCCAATAAAGAATCTCCTGACACTTGCCTGCCTTCAGATAGAGCGCCTCGTTTATCAACTGATACGACTTTCTGAGGGGTTGCATCTCGTAACCTTCCATTCCAACCACAGGAGCATCTATCAGAAATGTCTTAACCTCTATGTCGCCGAGCGGTGTAATGTTGTGAATAGTATTCCACTCTTTAGGCTCTACTGGAGGTTTTTCCTGAAACGGAACAGAATATGTTCCATCACTTAAACGCTCTAAGAGCAGATCGGTTTTGCAGAAAACAAACCAATATTTCTTCATTTTCTTTTATATTAGTAGTTTGGCTATATGCCATTTGCAACCGAAAATGACAGTCTGGCGACAATCTATTTACCAAACAGCAACTTGCGGTCGCGTTCAATAGCGGGCTTTGTCCATTCTTCAGGAACAAAGCGCCAATTATTGTGAGGCTGCGGATTGAGTATTCCAGCCTTTTCAATCTCCAGAGTAAGATAGTGTCGTTGGTCACGCTCACTCTCATAGATTATTCTATTCTTCAATTCAGAATGCGGTATGCCAGCACCCTTAGTAAGAAGTTCGCCACCGCCATTGCCACGATAACTATTCATGGTTACCTTGTAGACTTTTTTCTCATCAAATGGTTCTCCATTGCTCATCTGAAGAATCTTAACCTTCTCACCATCAGGCTTTGTTACGTCAACGATATAGTCTATGCCTGCTGCACTGTCGAAATTGAATGCAAGATTCTTGAATCCATATCGCTGCTGGTCATTGCGTGCACTCTCACTCATCAGCATAATGTGGTCGTCAGGCGAAGTCATAGTATTAACCCACAAGTCATAACTCATTTCAAGATGTTTACGTACCTCTTCACCTGTCAGCAACATAACGTAAATCTGATTCTCATACTTGTAGAGATTGAACATATCGCGAACATGAACAGCGCCTGCTTCTATGGCAGTATCGAAAGACAATGGGGCATTGAAAGAAATGTCTGCGCTCGTAATCTGCATCTGCAAATCGTGAATAAAATCAGTAAATGCTGCATTTCCGAAATAGCAGTCGCGAGTATAAATAGAATTTTCAAATACTCCAATCTGACGATTAACATAGGCATTGACACTGTCTATAGCCCACTTAAAATTGTCAACGAAGTCTGTGTCAATAGCACAATGCTGAATATCAACAACACTACCGCTAATAGTCTTGCCTACAACTCGTCTTTTCTTGTCAAGTGTAATCTCTATTTCCGCATCACTTACCATGAGCGCATTGCATGAGGGGTCTAAGCAAAGCACTTCCTTTCCTTCTATGTTTGTAACCGTATCCACATGCTTGGTGTGGTCGTGACCATAAAGAATCAGGTCGAAACCTGGCACTTCTCGTGCAACTCTCAGCGAAGCATCTTCCTCACAAGAGTCTGTAACAATACCGCCTTCCTTACCAGAATGGAACAATCCTATTATAACATCTGGCTTCTCATTTGCTTTCAGATGGTTTACCCAATAACGAGCCGTTGAAACCATTTCGTCAAAACGCAAACCACTCCACAGACTTTCATTCAGCCAATATGGAATTGTAGGAGTAAGCAAACCTATAACTGCAATTTTCACTCCTTCGCGTTCAATGATAGTATAAGGATGAAGATAAGGCTTGCCCGTAGATTTATCAATCACATTTGCACCCAGCATAGGGCATTTAACCTCATTAATCCATTTGTCATAAACAGCATGTCCTGTTTCAACATCGTGGTTTCCGATAGTCTGAGCATCATAGCCCATATAGTTAATAACCTCAGCTGCAACATTAGGAAGCTCAGGACGGACATAGTTACAATAATAGCAAGAAGGCTGACCTTGCAGAATATCGCCATTATCTAACAGCAATAGATTGCTGCCATATTGTGTTCTCAAACTATCAACATAGGTAATAACTCTTGCCAAAGAGCCTCGTTTCGGTTTTCCTGTTATGAAGTCGAAAGGAAAGAAACTGCCATGAACATCGCTTGTTTCTATTATTCTCAGTCTAACTTTGTTCTTAGCCTTGTCTGCTGTTGTCGTCTCTGCCATAGTCTTTGTTGTTGTAGTTAATAATAATATTGCTACTAATGTAAAACATATAGTAATAGGTCTAAACATATTTCTTGTCATTTGCGTTCCCCCTTTCTTTTGCCTTGTTTTCTATTATTCTTTTTATTATGATTTGCATATCGTCTTTTTCTGTTCTCTTTCTTTGGCATCTGCTCTTTATATTCAGGTCCTTTGCCGAGCGATTCAGGAAGTTCAAGTTTTTCTATGCTACGATTAAGAAACTTCTCAATGTTCATAAAGGCACCTACTTCCTTGCCTCTTATCAGAGTGATAGCAAGTCCTGAGCGTTCTGCCCTAGCAGTTCTGCCAATTCGATGCACATAGTCTTCGGCATCGTGCGGCACATCGAAATTTATCACGGTACTGATATCGTCTATATCAATACCTCTCGCAACAATGTCGGTGGCTACGAGTATGTCTATCTTGCCAATTTTGAAATCATACATTGTTTCGTCCCGCTGCTGCTGAGTGAGGTCGGAATGCATCTCTGCACACGATATTTTCTTTTGTGACAGCATTCTCTTAATTTCCTTCACCTTTATTTTTGAGCCGCAGAAGATTATGACTCTTTTAAGCGACTGCTCTTCAAAAAGATGTCGCAACAGACCTATCTTCTGGTTTTCATGACAAAGATATGCTGTCTGCCTAATCTTTTCAGCAGGCTTGCTCACTGCTATTTTCACAACATCAGGTTCAGTCATTAACTGCTTGGCAAGCATTTCTATCTTTTCTGGCATTGTGGCGGAGAACATAACCGTCTGTCTCGACTTTGGAAGCAACTTTGATATCTTCAGAATATCATCGCTGAATCCCATATCAAGCATTCTGTCAGCTTCATCTAAAACAAAGAACGATATATCCGACAAATCTACATGGCCCATCTGTATGTGACTGAGAAGTCTGCCAGGTGTAGCAATAACGACATTTGCGCCCATCTTCAAAGCATTGGTTTCGGTCAAGAAACGAGAACCGTCATTGCCTCCATATACGGCAACACTGTTCACGTTGTCAAGATAATATGAGAATCCTACCATCGCTTGGTCAATCTGCTGTGCAAGCTCACGAGTAGGACACATTATCAGACAGTTAACCTTATCGTCAGGTAATTCTCCTTCATCAATCAGACTAAGAATAGGCAACAAGTAAGCCGCAGTCTTTCCAGTACCCGTCTGCGCAATACCTATCACATCTTTTCCATCGAGAATCAACGGAATACACTTCTCCTGAATAGGCGTACACGTGGTAAAGCGCATATCGTCGAGTGCATCGAGAATGTTATCAGTTAAGTATAGTTGTTCAAATTCCATCTATTTCATTGTTTTTATGTTTGGCATCAACCTGCAACTTACATTGTCACTATAGCAAAAATCATCAGTTAGGAGCCTTGCGGTAGCATAAATAGGCAATAGCAGCAAAAATTATGTTTGGAATCCAGGCAGCAACAATAGGCGGAAGATTTGCTTTTATTGAGAATGTTGCCGACACAGTCTGTAGCATAATATAAGTGAAACTCAATGCCAGTCCTACACCTAAATACATACCCATACCACCTTTTCGCTTACGAGAAGAAAGGGAGAGTCCGATGGTTGTAAGGATGAAAGATGCCAACGATGCAGCTATACGCTTGTGGTATTCCACTTCATACTGTACTACATTGCCCGAACCTCTATCCTTTTGCTTCTGTATATATTCTTTCAGTTGCGGACTTGTCAGTGTCTCCTGCTGTCCTTTAGAATAAACTAAGTCTGTTGGCTCAATATGGAGAACAGTATCTATAACCGAGCCACTTGTTATATTCTCTTTCAAACCTTTCAGAGTTCTTATCTTCCAGTTATAAGCCTTCCAGTGATATTTATTATTTGCTATTGTATCGTATTGAACTTCTGTTGCAGTCATGTGGCTTACGAGTTTCTTATCCTCAAACTTGTCAAGACAGAAGCCATAACCTCTTTTTGCAAGGTTGTCGTAATGCTGAATATATGCTATAACACCCCGCTCCACTTGCAGTTGCACATTCTCTGCTGCATTATTTCGTTTCTTGTTCTTATATATCGTCTCAAAATTCTGACGGATAACCGTTCCATGCGGAATAACATAGGCTCCGAGAATGAAACTGACTAACGAAATCATTACGCATGAAATCATATAAGGCCTCATCAGTCGCCTAAACGAAACTCCAGCCGCTAATATTGCTATAATCTCAGAGTTTGAAGCCATCTTCGATGTAAAAAATATGACAGCAATGAAAACGAAGAGAGGACTGAAAAGATTTGTATAATATGGAATAAAGTTTGCGTAATAATCGAATATGATAGCCTTGAGTGGTGGATGATACTGCGCAAACTTTTCCAAGTTTTCGTTGATATCAAACACTATTGCTATCGATATAATCAGAAGAATAGAAAAGAAATATGTTCCTATAAACTTCTTTATGATATATAAGTCAAGACGCATTTAACTAATTGATAATTGACAGTTTATGACTGATGTATATGAATGGAGCACTTGTTTACAGACAATCTACAGATTACAGACAATCTATATTTTCTAAAAACGAATCAGATTCTCCTTCCAAGATTGTCTATTACAGAGCGTTTCCATGAAGTGAAGTCACCTTGCTCAATATGCTGTCGTGCATCGGTAACAAGCCGCAAGTAGAAAGCAAGATTATGAATGCTTGCAATCTGCATTGCCAACAGTTCCTGAGCCTTAAAGAGATGGTGAAGATATGCCTTAGTATGAATCCTGTCCAGTTCGCAGCCTTCACTGTCGATTGGAGAGAAATCATATTCCCACTTCTTGTTTCTCATGTTCATCGTACCGTTATAAGTAAACAGCATTGCATTTCTACCATTTCGTGTTGGCATTACGCAGTCAAACATGTCTACACCTCTTTCGATTGCCTCCAGTATGTTTTGCGGTGTTCCTACTCCCATAAGGTATCGAGGTTTGTCTTTAGGCAAGATTTCATTCACAACCTCAATCATCTCATACATTACCTCTGTAGGCTCGCCAACAGCAAGTCCGCCAATGGCATTGCCATCAGCCCCCTTATCGGCAACATGTTTTGCTGCATCGCGTCGGAGGTCTTTATATGTGCAGCCCTGTACTATAGGAAACAGACTCTGCTCATATCCATAAAGCGGTTCGGTTTCATTGAATCGCTTCACACATCGGTCAAGCCATCGCTGAGTCAGTTTCAGGCTTTTCTTAGCATAGTCATAGTCGCTGTTGCCTGGAGGACATTCATCGAAAGCCATCATTATGTCAGCACCTATGATACGCTCTGTATCCATCACATTCTCTGGAGTGAATATATGCTTTGACCCGTCAATATGCGAGCGGAACTCACATCCCTCCTCACGCAACTTTCTTATTCCCGTCAGTGAAAACACCTGAAAACCGCCAGAGTCGGTAAGTATTGGCCTGTCCCATGTGTTGAAACGATGCAGACCTCCAGCTGTCTTAATTATATCTAAACCAGGTCTGAGGTAAAGATGGTATGTGTTTCCAAGAATGATTTGTGCCTTAACCTGTTCACGCAGCTCAGAGAAGTGGACTCCCTTCACTGCTCCACATGTTCCTACAGGCATGAATATAGGGGTCTTTATCTGCCCATGTGCAGTTGTAATGACTCCTGCTCTTGCGTCAGAAGCATTATCTGTATGTTCAACTTTGAACGTCATTTCTCTTGTTCGTTATTCTCAATTTCAAAATGAATAGGGTCTTTCACTTTCTCGTCGGTCAGAGCAAAGTCCAACACATCTTGTATGTTCTCAACATAGTGGAACGAAACACCCTTCAGATACTTTTCAGGAATCTCTTCTATGTCTTTTCTGTTGTCCTTGCAAAGCAGTATATCTGTTATGCCAGCTCGCTTTGCTGCAAGAATCTTCTCCTTAATTCCTCCTACAGGCAACACCTTACCGCGAAGGGTTATCTCACCTGTCATGGCTGTATTCTTGCGAACCTTTCGCTGGGTCAGAGCCGAAGCAATGGAAGTGGCTATCGTTATGCCAGCCGAAGGACCGTCTTTTGGTGTAGCACCCTCTGGCACATGAATGTGAATGTTCCACTGTTCAAATATGCGATAGTCAACTCCAAGTCTGTCAATATGTGCTTTGATATATTCGAGGGCTATGGCTGCTGACTCCTTCATCACATCACCGAGATTACCAGTAAGAGTGAGTTTAGAACCTTTGCCTTTGCTCAGCGATGTTTCTATAAACAAAATCTCACCGCCGACACTTGTCCAAGCCAGACCTGTAACAACACCAGCATATTCATTACCCTGATATATGTCGCGATAGAAAGGTGGTTTGCCAAGCAGGTCTTTCAGATGCTCTGGAGCTATTTTGTCGTAATCCATGTCCTGATTCAAAGCCTTAAAATAGGCAATCTTTCTGAAAGCCTTGTTGATTTGCTTCTCCAGTTGTCTTACTCCACTCTCTCTTGTGTATTGTTCTATAATACGCTCAATCGCAGCCTTCTTGAACGAAGGTTTCACCTTGCATGTATCAAGTCCTGTATTGTTAAGTTCGCGTGGAATGAGATGGCGCTTTGCTATTTCAATTTTCTCTTCTGTAGTATATCCACTCACCTCAATTATCTCCATTCTGTCGAGCAATGGTCGTGGGATTGTGTTCAAATCGTTGGCAGTAGCAATGAACAGCACCTTCGAGAGGTCGTAGTCAACATCAAGATAGTTGTCGTGGAAAGCATGGTTCTGCTCTGGGTCTAACACCTCAAGCATAGCCGACGACGGGTCGCCGTTGATGGTATGCTGGGTTACCTTGTCTATTTCGTCAAGTATAAAGACAGGATTTGACGAGCCAGCCTTCTGTATGCTCTTAATGATTCTGCCAGGCATGGCTCCAACATAGGTGCGGCGATGACCTCTGATTTCGCTTTCATCGTGCAGACCGCCCAGCGACATTCTTACATACTTACGCTTCAAGGCATTTGCAATGCTCTTTCCGAGACTTGTCTTTCCTACTCCAGGAGGACCGTAAAGACAGATGATAGGCGACTTCAAATCGCCACGCAGGCTCAGCACCGCAATGTGTTCCAATATGCGTTGCTTCACTTTTTCCATGCCATAGTGGTCTTGGTTGAGAATGCGCTCAGCCCTTTTCAGGTTGAGATCGTCAACTGTAAACTCATTCCACGGCAGGTCGACCATTGTCTGCAAATAACTTATCTGCTGACTATAGTCTGGGCTTTGTGGCGGGAAAATGTCTAACCTGTCAAGTTCCTTCAGGAATATCTTTTCAACGTCTTCATTCCATTTCTTTGTCTTAGCCTTCTGAATAAGGTCATAACGTTCTGGCGAGCCCTCGCCGTTGCCGAGTTCTTCCTTGATATTCTTGATTTGCTGTTGAAGGAAATATTCTCGCTGCTGCTCGTCAATCATTTCTCTTGTCTTTGTGCGTATATTCTGCTTCAGAGCCAAGAGCTGCTGTTCCTTGTTTAGTATTCGCAGAGCCTCGAAAACCCTCTCCTTCTGTGAACTGATTTCGAGCAGTGCAGACTTGTCGTCGATTGAGAACGGCATGCTTGAGCAGATGAAGTTTGCTGCAACTATCTTGTTGGTGATATTGGTAAGCGCAAACTGTGTCTCGTCGGGTATTTCCTCGTTGCTCTTGATATACTCAACAGCCTGATTGCGGAGGTCGTCGAATGCAGTTCTGAATTCGCGGTCGTTTTCGTCGGCATAGGTTTCTGGCGCAAGTTCGGTTGTTCCAACAATGAACGGGCGCAGCTTGTTTATAGTATTAAGTTTACATCTGCCGTAACCCTGAATTATAGCAGTCAGATTCTGCGAACCTGGCATTTCGAACACTCTCAGCACTTTAGCATATACACCATACTGATGGAGGTCTTTCAATGTTGGTTCGTTTACCGATGACTCTTTCTGACAAAACACTGCAATAGTTGTATCAGTACGTTCTTGCAGCCATTTAATAAGATTTACGCTTGAGGTTCTGCCGACAAGCACTGGCGAGATAACACCAGGAAAAAGCACCATATTGCGGGTGGCAAGTATGGGCACTTCGCCGTCGACTTTTATTTCGAAAAGTTTCTGAATGTCGCCTTCGTAGTCAGCAAACATTTGTATAGAATTCTTATTATCCATAGTTCTTTAGAAAATACTATTTTGTTTTTGAGCGTCGCATTCCTCTCAAATTGATCGCTCAGAAAAAATTCAGTTTAAGTGTGCAAAGTTACAAATTTATGAGCAGAAAAAGCGGTTTTTTATAGATAATTTATAATTTTGCAGGACAATAGGGCTAAGAAAATGACTTCAAACAATTATTTTGCTTTCAAAAGGTTCATCGTATATCACGACAAATGCGGTATGAAGGTTGGCACTGACGGTGTTTTGTTGGGGGCTTGGGCTAATGGCGGAAAGCGCATTCTTGACGTAGGTTGCGGCTCTGGGCTGATATCTCTGATGATGGCTCAGCGCTTCCCTGAAAGTGAGATTACGGCAATCGACATCGACGAAGACGCTTTCCAGCAGACAATGGAGAACGTGGCAAGGTCGGAGTTTGCAGAAAGAATCAGCATTTTCCAAACTTCTATTCAGCGATTTGCTACTCAGTCTGAAGCGGAAAACAACAAAAAATACGACTCTATTGTATGCAATCCGCCCTTCTTTGTAAACTCTCTGAAAAGCCCTGACAGCAAGCGTTCCGCAGCACGACACGCTGAGACATTGCCATTTGCTGAACTGTTTGCCGCTGTTGAGAAGACTATGACTGACAAAGGCGAATTTTCTGTGATTATTCCTACTGATTATCTTGGCGTGTTTAAGGCTGAAGCATCGCTACATGGACTTTTTCTGAGCAGGAAGTACAGCCTGAAAACAACGGCTAAGAAAGCGGCAAAACGACAGCTACTATCATTCTCTAAACAACCGCCACGCAAATTCGAAGAATATGAGCAGACTTTGCTTGACAATGAAGGCAAAAAAAGTGAATGGTATAAAGGGCTTACACGCGACTTTTATTTAGACGAGAAATAAGACGTTTTTTAAGTTTTATTTTTTTAACAATCAACTTTTTGTTAATCAATTTAATGGTTCGGAGAATCGATTTTTTTCGACCGAGCAAAAAGAAGTTGCAAAATATGGGAGTATTTGGCGACTTCTCGCTGTTTTTAGTAATTTGTTAGTAATCAACATCTTATGATTTTCATCGCAAAACTCATAACTGTTAAAAAAGTCAAAGGTATCCTTTCGCAGTGCGAAAGGGCACCTTTGGCACTGCGATATGCCACATATTGCATGGTCATATGCCACGTTTCGCATCGCGAAAGGACACCTTTCACTTTTTCGTTCCTCACGCTCGTTCACATAGTTTAAGCCGATTGATTAACAATTAAACACATTTTTGCATTCAGTCTCGTGCCAAACGGAAAAACGGCTCGAAATGTTTTTCTAGATTGAAAGTTTTGGTTGACAAAAAAATCCATATAATATATGTTAAAACAGTGTGTCTGAAAATTTCTGGCACGATATTTGTCCATAGCAGGATTTTAACACTTGAACATTTCAAAAAAACAAAGCTAATGGATACATTTTTAAGCCATTAGTATAGCTTTGTTTATAACTCGTAAAGCAGGAACACAACCACGAAAAAAATTCCAACCTGAATTTCTTATCGGTTTTAAGCTCCATAGTCTAAAGACTTCATCAGATTAGTCCTTCTGCCATAAACATCTGTTTATAGAATTCTGCCTTTTTCTCAACCTTCATTGGATATGCTCTCGAACTGCTGGGCATGCGATAGAGATGCATCACCTTACCTTCGTATGTGGTTTCGGCAAAACTTCCAATCTTTGGTACTTCAACACCGAAGAAAGAACAAAGCAACTCGGTAGCTTTCTGACCTGTTGTAACGATTGAAGTACACAATGGTATTTGCTGCAAAAGTGCGTGAATATCAGTAGGTTGCACCACCTCTAAATCTTTATCAGAAGCCGTATTCTTCAGCCTTATAACTTCTGTTGCCGTATCGTAGAGTCCAATGCCTTTCGCTTCAAGAAGTTCTATGATGAGCGATTTTCTGAAAGTCTTATTCTCTTCGTCTACAAAATAGATTTTGTCATCATGGAAACAAATTCCAAAGATGCGCCACATGTCGTTGATGAAATTAGGATAGAAGAAATCCATTGACCATCGGTGTCTGGCAGGAGGAAAACTGCCAAGCATCAATAAGCGAGTGGAAGACGGAAGAAATGGTTTCAGAGGATGGTGTTCTACTTGCATGCTTTCTTAGGAGTTGAGGAGTTTTGAAACAAATGAATTAAGGAGTTGAAATAGTCAAAGGATAACATAAAAATATAAGGAATAATGATTAGAGTTACCGAGCGCATATAAGTGGTTTGCACTCAAAGCACAACTCTCATCATTATTCCTTAGACTAATTCTTACATTCTCGTTATTATCTGACTTCCTTTACCAGATAAATTACTGTCGGGAGGTGGTCGCTATATCCGTTTAGCCATACCCCGCCTGCTGTGGTTCGCTTAGGATTTCCTTTGTATTTACCTTCCGTCTGGAAGAGATAGTCGCGGCGGAACACCTGATTCTTAAAGTATGTCAACTTTGAATAGTCCTTAGCTCCATTGCGGTCAAGAACATTAGGAGTCATGACAATCTGGTCGAACAAGTTCCATGCACCATTATACATCAGCGTACCTGTGCCATCCTTAACCAACACGTTATACCAAGGATTATACATATCGCCATCTTCCACCTCATTGATGTTTGGCTTGCATTGCAGATAACGAACCATGCTGATGTTGGTCGGGTCGTCGTTCATGTCGCCCATGACGAAAATCTTGCGATCAGGATTCTCCTTTAGCAGATTGTCTTTAATGACTTTCACCTGACGGGCTGCCGATTCACGATAGAAACTACCACTAAAGCGGCTTGGCCAGTGGCACACAATAACCGTAACAGGCTCATTTGCTAAACGTCCAGACACTGTGAGGAAACCGCGAGTATAGAAGGCAGAGTCTTGTTCAAGTTCCTGAACATAAGGATGCAGTACAACATCATCAACAGTAAACAAGGCTGGATTGTAGAGCATTGCACAGTCAACACCACGACGGTCGGGACCTTCTACGTGAACATACTTGAATCCACGAGCTGCCAATGGCTCACGGGCTACGAGGTCGTCAAGACACTTAGAGTTCTCAACCTCAGACACGCCAATAACAGCACAACCTATATTTGGAATAACATCGGTTCCCATTTCAGCCAGCACACGCGACATGTTGTCGAGTTTGTTCTTATATTTAAAACCATTCCACTTGTTTGCACCTGAAGGCAAGTACTCATAATCGTTCTTTCCCTCGTCATGACATGTATCAAACAAGTTTTCAAGATTATAGAAACCTATACCATAGGCTGCCAGTTTTCTGCCCTGTCCCAATGCATTCATAGTAATCAATAGACAGAGAGATACTAATAAAAGACAATGTTTTTTCATATATTTCGTTGATTTTTGCTGCAAATATCGGTATTTTATTTTACAAAAACACATATTTAACACAAAAAATACACGCAAAGCATTATTTTTTAAAATATTTTTCGTTACTTTGCAAATTAAATTATTTTTACGGACAAGAAAAATAATCAATAAAATAATATTATGCAAAAAAAGCTAACATTGGCAGTGATAGCTCTCTGCTGCGGTTCATTGGCTCTGGCTCAGAACACGAAGACAGATGAGCAAAAAGCCGTTTCGATAGACGAGGCGGCCTTCACATTCACTGAGGAACAGCTGGAAGAAGATGATGCAACATCTGAAAACGTCATCATCTTAAACTCTAACAGTAACGTATATGCGTCGCAGGCTGGCGGTTTTTTGTTCAGTCCTGTCAGATTCCGCTATCGTGCTTTCCAGCAGAAGTACAATGATGTTTACATCAATGGTGTTCAGATGAACGATCTTGAAAGTGGAAACTTCCGCTACTCTATGGTTGGCGGTCTTAACCGTCTTACTAACAACGGCAGCTATGCTTTACCTTTTGAAGACAACGGCTACGGAATGACTGCCATGGCTGGAACCAACCTACACAACTTCCGTCCGAGCAACATGCGCAGCGGCCACAACCTGACTCTCAGCGGTGGCAACAACAATAACTATGTTGCACGTGCAATGTATGCCTATGGTTCAGGTTTCAACAACAAGGGATGGGCTTTTGCTGCTCATGCCACATACAGATGGTCTAACCGCGGATATGTTGAAGGTACATTCTACAATGCATTGTCTTACTACTTCGGAGTTCAGAAGATGTGGGGAAACACACATTCTCTCTCACTCGCAACATGGGGCAACCCAACCGAGAGAGCTGCTGCAGGTACATCTACTGACGAGGTTTACTGGCTAACAAACAACCGCCACTATAATCCTAACTGGGGTTATCACAACGGACATAAGCGCAATGCAAGAGTTGTAAACGATTTTGCTCCATCGGCAATAGCAACTTGGGACTGGAACATAAACAAGAAGATGAAACTTTCAACAAGCATCTTCGGAAAGTATGCAATGTATAGCAGAACACGTCTGACTTATCAGAACTCTGCCGAAAATCCACGTCCAGACTATTATAAGAAACTGCCAAGCAACTTCTATGAGGTGTGGAATCCAGGACACGTCTATAACAATGCAAATGCTTTTGAAGACTGGAAAACTGCATACGACTACTGGACAGCCAACAAAGCTAATCAGCAAATCAACTGGGCTTCGCTCTATTCAGCCAACCAGTCGGCAGCAAGACAGGGCATGGATGCTCTCTACTACCAGTTAAGACAGCACGACAACCACACAACACTGGCTTTCAGTTCAACAATGAATACACGTCTTGACTCAAAGAAAACATTAGACTACGGACTGCAACTGGCTCAGAATGTTGGTCGTCACTACAACACTCTGCACGACATTCTTGGCGGCGGCTCAATGCATAACGTAAACTCATATGCTATGGCAAGATATGGAGCTGAAGATCCTCGTATACAATATGACTTGAACACAGCAGGCCCTAACAACATGGGACGTCTGGTTTATGAAGGTGATAAATATGCATACGACTATGCTCTTCGTGTACGCAAGGCGCAGATTTGGAGCAACTATTCAGAATACTTCGGCAAACTCCACTATGCTATTTCTGCAAAGCTTAACTACAACGACATGCGCCGTCAGGGCTACATGCGCAATGGTTTGTTTGCAGAAAACTCTTTCGGTAAAGGTAAGACTGCTAAGTTCTTAAACGGAGGTATGAAGTTCAATGCCGACATGCCTTTAGGAAGAGGACAGATTGTCAATATAGGTTTAGGATATGAACATCGCTCACCACAGGCAACTGAGGCTTTTGTTGCTCCAGAGCTTAACAACGACTTCGTAAACAACCTGCACAATGAGCGTATCTTCAGCAGCGAAATTGGTTATCAGCTGAAGACCACATGGCTTAATGCTAATTTCAGCGCTTACTATAGCCATCTTAATAATGTATCAGAATGGCGTGCATTCTATGCCGACGACGCAGGTGCATTCACCTATGCAAGTTTTACAGGAATGAAAAAGGCATACTACGGACTTGAGGGTGGATTGCAGTTCAAGATAACACAGGCTTTGAAGTTCAATCTTATCGGTACTATCAGCGAGGCTAAGAACATCAACAACTCTCATGTTCGCTACCTGAATTCAACTGAAGCTAACTATCACGACGACATTGTATATAATAAGAACATGCGCGAGAACGGCACACCGCTTACTGCTGCAAGCGCTGGCTTAGATTATTATAAAGGTGGATGGTCACTACGACTCAACCTGAACTGGTATGACAGAATTTATCTTTCATACGCACCTAATACACGATACAAGAACTATCTTGATGCTCGTCAACAAGTGTTTGGCGATGTATACGACAATGAAGGAAACATCAACTACGATGCGATTTCACAGGCTAAAGGTCATGGCGGCTTTATGCTCGACGGTTCTATTGGCCGCAACTTCCGCCTGAAGTATGGCAACCTCTATGTTCAACTCATGGTGACTAACATTCTTAACAACGAGAACATCGTCACATGGGGTTACGAACAGACACGTGCCGACAACTCTTTCAATTTGCTGACACTTGTTCCAACAAGCGAGCGTGTCTACAAATTCTCTGCTAACCCTATTAAGCAATACATCTGGGGTACTAATGGTATGTTAAATGTTATATACAGATTCTAAAACTATTTGAACGATATGAAAGATTTAAAATATAGCATTCTTGCACTTATTTGCGTTCTCTTTGCTTCATGTATGGGCGAAGACTATGCAGAAATAGAAAAGACAGGACCAAATAAGGAACCTGTATATACCAATCTTATTACCATAAAGCAACTGAAAGAAAAATATACTCAGGCAATAAATGGTAACGGACTGGTAAAGATAGACGATGACATTCAGATTCAAGGTGTTGTAACTGGTAACGATATTGAAAGCAACATTTACGGACAAATAAGTCTCCAAGACGAAACAGGAGCATTGCTTATCTGCATAACAGCACCTAACCTGTTCACTACACTCCCTGTAGGACAGGAAATTCTCGTTGACCTAAAGGGACTTATGATTGGCGGATACGGTCAGATGCCTGAAGTTGGAGGTGTATATACAAACACTAACCCAAGTTCAAGCAGCTACGGTCAGCAATCTATAGGACGACTGAGCCGCTACGAATGGGAAAAGCATTATACTCTCATCGGTACTCCTGACGCATCAAAGGCAGAGCCTGTAGAATTTGACTTGAGCAAAGTAAGTGACTCTAAGTATCTTGAAGATAACTGCGGAAAACTGATGACCATCAAGAACGTAGTAATCAAAGAAGCTGACGGGAAAGCCAAATTTGCTCCACGCGACGGAAGTGTTGAGATTCCAGGCAATGCTGCAAACAGAACTTTTAAGGGAATAAACAGCAACAATCTTGTTCTGCGCACAAGTGTATATGCACAATTTGCAGGAAATATTATGCCTGAAGAAGCTATTGACGTAACTGGTATATTCACCCGTTATCGCAATACATGGCAGATTATGCTTCGATCTATCAACGACATTAAGCCTGCTGAGGTATTCAACATTGACGATCTTCCAGGCACAGGCCTTGGAACAGCAGAATCGCCTATGAATGTCGAGCGTGCGTTAGCACTTGTAGAAAGCGGAAACAACGACCCTGCTGCTGAAGTTTATGTTGCTGGTATCATCTCTCAGATTGATGAGGTTTCTACACAATTTGGCAATGCTACCTATTACATTTCTGACGACGGTAAGGACACTAAGCAACTGGAAGTGTATCGCGGCTATGCTATCAATGGTGATAAATTCAGCGACGAGACAAAAGACTTATTGCAGTTGGGCAAGAAGATAGTCATTGCAGGCAAGCTCGTGCTCTACAAAGAGACTATTGAATTTACGGCTGGAAGTAAAATAATATCTATAGAATAAAAACAAAAAGAAATAATAATTATGAAAAAAGTAATTTATTCATTCTTTGCTATGGCTATAGCAGCCATGACAATGACAAGTTGTGAGGACGTTCCTGCTCCTTATGACTATCCAAACAACAACGGAGGCAACAACGACCCTGCAACAACTTATGAGCCAGAAGGTGATGGAACATTAGAAAATCCATTCAATGCAGCTGGAGCAATTGCCTACGCTTCTCAACTCGAATCTGGACAAGAAAGCGATAAGGATATATACATTAAAGGTAAGGTCGTTTCAATCAGAGAGCAGTACTCTACTCAGTATGGTAACGCTACTTTCTATATTTCTCAAGACGGAACAGCCAACCAGCAGTTCTATATCTATCGCGCACTCTATCTTGGCAACAAGAAATATACTAATGGCGACCTGATCAACGAAGGCGATGATGTTGTAGTATGTGGTAGAATAACTAACTATAATGGAACATACGAGACTCAGCAGAACAAAGCATTCCTATACTCTCTGAACGGAAAGAGTGAAGGTGGCAATGAGCAAGGCGGTGGTGACGTTGAAGGAACTGCTAAAGGTAGCGGCACACAAGCAGATCCATTCAATGTAGTTGCAGCACTTAAGTATATCTATGCAGGTCAGAACCTTGACAAAGAAGTATATGTAAAAGGTAAGATATCATCTATCGACGACATCAATACAACTCAATATGGCAATGCCACATACAACATTACTGATGCAGACAATACAAAGAACGAGTTGAAGATATTCAGAGGCTATTCTTTGGGCAATGAGAAGTTTACAGAGCAAGATGAGATCAAAGTTGGTGACGAAGTTGTAGTTGTTGGCAAACTACTGCTCTACCAGGGCAATACACCAGAAATGGGACAAGGCAACTACATCGTTCTTCTCAACGGCAAAGATTCAAAAGAGCCAGAGACCGTAAACACTGGAACATACGACAACCCTATCGACGTATTGACAGCCCTGAAGGCTGGTGATGCTGAAGGTGCATGGGTTAAAGGTTACATTGTTGGCTATGTATCAGGCGACAACATCTCTACTGCTGTCTTCGGTGCAAGCGGTGCAACAAACCTCAACATACTCATTGCTAATTCAGCCGACGTTAAGGATGCAAGCAAGTGCATTGTTGTAAACCTGCCACGTGGAGAGATTCGTTCAGCCCTCAACCTTAAGGACAATGCAAGCGTACTCGGTTCACAAGTTCTTCTTACAGGAAATCTTGTAGCAATGTATGGCACACGCGCACTCAACGGCGTCAAGTATGCAGAGTTGAATGGTAAGTCTTACGGTTCTAAACCATGATTTAATATTTGATTGACAACAAATGAATATTTGTTAATCAAAAAAATATATGGAAATATTTGGCAGGCTGCAAAATTCTTTGTACTTTTGCAGCCTGTTATTGTGTCTTAGGCTTTCAATATTCATGAACTGAGTAGATGAATGTATTTAAGACATAAAGAAAATGACAAATAATTTATAATTACTTCAATATTAAAAATCAAAATGAAAAAAGGTATTCATCCAGAAAACTATCGCCCCGTCGTATTCCGTGATATGTCCAACGGCGATATGTTCCTTACAAAGTCTACAGCAAAAACAACAGAGACAGTAGAATTTGAAGGCGAAACTTACCCAGTGGTAAAAGTCGAAATCTCAAGCTCTTCACATCCTTTCTACACAGGAAAGAACAAGCTTGTCGATACAGCAGGTCGTGTTGACCGCTTCATGAACCGTTACGGTAAGATTAAGAAGTAAAGATATATATACAGGAACAGTCTCAACATTCTGTTTCTGATTATTGCTTTAAGAAAAATTAGAAGTGCTTATTGGACGTAGTTGCATATGCGTTCTTAAGCACTTTTTTATTTAAACCAACACAATCATTATGAAAATGAAAGTTCTAAAACACCTACACCTATCACCTACCCTCATGTTGATGTTCTTTACAGCCTGCACATTTGTCAGTTGTGGAGACGATAACGACAACAACGATGAAAAGCCAGTAATCACAAATAACGAGAATCAAAATCCAAACACACGCCCTGAGCTGCGGCTACTTGAATTTCCTCATGTCAGCGGAAGCGGAAATAACCTAATTGTAGTTCATAAGACTGAGGACTATGGAATAAACTACTCCATTGAGTGGGATTGTGACAAGAAAGCTCAACGCTGGACCTGCTACCAGATGCACGCAGGAAACAACGTGATAAACTGGAGCCGCAACCAATGGTATAACACATCTTGGCAAGGCGATCCCTTTCAAGAAGATCCAGACATACCTTCAAATTACAATGTCCAACTTTGGCAACACGAGAGTGACGGTTTTGACAGGGGGCACATCTGCGCATCGCAAGACAGAATGTGTTCACGCGACGTAAACGAACAAACATTCTACCTATCGAACATGCATCCACAATATAACACCTTCAATGCAGGCATATGGTCGAAGATGGAACAACAACTGCGCTATTGGAATAAAGACAGATTCCGCGACACACTGTATATATGTAAAGGTGGAACCATCGACAAAAAAGATCAAGTGCTAATGACAACTACAAAAGGACTGATTGTTCCTAAATATTTCTTCATGGCTGTTCTCTGCAAAAACTCTCAAGGCTACAAGGCTATGGCGTTCTTAATAGAACACAACAACGAGAACCGCACAAATGATGCTCTTTCAAAATATGTTGTCAGCATTGACCGTCTTGAAGAATTTACAGGTCTTGACTTCTTCTGCAATCTTCCCGATGATATAGAGAAAAAAGTAGAAAGCCAAGTCCATCCAAATGCATGGGGGCTTAATTAGATGAAGGATGAAAGATGAAAGACTAAGGTTGATGGATTAAAGATTATTATAGTGCATTACATTATCAATGCAATCTAAAGTTAAAAGAAAATTATAAGTAGTCAATAGAACTGCTATAGATAAAAAACGAGGTGCTGACTAACTTGCCAGCACCTCGTTTTTTTATCTATTTTCTTGTTCCTCTTATCGGACGTTCTATCTTCAGCGGACCACGAGCCTTACCGTCTTCGCCGTAGAAGGTTGTAGGTTTAGCCCAATAGTCGTAATAGTCATCATATCCGTAGTAGTCATAGCTGCCCCAGTTTGGAGATGCAACGTGATAGAGTTTGAAATCTGCCCATTTGCCTTGATCATAGATTGTACCAACGAAATAATCATAGTCAAGACTGTAGTTACGTATTTCGAGCCATGTGTTATCTTCAATGAAATGAACCTCTATAACACCTCCTCTTACAGTCCACTCAATATGGTTTGCAACATAGTCCCAAGATGCACGACTATAGTAGTCTACCCAATATCCCTGTCCTGAAGAATAGCGATAAGGGTCGCGTAAGAAGCATATATCAGTAGTTGTATAACCATAGTTTAATCCGCTCCAGTCGTCTGAAAGCACGATGCGTCCACGCCACGTTCCTTCGAGAGAATAAGCTATATACTCATCGTCGCTCCCACAACTTACCATCGTTAGCGTTGTCATGGCAACTATTGCCATCAACAACAAGTTAGAAATCTTTTTCATGGTGTTTTTATTTTTGTTATTATTCTTATTCCTAAATGCGAGTTTCACTTTGACAACTGCAAAAGTACAACATTTCCAAATTCCACGCAAATAGTTTTTTCATATTATTTGATAGGGATTTCCCTATTAATTTGATACCTTTCATTGTCATTTCAAAAAAAATCATTATCTTTGCAAAAGATAAATTACATAAGTTTCGGAAATCTTCCGACTTCTAAGGTTGCAAGTTTTAAGTTAGGTTTGCAAAGAACAAGTTAGGCGGAAACACATCAGATGAAAACCATTCCCCTAAATTCTCAAGACCTGAAACCTTATAGCCTCAAAGTGAAGTATGTAAGACACAAGGAACTATAATTAAATACAAAAAAATAACCCTATAACAATTTAACAAATGAAAACCGTTTACGATTTCACTGTCAAAGACAGAAAAGGTGGCGACGTATCGCTCAAGGAATATGCCAATGAAGTTCTACTCATCGTTAATACTGCTACAAAGTGCGGATTCACCCCTCAGTATGAAGAGCTAGAAGGTCTTTACAAGCGCCATCATAAGGAAGGATTCGAAATACTCGACTTCCCATGCAACCAATTTGGCAAGCAGGCTCCAGGCACCGATGAGTCAATCCACTCTTTTTGCAAACTGACATACGGAACAGAGTTTCCACGTTTCAAGAAGGTTAAGGTCAATGGCGACGATGCAGAACCTCTTTTCAAGTATCTCAAAGAACAGAAAGGCTTTGCAGGATGGAACATGGAGCATCCTATAGCACACATACTCGACGAAATGCTGACTAAAGAAGACCCTGACTATAAGGAAAAGTCAGATATCAAATGGAACTTCACAAAATTCCTTATCAACAAGAAAGGTCAGGTCGTTGCACGCTTTGAACCTACAGAGAAAATAGAAGTGATTGAGCAAGAAATAATCAATCACATGAAAGACTAACACAATAACAAACAAAACACAACAACTATCATGGGAGAAAGAGAACATGTTCGCTGCCTTATCGTAGGTAGCGGTCCAGCAGGTTATACTGCTGCTATCTATGCTTCGCGTGCCAACCTCAATCCTGTAGAATACTGCGGATTGCAGACAGGCGGACAACTCACTCAGACAACTATCGTAGAAAACTTTCCTGGTTATCCAGAAGGCGTTGACGGAAACCAGATGATGATGGACATTCGCCAACAAGCAGAACGCTTCGGCACCGACATTCGCGACGGTGAAATTGTAAAAGCCGATCTCTCTAAGCGTCCTTTTGTTCTCACCACAGACAGAGGCACAGAGATTGAAGCCGACTCACTCATTATCGCTACTGGCGCATCTGCTAAATACTTAGGACTGGAAGACGAAAAGAAATACAACGGTCAGGGTGTATCTGCCTGTGCTACCTGCGACGGATTCTTCTATCGCAAACGCACCGTAGCTGTAGTTGGCGGCGGCGACACAGCCTGCGAAGAAGCACTCTATCTTGCCAGCTTAGCAAAGAAGGTATACATCATCGTGCGCAAGCCTTTCCTCCGTGCATCAGAGGTTATGCAGCGCCGAGTAAAGGAAAAAGAAAATATTGAAATTCTCTTCGAACATAACACACTCGGACTTTACGGCGAAAATGGTGTTGAAGGTGCCCACTTAGTGAAGCGCAAAGGCGAACCAGACGAAGAACGCTACGACCTTCCAATCGACGGTTTCTTCCTTGCAATAGGTCATAAACCAAACACTGATGTGTTTAAAGAGTGGTTAGACTTAGACGAAACTGGATACATCAAGACTATTGGTGCAAGTCCTCGCACTAACGTTGAAGGTGTATTTGCAGCAGGCGACTGTGCCGACCCAACCTACCGCCAAGCCATTGTTGCAGCAGCAAGTGGATGTAAGGCCGCAATGGAAGCTGAGCGTTTCCTTATGAATCAATAAAAGAATATATTATAAGCAAACAAAAAGGGGTGCATCTGCATCCCTTTTTGTTTTAGTAATCTTATCTTCTGAGTTGAATAGTTTTAAATAATGCGTTCAAAACCCAATATCTGAAATTAGTTTTAGCCGAAACCTAAGTTTATTGCCAACAACAATAAACTATATTTATTATTTCCCCTTTCTGAATATTAGCAATCCTATGAAGGTAAGCATACCGTTGAGCAGCAATAATTCATAGCCAAACTTATATCCGAAATATTTTGTTGAGAGTGTGTCTATCAGATAGCAAAGAACTGGCGAGGCTATTGCCACAGCAGGCACCATTCGATCGTTAACACTTCGGCGGGTAAAAAGTCCGAAAGCAAAAAGACCTAAAAGCGGACCATAAGTATATCCCACTAATATATATATTGCATCTATAACGCTCGTTGAATTGAGCCAACGAAAAAGCAGCATTACTACAATCAGCACAACAGCCATCATGATGTGTGCACGCTTCCTCATATTCTCATCATTACTCTTTCCTCTTATGTCAACGCAGTAGGATGTTGTCAGTGCTGTAAGTGCCGAGTCTGCCGAAGAGAACGATGCCGCAACAATTCCCAACACGAAGAAAGCCATTGGCAGCTGTCCAAGCTTTCCTGTCGCAGCAAACATTGGCAGCAGTTCGTCGCCAGCATCAGGAACAGCCAGCCCCTGCTTGTTTGCTAACATCATCAGCAAAACTCCGAGCACAAGGAAAAGAGCATTGGCTGGCAGAAAGGCAAAGCCATAGCTGCACATGTCTTTCTGGGCCTCACGCAGCGATTTGCAGGTCAGGTTCTTCTGCATCATGTCTTGGTCGAGACCAGTCATAACCACCACAATGAAGGCACCACTAATAAACTGCTTCCAGAAGTTCTGCTTTGCTAACCAATCGTCGAAAACAAAAATACGGCTATGGCTGTCGTTTACGACTGCCGTTGCAGCCTCTCCTACCGTCATGCCGAGTTGATTTATTACGCTTGAAATTATAAGCACAAGTGCCACGAGTATGCAAGTAGTCTGAACCGTATCAGTCCATACAAGTGTCTTTATGCCTCCACGTCTGGAATAGAGCCATACGAGCATAACCATTACTACGGCAACTATAATGAACGAGGCATTGCCATACAATGAACCGTCAGCATTCGTAAACATGAGTTGATGCACAATGATGCAGACCACATAAAACTTAACAGCAGTTGATACCATCTTTGAAATCAGGAAGAACCAGGCGCCAGTAAGTCGAGAACTGCTGCCAAAACGATGTTCCAAATATGAATAGATGGTTGTCAGATTCATCTTATAGTATACAGGCAGCAGCACAAAGGCAACAATGAAATAGCCAAGAATAAAACCCATGCACGTCTGCAAGTAGGTCATATCAGAATGGATAGCCATTCCAGGAACCGAAACAAATGTAACTCCCGAAACCGAAGCACCTATCATTCCGAATGCAACAAGTTGCCATGTAGACTGTCTGTCGCCACGATAAAACGCAATGTTGGTTGCTTTTCGTGCCGTTGCCCTACCTACTATCAGCAACAAGCCAAAATATACGAGTAATAAAATTAATGTTAGTCCCACCTTTTTAATTTATAATTGAAAAACGAAAATTGATAATTAACATCAGCATCAAGTAGTATGCGCTTACTCAATGCACTAAATTTCAAATAATGTGCAAAGGTAATATATTAAAATGAACAGCACAAATTAAGATTATCAGTTTTTGTTTTATTCTTTTATGGCGTGTAGATTTTTCAGATGTCTAAAAACATAAGGCCTCTAAACACTATAAAAGCTAAAGTAATTTCCTGCTGATTAAAATATTAAATATTTTGACAAAACGGGGTTATAAAGTTTTCTTATTGATTCAACGAAATAACTTCATGTGTCTTTACATAAAAATAAGGTGTGAGGTTAATACTATGGAAGCTTAATCCACCTTATAACCTCACACCTTATATCCTAATAATCTAAAAGTCTTATTACTTTACAACCTTACGTCCATTGACGATATACACACCTTTGCACAAGCCTTCAAGAGTTGTTGAACTTGGCCTAACCTTAATTCCATCAATAGTGTAGACATCGAAGCAATTTGTAGGATTCATCATCTCTGCAATTCCTGTTGTAGTAGCAGAAACAATATTCGACAATTTAGATTCGCCTTCCTCATAAACTACGCTGACAGCATAATCATGGATGCCAGCTTCTGCATCCTCATCGGTATAAGTACAAGCTACGGACGACACAAAACCAATCTGGCTATTGTCGCGATATACATTATATCCTTTTATTTCAGAACCAGCAGGAGTGAACGAGACATCATCAAGGAACAATGCCCACTTGTCGGCAGAAACAACCCTGATTGCAAAATACTGAGTACCTTCGGGCAACTGAACTTGATATTCAGTCCAGTCTGTGGGTATATTTGCACAAGTCTTAATCAAAGAAAAATCAGAGACTTCCTTACCCGTAGACGAAGTGAGAATCTCAACTGTTTCCAGAGAATACTCGTCGAAACTATGAGCCCAGAAACCTATTGTCTGCAAATCGCCAGAGAGTCTTGGAGAGATGAGCCAGTCGTCAGCCTTAGCCTTAGGGTCATAATATGTATCAGGGTTGAAACTAATGAGATATTGTTCACCGCTATGAGGCTGTAGCAATGGGTCGTCAGCAGGGGGAATATCTACATAAAACTCATCATAACTCATCTGTTTCGGACTGACTACAACAAAGGCTTTAGGCAAGACTTCGTTTGGGAAATCAACACCTTGTATGCCAAATGTCTGCATTCCATCACCATCGTATAGAGTCCATGCGCCGAGATTGTCAATACTCCACACACCATAGTCCTCGAAACCATCATAAACCGTCTGCGTCTGCTGTACAGGTGCAGTCCAAGTCAGCGTTGGTCTGCCTTCGTTGTCATTAGCCGACAAATCGCTAACAACAGGCAAATCAATCTTTCCGAGTTCAATATGTGAAACCATACTATTGTTATTTTCCAAGTTTTCATCGCCTGTTAGGTCAACTTCTGCATAAACTTCAAGCTGTTCGGGCAACGCAACCGAAGGTGTATAGCCTACAGAAACAAGCCTATCTTCGGCAGTTTCCAATTCCACATCGTCAAGTGTTTTCTCCAAGTTACCATTGACAAAAACATTCACACGCAGGTCGTCAGCCTTCTGTGCACCATAGTTAGTGAGTCCGATTCGCAGATTCATTTCGTTTCCAGCAACCCACTTGTTGGGAGCTATCATTCTAACGGCAACATCCTTCTGTGGTTGGTCGTATATTCTTATATTGTCAATCATCAGAGTCATTGCCTTTGTGTCGTTGTTCTTAGCATGGAATCGCAAGACAATATAAGAAGCATCGCTCATTCCACTAAGCGGAACTATCATATTGCGCCAAGCCGTCTGTCCATTGTCAGCAGAAAAATCAACCGTAGCTACAACATGGTCCTCCCTGCCAGCCTTGTTTATTATAACATCAAATGAAGCATTCTGTCCAGGAAAAGCAAAATAACTGAAGAATAGTACAGGATTTGCTGCGCCGTATAAAGAAATTTTTGCAGAAGACGAAGTTGCATCTTCACCAGCCTTGTTAGAATACCAAGCCGTACAGCCCCCATCATCATCAGAGCTGCCAGCAGTGCTACCCTGAAACGGGTCGTCAGCATGTTGTTCTGTCCACCACTCCTGCTGCGGTTTTCCTTCTGGTGCAGTCTCTGAGTAAGGCAAACTGATTGAAGGGCCTAAGAGAATAAACGTTGAGCGAGCCATTTCTCCTTCGCCTTTCGAGTTTACGGCAGTCAGCCTATAGAGCAGCATATAAATATTGTCGGTCTGCGCTATTCCTGTGAAAGTATAGGTGTTATCCTCAACGCCGCTAACAATTAATTCCTGATTGCGACTATATATATTGTAAGTAACTTCATCGGGATTTACATATCCTCCATTCTTTCCCGTCTCGCTGACCCTGTCCCATGTAAGCGTAACAGTTCCGTCGCCATTGTCAAACAACTTAATGTTCGTAAGGGCGGCAGGAACATCTGTGCTTGTTTGTGCAAACACATTCTGAACCGATATAAACAACAATGCAAATAAAAAAATAACGGGATTGTTTTTCTTTATTATTCTCTTCATCATAATAACGTAATTTAATATTGTGTTTGCAAAATTAAGAAAAAAAACTATTTTTTATTGTCTGTTTGTTTATTTTTTTATACATTTGCATTACTATTTAATACGAATATTAACTAAAAACTACAATTTATGAAGAAAACACTACATGCTTTATTAACGCTAATGCTTTTAGCGATAAGCGCTGTGGGGTTTGCCGACGACCAAACCTACACGCTTGACTACCCGCTAAACAAGAACGCTGGCGGTTCAGGATTCTGGAATACTGACAAGAATGTTACCACCCAAACTGCCACTATCAACGGAATTGAATGGACTCTTGTTTCAGACAGTTATTATATGGGATATTCTGCAAATAACGGTCAGCAGATTGGCTCAGCAGCATATCCTGCACATCACGCCACAATTTCAACAGAGGGAATAGAAGGTGTGGTTAAGTCAGTTGCAGTTACTGCAAGATGCAAAGACGGAAGCACTACTACTGTTAGTGTTATTGTTGGTGGAGAGAAATATCTCTACGACAGCAACGAGACATCATCTCTATCGAAAGACAACACCGAGTTCTTGTTTACAACTGACAATGCAAAATCGGGAAAAATTGAATTAGTGTTCGACCAAGCCGACGACAGTAAGGCTGCAGCTATTAATCTGATAAAAGCCGTGATTGTCTTCGATCCTGACGCAAGCGCAGAACCTTCTTACGAAGAGGCTACATGGACATACGAATGGAACAAGACTAAAAACAATGGCGGAGAAGGTTTCTACAACTTCGGAAGCACTTTCACTGAAGTAATGCCGCTGCAAACAACCATAAATGGACTTACCTGGTATGCACAGGCTGAAGGAACTAAAAAGTTTGCAATGACAGCCAGCGGCGGACAAACCATTGGTACTGGAGCTACTGACTATGCTACTCATGCAGAATTCTGGACAGAGGACATTGACGGCAAAGTGACAGACATCACTGTCAATGCCCGACTCAACAAGGCAGAATATTCAGGACATGTGAAAGTAAGCGTAGGTGGTGTTTCCTACCTATATAATGGCAGCGACCAAGCCGACATTAGCAACGAACCTACTGACTATACTTTTGTTGCTCCAGAAGGCGAAAATGCTGAAGGAAAAATTCTTATTGAACTATTCCAGACGTCAGAAACAGGAGGTACGCTCTATTTGAAGCGTTTAGACATCAATTACCTGAAACCAACTTCAGATAACCCTCAGCCAGAAGCTCCTGCCGACCCTGTAATTGCAAGAACAGGAGAATATAACAGTGACTATATGTTTGCTGATGAAGACATAACCATCACTACAGAAACAGAAGGTGCGACAATATACTATACACTTGATGCTGCAGGAACAGAATCTCCAAAAGACCCTGTAACTTCTGAAGAAAGATTAGAATACACAGCACCTATAACTATAACTAAATCGACACTTGTCCGCGCCGTAGCTGTGAAAGACGACGTCTATAGCAACATAGCTGAACGAACTTTCACAATGTGGAAGAATCCTCAACTCTTCTTCGAGGGCTATCAGGATGAAGCAACCGTACAAGTTGGCTATGTTGGCATTCCTGTACCTGTTAGCAATCCATTCAATGTCGGTCCTCTAAACTGGAGTTCTGAAAACGAGGAAATTGCTACAGTTGATGCTGACGGAACAATTCATGCTCTTAAAGAAGGCCAGGTGAACATCAACTTCTACTTCGATGGTAACGACGAATATCTTGAAATGGGCGGAAGACTTAAACTTACCGTAGAGCCTGCTGCTACATATACAGAAGGAATGTACACTCATGTATGGGACAAGAGCAAATCAGACGGCGGAGAAGGTTTCTATAACTTCGGTACAGACTTTGTTGATACAAATACACTGACAAGAAGCCTCAACGGAGTGAACTGGACCGTAACGACTGTTGGTTCAAAGAAAATGGCATACACAGCCAACTATGGACAGACCTTCGGTGTAGGAACATCAGACCCATGCAGCCATGTTGAATTGACAACAAGCGATCTGCCTGGAGAAATCACTCAGGTAATTGTCAGCGCAAGAAAAGGAACGACATCAGCCGACTTGAGCAACGGCTCTATCAAGGTTTCTGTAAATGGAGTTGACTATCTCTGCAACGGCGAGGTTTCTGTTCCTATGACTGGAGAATTTACAGAATACTCATTTGTTCCAGAATCACAACCACAAGAAGGAGAAATAAAGATTGAAATGAATCAAGACAGCGAAACACAGGTAGCACTTGCCATGAAGAGCATAGTTGTGAACTATCGCCAACAAGAAACTGGCATAGAAGCACCACAGGCTTCGGTTGAAGCAGGGTCTTACGACGATCCTGTCAGCGTGGAACTCACCGCACAAGAAGGTGCAACAATTCTTTACACAACCGACGGAACGAATCCAAAGAACTCGGAGACAGCACAAGAGTATAGCGAGGCTATAAACATAAGCGAGAACACAACGCTGAAAGCCATTGCTAAGGTTGACGACAAATTTGGAGCAGTTGCCGAGTTTGTATATATTATAAGAAAAGACCCAGAACTTTCATTCGAGAAGGAAGAACTCACAGTTGAATACACTGACGATTACATATTAGGCGTATGGCTTAACAATCCTCACAATGTTGCTCCTATAAAGTATTCTGCATCAGACGAGACTATGGCTTATGTAGATAAGTATGGAGACATAATGGTTGCAAAATCTGGCGAATGCACTATCTATGCAGAGTTTGAAGGCAATGATGAATACAAACCGCAAACTGTAAGCTATAAACTCATTGTTATTCCACAAGAACCACTTGAGACTCCTACAATCTCTCCTGCCGGAGGTACGTTTACAGGTTCAGTAGATGTAACAATAACAGCAGGTAGCGACTGGGGGGAGCGCGCTATAACAATCTGGTACTCTACAAAGGCTCAGACTCAAGAGGAAATGGAAGACAACTGGAATCTCTATGAGGTTTGGCCAGAAGCACCAGGATTCGACTATTCTGTAAACAGCAAGACTATAACAATAGAAGAAAGTTGCCGACTCATTGCTGTTGCCAAGGGATACAACTCTCTTACCAGCGAAGCTGTTATCTGCGACTTCATTATTGAGCCAAATGGAATCAATGCTATTGAGCTTAAAAAGGCTTTGAAGAACGGCAACGTTTACAACCTGCAAGGACAGCGCGTAAGCAGCCTCATCAAGGGTAACATCTATATTGTCAATGGCAAAAAGATGATGGCAAAATAAACTAAATATAATAATAATTTAGAAATGGTGTGTCAGAATTGTCTGACACACCATTTTTTTGTTAATATCAAAAATACAAAAGTTTTAAAAGGTAGAGACTTTTTAAGTTTCATGCTATTTTACTAAATAGTTTTACGGAAAGATACACTTTAATAATCTTAATAAACTCAAGAATTCACAAAATTAAAAATCAAATAGTTCAAAAGACCTAACCTATTAAACTTTTCCAATGATATATTTTTTTATTTCCTTACTTATTATTACTTTTGCATCGACTTAGCAAACTGTTAAGTTAAGGGGTGCTCGCTATTGCGGGCTGAGATTAAACCCTCTGACCTGACCCAGATAATGCTGGCGTAGGGATGCTGACCGACTTACTCTCCCCCTTTTTTGTATTTTAATTTAAATATAAGTAAGGTAAAGATGAAAAAGAAATTTATGCTTACCGCAGTCATAACGCTTGGCTGTGTGGCAGCTAGTGCTGGCAACACCAACGAGAATGTTGCCAAGAAAACAGCAGACAACGATGTGGACTCCATCAAGACCTATGAACTTCAAGACGTGCAGGTAGTGTCTACTCGTGCTTCTAAAAAAACACCTGTAGCCTACTCTGACCTCTCTAAGAAAGAACTGAAGGAAGTGAACTACGGCAAGGACATTCCCTCACTGCTCAACATGATGCCTTCTGTTACCATGTCGAGCGATGCAGGAACAGGAATTGGATATACAGGAATACACGTTAGAGGTACAGACCCTACACGTATCAACATCACAGCAAACGGCATTCCTATGAACGATGCAGAGAGCTCGCAGCTATATTGGGTCAACATGGGTGACTTTGCTTCAAGCGTACAGTCAATGCAGGTGCAACGCGGTGTAGGAACTTCAACCAACGGCGCTGGTGCATTTGGCGCAACCATCAATATGCAGACAGAAAACATTGGCAACAATCCATACGCAGGATTTGACTTCTCTGCTGGTTCATACGGCACACACAAGGAGACTTTCCGATTCTCTACGGGTTTACTGGGCAACCATTGGGGATTTCAGGGAAGACTCTCAAACATTGGCAGCGACGGATATATTGACCGTGCATCTTCCCGTCTGAACTCGTATTTCCTGCAAGGAGGATATTTCAGCGACAAGACTGTAGTTAAACTCATCACCTTCAACGGACGCGAAAAAACATACATGGCATGGGACTATGCTACACGCGAGCAACTTGAGACTTTAGGGCGGAAATATAATCCGAGCGGTATGTATACAGATGCCGACGGCAACACGGCATTCTACAGCAACCAGACCGACAACTACCACCAGCAGCACTACCAGCTGCTCTGGAACCAGTTTATCAGCAACCAGTGGAAACTGAATGCTGCACTGCACTACACTCGCGGCGACGGATACTACGAGCAATATAAGGAAAACCAGAAACTCTACAAATATCTGCTTTCGTCTGACTTAGGAAGCCACAGCGACCTTATTCGCCAAAAGAAGATGGAAAACGATTTCTATGGTGCTGTAGCTTCACTCAACTACGACAACCACAGAGGACTATCAGCCCACATTGGTGGAGGATGGAACAAATATGACGGCGACCACTACGGTAAAGTGATATGGGTAAGACAATTCTCTGGCGCCATAAATCCCGACCATAAATATTATGACAACAATGGAAAGAAGATAGATGGAAACATCTATGGCAAGGTTAACTATGAGTTCCTTTCTGGACTTAACGGATATGTTGACCTGCAATATCGCCATGTGAACTACAAAATGACGGGAACGTCACAGGAGTTTGACGACAACAAGCAGCAGCGTCCGTTTAATCTTAACGAGTCGTTTGACTTCTTTAATCCTAAGTTCGGATTAACTTATAACTTCCTTAACAACCACACAGTTTATGCATCTTATGCCATTGCCCACAAAGAGCCTACTCGCAACGACTTCGAAGATATGATGTCTGAAGCAGAAGAGGTTACACCTAAAGCAGAAAGACTAAACGATCTTGAAATTGGATATAAATATGAAAGTCCAATATTCTCAGCAGGCGTAAACTTCTATTTTATGGACTACGACAACCAGTTCGTGCTGACTGGTGCTCAAGATAGCAATGGAGAAATGGTGGCTCGCAACATTAAGGACTCTTACCGTATGGGTATTGAGTTGCAAGCTGCCCTCCGTCCTTTCGAAGGATTCCAGTGGGATATTAACGCAACATGGAGCAAGAACAGGGCAAAGAACATGAATCTAACGATTATTGACACTGATACATGGGAAATGTCGAAAGAAAACGTAGGCGAAACTCATCTTGCTTTCTCTCCAGACTTTATTCTCGGCAACCGCTTCAGCTATGAATGGAAAGGATTTAAGGCTTCGCTCATGTCTAAGTTCGTAGGTGAGCAATACATGACCAACTCTAACTTCAAGACCTTCATCGACGAAGATAACAACAACAAGGAAGTGAGTGCCATGATTGACAGCTACTTCACAACCGACTTGGACTTGTCGTACACATTCAAACTTCGCGGCATCAAGAGCATCACCATCGGTGCAACAATCTACAACTTGTTCAGTGAGGAGTATGAATCGAACGGTGCTTGCGGTCTAAACTTCAAGCGTGGAAACAATGGCAAGGTTCAGGCTTTCAACAATCACGACCTCGGTTTCTGGACTTATAGCGTATACTCTGCACAGGCTCCCGCACACTTCTTAGCACATCTGTCGCTAAACTTCTGATAGAAACAAAAAACAAATCGAAAGTCAAGCAGGAAGTAAACCCTTCTTGACTTTCGATTGCAAAAAAAATGACAACAAATCTGAAACCATGCAGACTTTCTTAGCAAATTACTGGCTCGACATAGTTACGACAACTCTTGGCATTGCCTACATCATACTCGAATATCATGCCAGCATCTGGCTATGGTTAGTGGGCTTTCTCATGCAAAGTCTCGGCATTGCCCTATACTATCAGAAAGGTCTATATGCTGACTGCGGAATGGAGTTCTACTATCTAGCAGTAACCATCTACGGTTTTTTTGCATGGAAATTCGGCCGCAAAGGAGGAAAACGAGACAACAAACAACTGCCGATCACTCATTTTCCGCGCCACCTAATGCTTTTGTGGCTGACAATAACTGCTGCAATATGGGCAGCCATCTACTTCATTCTCACTACCTATACCGACTCAAAAGTGCCAATAGCCGACAGCTTTACAACCGCACTCAGTGTTGTAGGAATATGGGCTTTGGCAAGAAAATATGTAGAACAGTGGATTATCTGGATTGTGGTTGACATTGTAACTTGCATGCTCTACTACTACAAAGATATCCCGTTTAAGGCTACTTTATATGCCTTCTATGTCATAGTGGCTATAATAGGATATAGGAAATGGAAAGCAGCAGCAATCAGTAATGTTACAAATTGAACATTTATCTTTACTTTTAGAATATAAGCAAAAGCCTCTTTTTTCGGTTTTAAACACTAAAAAAAGGGTATAAAACTTACAATCTACCACAAAATAAAGTATAGAGAAGTTACATTATGTTAAAAATAAAGCATTAAAGCATGGAATATTTTGTTAGTTCAGATAATTAGAGTATCTTTGCGACACTATTTAAGATACATTCTTCATAACAAAAATTCTGTTTAACTCGTGAGAGCAAAGACACTTTGAGTTAATTTAAATTTAGTAAGTTATCTACCGAATAAGGCGGTGTCGTGGGACACTGCCTTATTCATTTTTATACCCAAAATTACCTTTATATATTATATCACTTTACCTAAACAAGCTACAAATATATCATGTGATATGGAAAAATATATGATTTCCTGTGTGTTTAGACTGAAATTACTTCTTTAAACGGAAAGAATTTTCAATACTTGTAATTTCATTTCCAAACGACTTGTCAATCTTCAGTCGTTCCTCCACCTGCGAACAACTATGAATTACAGTTGAATGGTCGCGACCACCTATCAGTTTACCAATTCTCGAAGTAGGCATCTTAGTGTACTTTTGCGCTAGATACATCGAAACTTGGCGTGCAAGAACAAGATCACGCTTGCGGCTTTTGCTATTCACTTCAGATGCAGATACATTGAAGTGGTTGCATACTTTGTCTAATATATCATCTATAGTAAGTGGATGATCGTCAACTTTCACCGCACGCTTTATAACTCTTTCTGCAAGGCGCATATCCACATTGCTATTGTAAACAACAGAGTAAGCCAAAAGAGAACTTACAACTCCCTGCAAATCTCTTACACTTCCATTTGCTGTTTCAGCAATATACTGAATGACATCGGCAGGAATATCAAGTCCGTCGCGACGCACCAGACTTTTTAGAATATCAGAACACAACTGAACATTTGGACGCTCTAACTCCGCAATCAAACCACAAGAGAAGCGTGTTATCAGTCGTTCGTTCATTCCCTTCAAGTCAACTGGCGGACGGTCACTTGCCAAAATAATACGCTTACCATTACGGAACAAATGATTGAAGATATGGAAGAAAGTATCTTGTGTGCTCTTTGCAGTCATCCATTCCTGCACATCATCAACGATGAGAACATCAATAGTCTGATAGAAATTTATGAAATCGTTGACTGTTTTCTTCAAAATCGCATTCGTATACTGCACTTGAAAGAGGCGGGCAGAGATATAAAGCACACGTTTTTGTGGATACAACTGCTTAATCTTTACTCCAATCGCATTTATAAGATGAGTCTTTCCACATCCTGAAGGTCCGTAAATAAACATCGGATTAAACTGCGTTGACTGCGGATGTTCTGCTATTGACAAGCCGAGTGAACGTGGCAGTTTGTTACTATCACCTTCAATAAAATTAGAAAAAGTCTGATGTGGATTCAGTTGTGGGTCTAAGTCAGGTATTGCTGAGTCAAGAACAGTGGGCGATTGATTAGCATTTGTTCTTGGTTCACAAGATATTATTTCACCTTCATTATCAGATTCAATATCCTGAGTCAGATGGTTTTTCTTGTCTACAACAACTCTATAGGTCAGAGAAACGTTCTGTCCGAATATACGTGTCAAAACCTTGCGCAACAAGTCTAAGAAATGTTCTTCAAGGTATTCATAAACCAAAGCACTGGGAACCATCAACAGCAAAGTCTTCGTAGAAGGATTATACTTCTCGAAGACAAGTGGTTTGAACCACGTGTTGTACTGCTGTTCAGAAACATTCTCTTTAATAAGGTAAAGGCATTGCTTCCAAAGGTCTTGTGAATTGATTGACATTTAATCTATTATTGTAATAAATTTCGTGGTGCAAATTTCGGCATTTTTTACGAAATACACAAATAAGTATATTTCAATATTTTGTGAATAAAACCATGAAAAGCCATATAAACAAAGGAATTAGGATTTTTTTGTTAATCAATTTGGAAAACAATATTTGTGAGTTTCAATGTAATTGATTTACAAACAGTTAGCATATAACTGCACAATGGACCGTCAATGTGAAGTAGAATATATTGAAATGTTTGTAAGATTCACAATAATAGACAATTCTAAAGCAACATTAAAAGCAAAGAAAGAAGGTAATTGTTATTTAGACATTTTTTAAATAACACACAATTAGTGAATAATAACCACATTAAATCATACATGCAAAACATTAAACCTTGATAAACTAACTTAACACAGATTTAACCTGATTGCATAAAAAAACAGAAAAAGAAAAATGGGTCTGTCATAATATCGTCTGCATTGCAAGGCTACAGTCTATGCCAGGCCCATTTTTTATTACGATTACAACATGACTTGCCTATTTGTCTTTTTTGCCAAAGACAGAGAAGTGAACATAACGCTTAGGATGAGCACGCAAGTCGAGCATTAGAGAGTCTGCGTGTGCCATTGTTGCATTAAGATTATCAAACAGCGACCTGTCGTTCATCAATAATCCAAGCGAGCCCTTATTGTCGTTAAGCTGATTTGAGAACTGCTCAATATTAGCAAGAGTATTATCAATTTTCTTCATAGTCCCTTCCACATCTACAGAAGCTAAAGAAGCTGTAAGCTGCTGACTGTTTTCAAGAACGCCATTGGCTTTTGACATAAGAACTGGAACATTCTTGTTCAACTCTGCCATAAGCGTATTGAGTTGTTTTGTTGTAGTAGTCAAGTCAGACGTAATATGCTCAACATTATGCAAAGAACTGGCAATAGCAGGGTCGGCGAAAAGAACATTAAGAGACGCCAAAATAGAGTCAAGTTTAGGAAGCAACTGCTGCACTTGAGGTATCATGTCGGCAGCCTTTCCCATCGTTCCTTCATTCTTCATGCCATCAATGTGGCCACCAACAGGCAGCATACTGCTCACAGCATTGCCCAAAACAAGGTTTATCTGAACATTGCCCAGCAGATCGCTAACAATTTCTGCATGGCTGCCTTTTGGCACTTTCAATGCCTTATCGAGTCCAACAGCAACCGTAATGTCGCCAGGTTTATTATAATCATAGCTGATACTCTTAACTGTGCCGACTTTAAAACCATTAGCATAGATTGGACTTGAAGGTGAAAGTCCACTAATATCGTCAAAAGAGATATAATAGGTATTGTCGTTGGCAAATAGTTGCAGGCCTTTCAGGAAATTCATTCCGAAGAATAAAACCACGATGCCAGCAATGGCAACGAGTGCTATTCTTATTTCTTTCTTCATTCCTTTCATAATATTTACTTCTTTGTTTTGTTTGCTTTATATTGTCTTATTGCTTCATTAGTGTCCATTCTCTTTCCGTCCTTGAATGCAACAATGAAAGCTTGTGGAAATTTTTCAGTCAACGACTTGCGCAACTGTGCTATTTTGTTATAATCAGTTGAAGCGCCGACTGTGTATTTATAGAAATTATTTTCGTTATAACTATCGACATCTGCCAGTCCTTTCAGCACATCAGCGTTTGAGCTAAGTGGTTTTGAACTTGCCAGAATCTGAACCTTAAATACTGGTTCGTTTTTGCTGTTAGTGCTTGATTGCTGCTTTGGCTGATGCTGTGCAGTTGCATGTTTCTGACCTTCTTTAGCCGCATCAGCATTCTGCTTTACGGATTGCTCTGCATGTCTATGATTTACTTTCTGGCTCTCTTGCTTAGCCTTTTCCTGCTGTTCAGCATTAGTTTTCTGAGCAGGCTGCTCTTTTACAACTTCAATCATCGGAGCCCTTCTGCCCACAAGGTCATACTTGTTTTTATATTGCACGAAAGCATTGTAAATTCCCCGTGCATACCTGTCAAGTGCCTCGTCGGAACCCATGAATGCCTCTTCATCGGGAGTTGAAATAAAACCAAGTTCAAGAAGGCATGCCGGCATAGACGTTAGGCGTAATACTGCAAGATTGTCCTGATGAACTCCCATATCTTGACGTCCTGTTGATGCGCAAACATTCTTCTGCATCATCTTCGCCAGCTCAACGCTGCGCTCCATGTTCTTGTCTTGCAGAATCTCAAACATAATGTTGCTCTCGCTTGAGTTAGGGTCAAAGCCATGATAGGTCTGCTTGTAGTCTTTCTCAAGAAGTATAACCGAGTTTTCGCGCTTTGCCACTTCAAGGTTCTTGATAATGCCTTTCGAACCTGTATTGTGTCCGCTTCCGAGCGTATATGTCTGGAAACCACGTGCAATTCTGCCAGCAGGCAAGGCATTGATATGAACAGAAATAAACAAGTCTGCCTTGTTCTTGTTGGCTATCTCAGCACGCTGCCACAATTCCAGAAACTTATCGGTTGTGCGAGTATAGATAACCTTCACATCAGGGCAGTTACGCTCAACAAGCCTGCCGAAAGCCAAAGCATGTCGCAGCGTAAGGTTTTTCTCCTTGTATATTGACCCGCAGGCACCAGAGTCGTGTCCGCCATGTCCTGCATCAATTACCAGAGTAAACTTGTCTCCTGCACAAACTGACAGAAGAATGAAACAAAAGGCTATTAAAGTGAATATTCGCTTTTGCATGAATAATATAAGTTTTTTGTTTCGTCTCTACCGTTTTATATATAAGGTAATGGCTGCACCGTCGCAGTGTGCTCCCATAGGAGGATTACACTTTGTCACACTTACCTCAACACTATCTATACAACAGAATTTCTGTAATATGGTCTGCCCTATCCTGCCTGCCACATTCTCAATTAGTGCTGAAGGTATTGCCATTTCCTTTTTAACTATTTCATAGAGCAGGGCATAATTCACAGTATCGGCAACATTGTCGGTTTCAACAGCCTTAGCAAAGTTTCCTTCTACTCGCAGACTGACAAGATAGTCTCCTCCTGTCAGTTTTTCCTGTTCAAGAACACCATGCTTGGCATGCAGACGGATATTGGTTAATGAAATGATGCTCTGCTCTACGTTCATAGTCTTTCTAATCTTAAATATGTTTCTTTCTATCCGCAACGAGATGCGCCACAGCTCTTGCAGATGAGACATCCTTCCTGATAAACGAGCGACTCGTTTCCGCAAACAGGACATTTCTGTCCCTTTGCTTCTGTTCCGTCAGTAACATATTTTTTCAAAGCACGCTCAACACCAATCTTCCATGTATTGATGCTCTCGCTCTTCAGCTGCAGCGAACTTACGAGTTTGATTACGTGTTCAATAGGCATACGGTAGCGCAAAACACCTGAAATAAGTTTTGCATAGTTCCAATACTCAGGATTGAACTTCTCGCTAAGTCCCTCAACAGTTGTTTTATAACCTCTCTTGTTCTCAAACTGGAAGTCGTAGCGCTTAGTACCGTCATCGTTAATCTGCTTGATAATCTTACCCTTTGTAACTGTTTTTGGCAAGACTATTCCTTCTTCGTCATCTTGCAGACCAGTGAATATTTCGTATGGATACCCGTCGAGCAAACCAACGAAAGCAACCCATTTTTCCTTATTGTTCTGGAAGCGCACAACGTCACACTCCAGCACAATTGGGCGAGTCTCTGTGACAGCAGGATGCTTGCAAGGTGTATCCTGCTTTGGTTCAAGGTTGTTGTCCTTTGTAGAGTCTTTCTCTTCTTTCTTGTCTTTCTTCGATACAGAAATCATTACTCCTGCACGGCTTCCGTCACGATAGATTGTGCAACCTTTGCAACCAGACTTCCATGCTTCAATATACAAGCGATTGACAAGTTCTTCGTCAACATCGTTAGGCAGATTGACAGTTACACTGATAGAATGGTCTACCCACTTCTGAATAGCACCCTGCATCTTGACTTTCATAAGCCAGTCTACATCGTTTGCCGTTGCCTTGTAATATGGCGACTTAGCTACAAGTTGGTCAATCTCTTCCTGAGTATAGCGTTTTTCAGAATCAATTCCGTTGACCTGCATCCACTTCAGGAACTTAGGATGATAAACAATATATTCCTCGAATGAATCGCCTACTTCATCAACAAAGTCAACATGAACGTTTACATCGTTTGGATTTACTTTTCTGCGACGTTTATAGACTGGCATAAACACAGGTTCAATACCACTTGTGGTCTGTGTCATAAGCGAAGTGGTACCTGTCGGGGCAATAGTCAGACAGGCTATATTACGTCTTCCGTATTTCTGCATGTCTTCAAACAACTGCTGGTCGGCTTCCTTCAGGCGCAATACGAATGGATTGTTTTCTTCACGCTTTGCATCGAATATGCTGAATGCACCACGCTCTTTTGCCATAACCACAGAAGAGCCATAGGCAGCAAGAGCCAATGTGCGATGCACCTTAACAGAGAAATCAGTAGCCTCTTGAGTTCCGTAGCGAAGTCCCATTGCTGCAATCATGTCGCCTTCTGCGGTGATACCGACACCTGTACGGCGGCCCTTGCCACTCTTAGCATATATTTTCTCCCAGAGATGATATTCAGCTCCCTTTACCTCTTGCGACTGTGGATCGCGCTTAATCTTAGCCATGATTGCCTCAATCTTCTCAAGCTCCAAGTCAACGATATCGTCCATGATGCGCTGAGCCATTGCTACGTGACGGCGGAACAAGTCGAAGTCGAAGTAAGCATCCTTTGTAAATGGATTGACTACATAGGAATAGAGATTTATAGAGAGCAGACGGCAAGAGTCGTAAGGACAAAGTGGAATCTCGCCACATGGATTAGTAGAGATGGTTCTGAAACCTAAGTCGGCATAGCAGTCGGGAATGCTTTCTTTTATTATGGTATCCCAGAAAAGTATTCCAGGCTCAGCACTCTTCCATGCATTGTGTACAATCTTTTGCCAGAGGTCTTTTGCCTTGATGTCTTTCTTGTATTCAGGTTCGGTGCTGTCAACAGGGAACTGCTGAGTATAGTTTGTATCGTTTACGGCAGCACGCATGAACTCATCGTCAATGCGAACAGAAACGTTTGCACCAGTAACCTTTCCTTCGGTCATCTTTGCATCAATGAAAGCTTCTGAGTCAGGATGCTTAATGCTGACAGAAAGCATCAATGCTCCACGACGTCCGTCTTGTGCAACTTCGCGCGTACTATTACTGTAACGCTCCATGAAAGGAACAAGACCTGTAGATGTGAGCGCAGAGTTGTTGACAGGTGAACCTTTAGGACGAATATGGGAAAGGTCGTGGCCAACACCACCGCGACGCTTCATGAGCTGCACCTGTTCCTCGTCTATTCTCATAATGGCTCCATAGGAATCAGCATTGCCGTCAAGTCCGATAACAAAACAATTGCTGAGTGAGGCTATCTGATAGTCGTTTCCAATGCCTGTCATAGGGCTGCCTGCCGGAACAATGTAGCGGAAATGGTCTAACAAGTCAAACACGTCTTTCTCGCTCATAGCATTAGGATACTTATTTTCTATGCGGGCAATCTCACTTGCCAGACGATGGTGCATGTCTGAAGGCGACTGCTCATAGATGTTGCCAAAACTGTCTTTCATAGCATACTTGTTGACCCAAACGCGTGCAGCCAACTCGTCGCCGTCGAAATATTTCAGCGAGGACTGAAATGCCTCTTCGTAGGAATATGTCTTGTTATTCATAGGTATTTATTTGATTTTTCTTTTAATTTTCTATCAGTTATTTAAATTAAGGAATATATTTTTTGATAATGTTTCTCCAGATCTCAGTCAATAATGACAAAAATTCTGTGCAAAGATAATACTTTATTACGATAACAAGAAATCTTTTTTGGAAAACTTTTGAAGAATTATCTCTTGCTAAGTTTTCCGTTTTGGTAAAGTTTAAGCAATATGAGAATAGCATAAATTATAGAAAATGAAAAACATAAGTACGGTTGTAGAAGAAATGGTTTATGCTTTTCCTCAAGTTATTTTTTTGTTTTATTCACATAAAATGGTATTTTTCCAAAATTTAGAACACAAAGAATAATTTAACAACTCAAAAAAACACCTGACAGCAGTAAAAATCTTTTGCATTTGACTAACACAAAACACAAGCAGGAATATTATGAAAAATTTTGACAAAAAGTTCAGAAATTTTTGTCAACAAAAACTTTCAATCTAGAAAAAGATTTGGAGCCGTTTTTCCGTCTGGCACGAGGCTTATTGTAAAAAAGCGTTTAATTGTTAATCAATCGGCTTAAACTTTGTAAACGAGCGTGATGAACGAAAAAGTGAAAGGTGTCCTTTCGCGATGCGAAACGTGGCATATGACACTGCGATATGTGGCATATTGCACTGCCAAAGGTGCCCTTTCACACTGCGAAAGATGCCCTTTGACTTTTTTAACACTTATGAATTATGAGACGAAACGTATAATGTCTTGATATTGAACGATTTACTAAAAACTGCAAGAAACCGCCAAATACTCGCATATTTTGCAACTTCGTTTAGCTCGGTCGAAAAATTTTAAATTATAAAGGCACTTTTGTTAATCAAAAAGTATGAAAAATTTTGACATCTCCCATTATGAACTTATAATGGAAAATGCCAAAATCTATAGTGAGATCTCTATTTACTGAATTTCCCAGCCGATTGCTGAAGCACCAAGAACTGCAGCACTCGAACCATCGAGTCCACTTACAAGGAATTGTGCCTTACCCTTGAATATCTTCAGAACATGCTCGTCGTATGCTCTCTTTATTGGGTCCATTAGCAAGTCTCCAGCCTTAGTCAGACCGCCGAAGAAGATAAATGCCTCTGGCGAAGAAAAGGCTGTGAAATCGGCACATGCCTCTCCGAGTATCTCACCAGTAAATTCATAAATGCGCTTAGCCAGTGCATCGCCTTTACCAGCAGCAATAGAGACATCGAGTGATGTAATCTCATCTGGATTAAGTTCGCGCAGCAAAGAAGGTTCTGAAGTCGTATCGAGCAATTCGCGTGCTGTGCGAGCCACACCTGTAGCAGAGCAGTAGCACTCAAGACAACCGTTACGGCCACAACCACACGGACGACCTCCTTCACGACGAATGATGGTATGACCTAACTCTCCTGCAAAACCATCACTGCCATATACAAGCTGTCCGTTGACAACAATTCCCGAACCAACACCAGTTCCAAGAGTAATCATAATGAAATTCTTCATTCCGCGAGCAACGCCATAAGTCATTTCGCCTATCGCAGCTGCATTAGCGTCGTTGGTAAGTGCAACAGGTATGCCGAGTTTCTTGCTGAACATATCTGCAAGAGGCACGATTCCGTCGCGTCCCCAAGAAAGATTAGGAGCAAATTCTATTGTTCCATTATAATAGTTTCCATTAGGTGCGCCGATGCCCATCGCCTTAATCAGCTCAATGCCGCCCACCTGCTCTATTATGACGTCAACGGCAGCGACGGCAGCATCAACATATTCTTCAACGTTATTATAGCCCTGCGTCTTTATGGCTGTAGTTGCCTTAATTTCTCCACGACTGTCTACGATTCCGAAAACGGAATTGGTTCCTCCCAAGTCTAAGCCTATAACGTAAGGCTTCAAGTTCTGCTGTAAGTTCATTTTATTTGTTTTTTAACTTATTAAACGCCTTTAAGTTCAATGCTACATAACGGACATTGTACACCGCAAAGTTAGGAAAAAACTTTTGTTCAGACAACATTTGTGAATAATAATTCATTCGTTTAGCATTTTTTTTGTACTTTTGCAGACGTTATGCCATTCGAATTTCATATTGATATACTTGACATGATTTTCAGAGGGATGCTAATAGGCATCTTGGCCTCAGCTCCGATGGGACCTGTAGGCATACTCTGTGTACAGCGAACATTGAATAAAGGTCGTTGGTATGGTTTTGTAACGGGCGTCGGTGCTGCTGCAAGCGATATCATCTATGCCTTGTTTACTGGACTGGGAATGAGTTTTGTTATGGACTTGGTCAGCAACAGCAAGAATCAGTTTTTCCTTCAAATACTTGGAAGTGTAATGCTTTTGCTGTTCGGCATCTACTCATTCCGCTCTAACCCAACTGAGAATATGCACCGCAGCGGAACTCAAAAGGGAACACTGGTACATAATGGCGTGACAGGGTTTCTGCTGACGCTCTCTAATCCGCTTATCATCCTCATCTTCATGGCAGTGTTTGCACAGCTCGCATTCATCAAACCTGGCCGCCCGTTTGAGATGGCTATAGGCTACCTCAGCATTATTGCAGGAGCCCTTTTGTGGTGGTTTGGCTTGACATGGCTTATAGACAAGATAAGAAACAAATTTGAGGATTCTGGCATTATAATAATAAATAAGGTTATAGGAAGCATTGTGATTCTTATATCTCTCATAGTACTTATTGGAACTGTATTTAATTTGTACACATTCCCATACTAAGAGAATTAACAATTGAGAATTGATAATTGAAAAATAATAATTTTGTTGGTTTTATTTCATAAAGCAAAGTTTCCTACTATATAACTCCTTAACTCCTAAAAAAAATGTTTATTTCACAACAACTTAGAAAGAAAAGCATTGCCGAATATCTGCTATATATGTGGCAGATTGAGGACATTATAAGAGCATACGACGTTAACCTTACGAGGATAAGACGAGAATATATCAGCCAGTTCGACTATACCGACGAGCAAAAGGAAGAACTGACAGACTGGTTCGGCAACCTAGTAAGAATGATGAATTCTGAGGGGAAACGCGAGTCTGGACATCTGCAGATAAACGAGATAGTTCTGCAAGCCATAGCCGAACTTCACGCACGACTGCTGCAAAGCACAAAGTTCCCTTTCTACAATGCTGAATATTTCAAGGTCCTACCATTTATAGTAGAACTACGACGCAAAGGCAGCAAGGAGGAAAACGAGATTGAAACATGCTTCAATGCTCTCTACGGAGTAATGATGCTGAGACTTCAGAAGAAAGAGATTTCACCCGACACACAGCATGCCATTGAAGAGATTACGACACTAATCGGAATGCTTTCCGACTATTACATAAAAGACAAGACTGAAGGACTAAAATTTGACGAAGAATGAACATTCTAATAACTGGATGCAACGGACAATTAGGCAATGAACTGCAACTGTTGCAACACGAAAGAAAAGATATAAAGTTTGTAAACACCGACATTGAGCAACTCGACATCACATCGCCAGATGCAATAAGGCAGATGGTTGACGAGCATGAAATTGACGGAATTATCAACTGTGCTGCCTATACTGCGGTAGATAAGGCTGAAAGCAATGAAGAACTCTGCCAGAAACTTAATGCAGAGGCACCTGCATATCTTGCCGATGCCATCGAAAAGCGCGGAGGCTGGCTTATTCATGTTTCGACCGATTATGTCTTTGACGGAACTGCTCACACTCCATATACAGAGGAAGCAGACACTTGTCCGAATAGCGTATATGGCAGAACAAAACTCGTAGGAGAGTTCAACGCGCTGAAAATGTGCAAAAACACTATGATTCTGCGTACAGCATGGCTCTATTCTGAATTTGGAAACAACTTTGTTAAGACCATGTTGCGACTCGGCAAAGAACGGAACGAACTCGGAGTCGTGTTCGACCAAGTAGGCACTCCAACTTACGCTGCAGACTTGGCACGCATGATAATGACAATATTAGACAAAGGCATCAAGCCAGGAATATATCATTTCACCGACGAGGGCATTACTTCATGGTACGACTTTACCATTGCTATACACAAAGCAGCAGGTATAACAAACTGCCATGTGCGCCCAATCCACACAAGCGACTACCCTACTCCTGCCACTCGTCCACACTATTCAGTACTCGACAAAACTAAAATAAAGCAAGCCTACGACATAGAAATTCCACACTGGGAAGACAGTCTGCGCATCTGCATTGAAAAACTGAATAAATAAATTTCACAATATAACAGAGCATCAACGGTGTATTTTTCTCCTTCCAAATTACTGAGAAATACACCGTTGATGCTATATTTTTATCCGAATGTATTAATAAACAACATTCATTTTCTTTGTTTTTTATTTAAATCATTAGCACAAATAAGTTTTTTGTAGACAAAAACTGACGAATTCATATATTTTTATTATTTTTGCATGCAGAAGATTAAACTATCTGAAATGAAAGATTTAACCAAGCTAATAACCATTTTGGGACCTACTGCATGCGGGAAAACAACTTTCGCAACAGCACTTGCCTACAAGTTGAACGGCGAGATTATCAGTGCAGACTCACGACAGGTCTACCGACGTATGGATATTGGTACGGGTAAAGACTTGAAGGATTATATTGTAGAGGGAAAGGAAATAGCCTACCATCTTATAGACATTTGTGAGCCTGGAACAAAGTATAATCTCTTTGAATATCAAAAAGATTTTATTAATGCTTACGAGGATATCATATCCCGCAACAAGCGGCCTATCGTTTGTGGTGGCACTGGGCTTTACATCGAGTCTATACTGAAAGGCTATCAACTTTCGCCAGTGCCTCAGAATGAGCAACTACGCAATGAACTGGCAGACAAATCGCTTGAAGAACTGACTGAACGACTAAAGGAACTGAAGAAACTGACAGGTTCGCAGATGCACAACCGCTCCGATGTAGACACAGTGCAGCGTGCAATCCGCGCTATTGAGATTGAGGAATATAATCTGCACACACCAATGCCGGAAAGACTATTTCCAAAACTCAACTATATTATAATAGGTATAGACATTGACAGAGAAGAAAGACGAAAAAGAATATCAACCCGTCTGCGCCAACGTCTCGACGAAGGCATGGTTGACGAGGTAAGACAACTATTAGATAGTGGTATCAATCCTGACGACCTCATATATTACGGACTTGAGTATAAGTTCCTAACCGAGTATATAATTGGAAAAACTGATTATAAGACTATGGTAGAACGTCTGGAGATAGCAATACATCAGTTTGCGAAACGGCAGATGACATGGTTTCGCGGTATGGAACGAAGAGGTTTTAAGATTAACTGGATAGATGCCATGCTGCCAACTGATGAGAAAATAGAAAGAACTATGCAGTTGATTGGGGGCTGAGCATTTCAAGCTAATTCCACAAAAAACTATTAGGAAGGAAAACTCAGAACTTCATATCACAAACCAATTTAATAAAGAAACACTACGTTAAAAACCAACGTATCATGCAAAATAATGACAAATGGGGCATCATCTTCTGCCCAAGAAGCGGACAAAGAAACCCGCGAAAACTTTGGCGAAAAATAGAGAAATGCCTGCAAGACGAAGGCATCAGTTACGACCATGTCCAGAGTGAGACATCTGGAAGCGTTGACAGACTTGTCAAGATGATGATAAACAACGGCTACCAAACCATTGTTGTTATTGGTGGCGATTCTGCCCTAAATGATGCCGTAAATAGTCTGATGCACGTTGAGAAAGAGGTTCGCGACCAAATTGCATTGGGCGTTATTCCTAATGGCATCAAGAACGACTTTGCGCATTATTGGGAAATTGACGAAAGCGATATTGAAAAGACAGTAAAAATGCTGCATGCACGCCGAATACGCAAGATAGACTTAGGATGCATAAGGTATACAAACAGTGAAGGGGAACGTTGCCGCCGATATTTCCACAACTGTCTCACGATCGGACTCGTTACATCGGTTACTAATTTGCGGCGCCGTGCACAGTTGCTTGGCGGTTTCAAAATGATTTCATACTTTTTCTCATCGCTCAGACTGATTGCCCAGCGACTGGAATATAAAATGCACCTACGAATCAATACCGATGAGATAAGCGGAAAAGTGATGACTGTATGTATAGGCAATTCAACAGGTTATGGTTTCACTCCAAATGCTGTTCCCTATAACGGACTTCTCGATGTTTCTGTAGTTCATCATCCCGAAGTTACACAACTGCTTGAAGGCTTCTATCTGCTATATTGCGGAAAAATCCTAAACCACCGCGATGTGCTGCCATTCAGAACACAAGAAGTTAAAGTAATCAGTAACGGCAAGGCACCAATCGGAATTGACGGAAGACTGCTTAAACAGCCTAAAGGCCAGTTTACTGTAGGTGTAGATCATGAGGTTATCAACTTCATTATTCCTTAGGGCAAGGCTTATTTTACTTATATATTATAAGGAAAAACATCTCTTTGATAAAAAAATCGAAGAGATGTTTTGTTTTATGTCAAAAAATTATTACCTTTGAAGCAACAAGAATATATATCAAGCTATGAGTTATCTAAGATTTGATAAAGCTCCGATGACCAATTTGCAGGAATCGCTACAACGCGAACTGCTACGCACTAATCGCTCTGGTGCTTACTCCTGCTCAACGGTTGTCGACTGCAACACAAGAAAATACCATGGCCTGCTGGTTGTGCCTGTGCCTGTTTTAGATGACGACAACCATGTGTTGCTTTCGTCGCTCGACGTAACAGTTGTTCAGCACGGGGCTGAGTTCAATCTCGGTCTGCACAAATATCAAGGCGGACACTTTAGTCCTATGGGCCATAAATACATTCGCGAGTTTAATTGCGACAAAGTACCTACTACTATCTATCGTGTCGGTGGCGTCATTCTCAGAAAGGAAGTTGTATTCCAGCACTATGAAGACAGAATACTGATACGCTATACTCTTGACGACGCACATTCTAAAACAATTCTTCGCTTCCGTCCATTCCTCGCATTCAGAAGCGTAAGAGAGTTTACGCATGAGAATCCCTATGCTTCCAGACAGTATGAGATTGTTGACAATGGAATAAGCACCTGCATGTATCCTGGATATCCTAATCTTTACATGCAGTTCTCTAAGAAAAACGAGTTCATATTCACCCCCGACTGGTATAGAAATATTGAATATCCCAAAGAAGAAGAACGCGGATACGATTCACGCGAAGACCTTTACGTTCCTGGTTATTTTGAAATGACGATTCGTAAAGGCGAAAGCATTGTCTTTTCAGCATCTACCTCAGAGATTAAGTCAAACAAACTGAAGAAACTTGCAGAAGAGGAAATCTCAGAACGCGCTCCACGTGACAGTTTCGTACACTGTCTGATAAATGCAGCACATCAGTTCCACAAGAGAGAGGCAAACGACGACAGATACTTGCTGGCAGGCTATCCTTGGTTCAAGTGCCGAGCCCGCGACACTTTCATCGCATTGCCAGGACTTACGCTATCAATTGGCGAGAAACCATACTTTGAGCTGGTCATGAAAACTGCGGAACGCGGACTAAGGGAGTTCATGCAAAGAAAGCCATTAAGCGTAAAGATATATGAGATGGAACAACCCGATGTTCTACTTTGGGCTATTTGGGCAGTTCAGCAATATGCACATGAATGTGGCATTACAGCTTGTCTTGAAAAATATGGACAACTGGTATTCGACATAATTGACTACATCGTAGATGAAATGCACCCCAACTTATATCTTGATTCTAATGGACTTCTCAGAACTGAGGGAAGAAACAATGCCGTCACATGGATGAATTCTAAGACAAACGGCAAACCTGTAGTTCCACGAACAGGATATATCGTTGAATTTAATGCACTTTGGTATAATGCGTTGCTCTTTGCTGTTGAACTTGCTAAGAAAAAGAACGATATTCGCAAGGTTGAAGAACTTAGCGAGCGTGCCGAGCGATGCAACCAGTCGTTTGCTGCAACTTTCTACAATAAGTATGGCTATCTATTCGACTATGTAGGTGGAGCATCACAAGACTGGAGCGTCCGCCCAAACATGATTTTTGCCTGCGCATTCGACTATTCGCCACTCACACGAGAACAAAAGAAAAGCGTAATAGACTATTGTACTCGTGAACTACTCACTCCAAAGGGACTGCGCTCGCTATCTCCAAAAAGTTTTGGATACAATCCTATGTATATAGGAAAACAAAGTGAACGTGACCTGGCTTACCATCAAGGCACAGCATGGCCTTGGCTTGGTGGTTTCTATCTCGAAGCCTGCCTGAAACTCTATAAGCGTTCAAGGCTCAGCTTCATAGAAAGACAGATGGTGGGCTACGACGACGAAATGTACTACCATTGTCTCGGAACAATAAGCGAACTGTTTGATGGCAACCCTCCTTTCCACGGACGTGGCGGAATCTCATTTGCAATGAATGTATCAGAAGTGCTAAGGACTCAGCACTTACTGAGAAACTACGGCATTGAGACTCAGCCTGATAATACGGAAAACAACGGAAACAAAAAGGAACAAGAAAGGAGGAATGCACAATGAAAGTATTGATGTTTGGCTGGGAGTATCCTCCTCATGTGTTCGGAGGGCTTGCAACTGCTAACTTCGGAATATCTGAAGGACTACACGCACAAGGCAATATGGAAATTACGCTTTGTCTGCCACACCCTTTTGGTGACGAAGACCAATCTGCAGCTCGCATAGTTGCAATGAATGCTGTACCTATTGTATGGCATGACGTAAGCAGAGAGTGGGTTGAAGAAAGAGTAGGCAAAGTGATGAAAGCCGAAGATTATTTCAGATACCGCGACCATATCTATTCAGATTTCTCATACATGGGTGCAAATGACATCGGATGCATGGAGTTTGCAGGAGGCTATCCCCAAAACCTTCACGAAGAAATAAATAACTATTCTGTCATTGCTGGAGTGGTGGCAAGAGCAGAAGAATTTGACATAATACACGCCCACGACTGGCTGACATACCCTGCCGGCATCCATGCCAAGCAGGTAAGCGGAAAGAAACTCTGCATACACGTTCATGCAACAGACTTCGACCGCTCACGAGGCAATGTTAATCCTACAGTTTATTCTATAGAGAAAGACGGAATGGATAATGCAGACTGCATAATGTGTGTTAGCGAACTGACAAGGCAAACAGTCATAAATCACTATCACCAAGACCCAAGAAAGGTCTTCACTGTTCACAATGCAGTATATCCTCTTAAGAAAGAACTTCAGGACATTCCCCGTCCTGACCACAAGAACAAGGAGAAGATAGTAACCTTTCTCGGAAGAATAACCATGCAGAAAGGTCCAGAATACTTTGTAGAAGCAGCCAGTCTGGTTCTGAAACGTACAAGAAATGTCAGATTCTGCATGGCTGGCTCTGGCGACATGATGGAAGAAATGATTACGCTGGCAGCAGAGAGAGGCATAGCTGACCGTTTCCATTTCCCTGGTTTCATGAGAGGCAACCAAGTGTATGAGTGTCTTAAAAACTCTGATGTCTACGTTATGCCTTCCGTTAGTGAACCTTTCGGAATATCACCGCTTGAAGCAATGCAGTGCGGCACACCTACAATCATATCCAAGCAGAGTGGATGTGCAGAGATTCTTACAAACTGTTTCAAGATTGACTATTGGGACATTCATGCTATGGCAGATGCCATCTACTCTATTTGCAACAACGAATCTCTGTTCAACTATCTGCAAGTGGAAGGAAAACGAGAAGTAGATCAGATTACTTGGGAAAAAGTAGGACGCTGGATTAATGAACTATACAATAGGACATTAAGCCAATAAACACCGCTTTAACCTATTTATTATATTATATAGTATAAAAGGAATATAAAAACAAATACATAAGAAACGGATGAAAACAATTTGCTTATATTTTGAAATACACCAGATAACACACCTCCGACGCTATCGCTTTTTCGATATAGGGTCAGACCATTACTATTATGATGACTATGAGAACGAGCGCCTGATCCGCGATATTGCCCAGAGGTCGTACATGCCAGCACTTAATGTGCTACACGAAATGATAGTCCACAACGACAAGGCATTCCGCGTTTCATTCTCTTTGTCGGGTGTAGGCATGGAGCAGTTGGAGATTTATGCGCCTGAAGTTCTTGAAAAGTTACAGGTAATGGCAGAGACAGGTTGCGTGGAGTTTCTTGCAGAGCCTTACTCTCACGGTCTGTCGTCGCTTGTTGACAGAGACTTGTTTGCATCGGAAGTAAAGAGGCAAATGACGAAAATAAAAGAGTATTTCGGTCAGACTCCTAAAGTGCTGCGCAACTCTTCGCTCATTTATAGTGACGAGATTGGTCAGCAAGCTGCCGAAATGGGATTTAAAGCCATGTTGACAGAAGGTGCAAAGCATGTCTTGGGATGGAAATCACCGCACTATCTCTATCATTGTCCTCTGGCTCCAAGCCTGAAACTCCTGCTTAGAGATATAAACCTGAGCGATGATGTGTCGCTAAGATTCAGCAATCCACATTGGGAAGGCTATCCGCTTTTTGCCGACCACTACATGGATCGCATCGCAGAATTGCCTGAGTCGGAGAATGTAATAAACATATTCATGAACCTTTCAGCGTTAGGCATCTCACAACCACTATCATCTAACATATTAGAGTTCCTAAGGGCGTGGCCACAATGCGCAAAACAACGCAACATCTCTTTCGCAACACCTACAGAAATATGCAAGCAGAACAAATCTGTGGGCGACTTGAACGTGCCCGACACACTTTCTTGGCTTGACGAAGAGCGTGATGTAAGCAGCTGCATTGGTAATGCAATGCAGCGCGAAGCATTCGACAAACTCTATAGTGTAGCAGAGAGAGTCAGAATAGCCGACGACCCACGTATTAACCAAGATTGGGACTACTTGCAGGCATCCAACAACTTCAGGTTTATGACTACAAAACCGTCACACGTTGGTCTTGAGCGTGGAATATACGATTCTGCATTCGATGCTTTTACAAACTACATGAACATTCTCGGCGACTTCATCTGGCGTGTCAATTCTATCTATCCGTCAGAAATTGACAACGAAGAACTTAACTCGCTCCTTACAACCATCAGAAATCAGGCTGTGGAGATAGAACAGAAAGACAAAGAGATTGCGAAACTAAACAAGAAAGTAGAGAAACTGCAAAAAACAACAAAGAAAAAGAAAGCCTGACAGACTATCATGCCACACAAATAAAAACAATAATCCCGACAGACTTAATGCCTGTCGGGATTATTTTATATGTCTGAATAACAACTCAGACTTTGTTTTTCAGATTATTTCTTAACAATCTTCTTACCGTTCATGATTACGATTCCCTTGTAAGAAGCATCAACGCGCTGACCTGCGATGTTATAGATTACACCGTTCTCAGTTTCGTTATACTTAACGTCGCTGATACCAGTTACGATACCGCCATCAACAGGAACAAGCTCTGGTGTTGAGTTGTATGTATAAGCAATACCCTTAATGTTATAAAGAGTTTCGCCAACCATTGCAGCAAGACCATCGTTGTCATATCCCTCTACATGGAAGCTATTGTAAATCTGAACATTGTTTTCACCTTCGTTAGCGTAGAACTTAGGATTCTCAGCACCGTTAGTAGAAATTGTAACGTTCTTAACTTCAACCAAGTCGCAGAGATTGTCTGCAATTTCGTTAACGCCAATAACCTTAGCTTCTGCTTCCGCACCAGTTACAGCAAGAATATTGTCAGTGTTTGTCTTGCCTTCAACAGCCTGAGCCTGTGGCAGAGCTTTGAAGTTTGTACGCTTAACAATGATTGTTCCATTTACGTCGTCGTTAATATTCAAGTCCTTAGCAACATTGAAGAAACATATAGCACCGCTATTATCGCGAACAAAGATTGAAGTGTTTGCATTTGCAGAGTTTGTCACAAACTTGTAGACAACCTTAGCGTTTGTCAGAGTAAGTTCAGCCTCTGTATTATCAGCAAGTGCCTTGAACTCAGCAATGTTGTTAACCTTAGTGATTTCTCCTGGCTGTGGTTCTTCACCTTCGCCAACCTTTGTCAACCATACTTGAGCTGTTTCATTATACTTACCGCGCAGACCTTCAATAGTGTAAGTTCCGTCTTCAGCAATCATGCCTTCAATCTTGAACTCGTCATAAAGCTGGATAACTTCATTGTCGCCGTTCATAATATAGTAGCGGTTATTGTCAGCATTCTTCTTAACAACAACATCCTTAATCTTGTAAACTTCTGTCAGAAGTTCCTTACCAACGATGTCAGCAGCACTGATTTCAACAGGAGTGATTGTTCCGTCAGTGATTGTAATGTTAACAGTATTGTCCTTGCCAACTTTAAGCTCGTCCAGACCAGCATAAACAACACGCTGACCCTGAACTGTTCCGTTCAGTTTCTGTCCCTGCTTAACATCCTGTCCAAGATAGTAGATGAGCAGTGAACCAGTAGCATCCTTAACTACAGTGTTTTTGTTACCATTGCCAAGAACTACAGCGTCTGTAAGGTTTAAGTTAGCTACTGTTTCGTTTTCTAGAGCGAGGAATTCAGCAATACTATTTACTGTAGTGATATTTTGCTTAACAAACTCCATCTCAGCCTTAGCACCAGACATTTCATCCCATGCCCTCACTGTGCAACTCTCTGTGATAGTGAAAGGAGCACTGTAAGAAGGCGCACCTTCATTTGTTTCAGGGTCGCTGCCGTCTAATGTATAATAGATCTGTGAAGCATCGCGATTGATAGAGATAGTAACTTCTGTTGAATTTACGAATGGATTAGTTCCACTGATAGTGATTTTAGCCTCTTCTGGCTGTGGCTCTTCACCTTCACCGCTAACAGTCAATGTAATAGAAGAAATCTGAGTATTTTTAGCAACATTGAAAACTACCTCAGAAGCATTACCTGTCCAAGTCTTTTCTGCAAGTGTTCCGGTTGATGTAGACAAATTGAAGTTATCTTTGTGACCAACAAACTCAATTTTAGAGATGTTCTTTCCTGCAGGAGCTGTAACTGTGAAAGTACCAGAGTACATGCGCAGGCGTGGACTTGCACTCCACAAGCGGTTTTCATTATTTCCAGAAGTCTTTGCAGAAACAGTAACAGTAGCTCCGCTTACATCAGCAGATGTTGTAGTCTCTGTGAAGTCACCATCATGTGAAGTTCCTGAAGAAAGTCCTGTGATGGTTGGGAACAAAGTAGCATAGTCATTGTCGAAGTCAAATTTAATTTCTTCGGCAAATGAAACGTTGAACATTGCGCATAGCAATGCAACGAGTGAATAGCGTAAAAATTTATTCATAACCTTATTTGTTTAATGTGATTAAAAACTTATAGTGTATTTGGTTGCAAAAGTAGGTAAATTGTTTTATAAACACAAAGGTTATACACTTATTTTATGTTAAAGTTAGAAGATTAATGCCTGAAAATTTGGTTTTTACATTAAATATGCATACATTTGTTGCAACTTTTTTAGGATTTCGCATTTTTCGAAATCAGTCTTGAGGTTGGTAGCATCCTGCACCAACCTCTTTTCGTTTCAAGTAGCAACAAGTTTTTTCAGTCTTCAAAGTTATATTTATCAGCATATCGGAATTGTACATAAGCGTGATTTTTTCAATTTGCAGCATAGCCTCATCATGTCTGCCACATAAAAAAGCAAAAGAGCGAAACCTCCCGGACTCGCTCTCAGCACTAAATAAACTTATATAATAATACACATACTGTTGAATTTTGTCATACAGCCACAACACACCATAACATGCCAGCATGCTATTGATGGTTTCATTTTCAATATTTTTTTGTTCGCCTCCCTACCCTTACATCGAGAGAGTTCAGCTTTTTATTTTCACCAGGCAGGTCTTCTGACTTTGTTCCACCTTCAAACGCCTTCCCGAAGCTGAATGTAAATCGTTGATTATCAAATGTCAATCGCTGACTTAAAATAAACTTCAGTGGCTCTTTTGCTTGCAGGTTATAAAGGAACTCACAGCTGCGAGACAGTTGGAGATTTTCACTCCATTCCCTTTTTAATCGCGTTTTAGCGAACCATTACGGATGCAAAGATACGATAATTAGGTAAACCACCAAAAAAAAACGAGAAAATTTTGAATAAAAAAATTTTTATTTGGCAGAAACTTACATTTTTTTACAGAAAAATTTGCATAACTTTCAGAAAGTAACTATCTTTGCCCGCAGTTACAACAATTATTCACTTAAAAAATCAGAAAAGCCTATCGGAACAACATTACTTAAATATTAAAAATATTAAAGGAATGATACATCTGGAAAAAATGACCGATGAACAGTTGGCATTGGCATATATTGATGGTAATAACAGGGCTTTCGATATCTTGTTGCAACGCAATCAGTCAAAAATATTTTCTTACATCCTCTTCGTTGTTCGCGACCAAGAGATGGCAAATGATGTCTTTCAGGAGACCTTCGTAAAGGTTATCAGTTCGCTGCAACACCGCAAATATGCTACTACAGGCAAGTTTGGGGCGTGGGTTATGCGTATTGCCCACAATGTGATTATGGACTGGTATCGCGACAATCGCACAGACAAAATAGTTGAACCTACTACAGACAACGACCTTTCCAACATTTCCTCTAACGAATTACTCGATGGAAGCATAGAGACTCGCTTCGTAAACGACCAAGTGCTAAGCGACGTTAAGACCATGATGAACCTTCTGCCTGCCTCACAGCGTGAAGTTGTTTACATGCGCTTCTTTCAGGAAATGTCGTTCAAGGAAATTGCTGAGACTACAGGAGTGAGCATAAACACATCGCTCGGCAGAATGCGCTATGCAATAATGAACATGCGACGCATGGCAAAATCACACGACTTAATGTTGCAGATGGACTAACAAGTTAAAGTCCAATTGCTGCTAAAATAATACTAATAAGCAAGGAAAAGTTAAAACCATAGCGGTTTGGCTTTTCCTTGCTTTTTGTTTTTTTTATAACTGGAGTTACAAACTGTAACTTTCATTTTCGGTCCATTTTTTTGACGAAAAAAGTAAAAAATCTTGACAAATGAAATTTTCAATCCAGAGAAGCATTTAGAGCCGTTTTTCCGTCTGGCACGAGACAAAGTGTAAAAAACTGTTTATTTGTTAATCAATCGGCTTAAACTATGTAAACGAACATAAGGAACGAAAAAGTGAAAGGTGTCCTTTCGCGATGCGAAACGTGGCATATGACCATGCGATATGTGGCATATCGCAGTGCCAAAGGTGCCCTTTCGCACTGCCAAAGATGCCCTTTGACTTTTTTAACACTTATGAGTTTTGCAACGAAACGTATAATGTCTTGATATTGAATAATTTACCAAAAAGAGTTAAAAGCAGCCAAATACTCGCATATTTTGCAACTTCTTTTTTCTCGGTCGTAAAATTTTAAGTTATTTGCGGGTTTAGTTAATCAATTTTTTACCCAACTCGCCTCTGAAAATTGCAGGTTTTCCTCTCGGCAAAGGGAAGAAAAGGAAAACTGGTTTCAGATTGGAAGCAAAACTTGGTATAAACTTAAAAGGCTGCATGATATGCACCATCATGCAGCCTTTTCTTATAAAGAAATTTAGGATGATATCCCAAACTTAATTTATCAGGTGGTCATAAAATAAGCTGAGCACTTGCGAAACTTGAAATAAACAAAAGCAGAATCGCTATGCTCACAGCTTAACAATTTTTCTTAAGTTCTTTAATTGTTTCCTCAGGGTTGGCAGATTTGAAGATGTAACTTCCGCTCACCAACACGTCAGCACCTTCCTTGACGAGCAGCGGAGCAGTCTTTCCGTCAACGCCTCCATCCACTTCTATGAGTGATTTGCTGCCAGCCTTGTCGATAAGGTTGCGGAGCTGTGCTACTTTCTTAACAGCATTGTCGATAAATTTCTGTCCGCCAAATCCAGGATTAACGCTCATAAGCAGCACCATGTCTACATCGTTGACAATATCTTCGAGCAGACTTACTGGAGAATGTGGGTTGAGCGTAACGCCAGCCTTCATGCCCGCAGCGTGAATTTCCTGCACTGTGCGATGGAGATGGGTGCAAGCCTCGTAGTGTACGTTCATCATCATAGCTCCCAGTTTTGCAGTCTGGGCAATATAGTTCTCTGGATGGACTATCATGAAGTGAACATCAAGCGGTTTCTTACATACTTTTGCAACAGCCTCCATCACGGGAAATCCGAATGAAATGTTAGGAACGAAAACTCCGTCCATTACGTCTAAGTGCAACCAGTCGGCTTCACTTCGGTTTATCATTTCTATGTCTGTCTTAAGGTCGATGAAGTTTGCTGAGAGCAAAGAGGGTGAAATTAGTGTTTCCATCAGTCGTATTCTTAATTCTTATTAGTTTAAACAATATATTTCCTGTCGGCCATTCAGCTTCAAGACTCTATATGAGTGCGCAATCTGTCGAATCAGATTCAATGTGTATTCTGATGGATTGACTTCTTCAAGTGTAAAATGTGGCATAGGCATTTTGTTTGTTTTTTATAGTTTTAAAGGAATGATGTTTTATTAAATGCTTTCTATATACTTAACGCAAATATGTATGGTTTTATTATACGCAAAAGCATTTTTTTATTAAAACTTGATATTAAACCATTTTTTTTGTCTAATTTTGCATTTAATAAAAGCGCAAGTCAGGCTGTTGCTTTGGCGAACAACAATACACTTTATGCCAGAATGAAACTATTTGCAGTCAAAAGACTTTGCATTAGAAAGTGATTGCGCTTTAAATAACTAAAGAATCTGAGAAATGCTAATCCAAATAAATGGTCTCTGCGATGCTGACAATATGCGCGAGATAGAAAAGATGGGTGTCGACGTTGTGGGCTTCGACTTCAGAAAGGATAGTGAACGCATGGTGAAGATGATTTCTTCGCGTGCAGGAATTATTCCAGACTATTCGCGTGAACGTATTAAGCGGCTTAAGGCTAACAAAGACATCAACGAGTTTACACAGGAGAACAGTTGTCGCAGGATGGGTTGTTTTGCAGATGACATGCCGCAGAACATCGTGACTCGCGTCTACAACTACAATCTTGACATCGTAGAACTGTGGGGCGAGGAACTGCCTCTCATGATTGACAACCTGAGAAACACTCTCCATCCCGACATTCATCCAAACATAAAGATTGCGAAACACTGCTCCGTCAGCACCATTGCCGATGTAGAAAATCTGTGTCAATATGCCGACAGTGCCGACTATCTGGCTATCAGCATCACCGAAGAAGCATTGCAAGGGAATGTCATGAGCCACTACGACTGCAAACTGGGATTTGTCTTAGTCTATGGCTCTAAGAACAATTCAGACAGCATTATAGATTTGCTTTCGCACGAAAAATGTATGGGAATATGCATTGACGACGTTTTTGAGGATGCCATTGGAGTGAAAAACACAGACCAGCTAAAGGCATTTCTTGATAGAATTAATTAGAAGAAAAACACATGACACTAAAAGAATTTCTGAATAAAGGCGACATATTTGCAGCAGAGTCTGGAGTGCAGTTAACCGAAATATCAGAAGGAAGAGCTATAGCCGAAATGACTGTAACCGAACACCATCTGAATGCAGGTGGCGTTTGTCAGGGAGGCGTGCTTTTCACTTTGGCAGATTTAGCTATAGCAGGCGTGATGAACAGTCACGGCAAATTGTCGTTCAGCATACAGACAAGCATATCGTTCTTGCACTCCGCCCTTCCAGGCGACCATCTACGCGCCGAAGCAGTAGAAGTGTTCAATCATCATAAGATTCCGTATTGCGAAGTTAAGGTTACTAATCAGAATGGTGACCTTGTGTGTGCGCTAACCGCTATGTCGTTCCGCAAGGATAAGACTATACCTTAATAGCCTGCATCAATACGTAATATTATTTGAGCATAAGAACCAAATAACTTATTCATTCCGATAATAAGGAAACAGCAGAAAACATTAACAATATAAGAATGGAACAAAACCAGTCTAACGAAAATTGGTTTGCCTTGCAACTTTTCACGACGAGGCAGCAAGCCGTAGCCGATTACTTTGAGGACAAGGGATTGGAATGTTTCATTCCGAAACAGTACGTTGACGGCGAAGACAAGTATGGCAAGCGGAAAAGAGAATTGCGACCCGTTGTCAGAAATCTGCTGTTCTTGAAGAAAACTGTAAGCAACAGCGAACTTGCGGAACTTATAAAACAGTCGCAATATGCTATGCGAGTGATTCCTAAAAGCAGCGAGAATAAGGAATACTACGAAATATCTGCACGCGAGATGCACGAATTTCAGATAATGTGTAACCCTGAGATAGAACTTCGCAAATATCTCTCAACAGAGGAAGCACGACTGAAAAACGGCACGGAAGTTGATGTGGTTTATGGACCTTTGAAGGGACTGAGCGGAAAACTTGTACGCCAAAGCAAAAAGTATTATCTGCTGAAAGAGGTTCCTGGCATGGGAGTCATGATTAAAGTATCACGATGGTGCTGCAAACCTATAATCGAATCTGATGAGCAGAAAGCATAACTAACAATAAACTGACGGAACTAAAAAAGGTGTATTTCAAGTTTAACTAAAACTGAAATACACCTTTTATATATATTATGTGCCTAAAGCTGTGAGACTATTAAGCCTGCCAAAACCACAATGGCGATATAATCAGAACCTTAGAGCAAGAGTTTGCCTTAGAATTCACTTGTGAAGTGGAACTTGATATTCTTGAAATCTTCCTGCGCCATCTGCAAAACATAGCCAGAATCGGCAAGGAAAACGTCGCGTCCGTCTTTATCCTTTGCCATATACTGATACTTGCGCTTCTTGAAGTTGTCAAGTTCCTTCTCGTCGTCGCTTTCTATCCAGCATGCTTTATACAGATGAACAGGTTCCCAACGGCACTTGGCATTATATTCATTCTCAAGCCTATACTGTATGACTTCAAACTGAAGTTGTCCCACAGTACCTATAATCTTTCTGCCATTAAACTGGTTGACAAACATCTGAGCAACACCTTCGTCCATCAACTGGTCAATACCTTTGTTCAGTTGCTTTGACTTCATCGGGTCGTCGTTCTCAATATACTTGAACATCTCTGGCGAGAACGATGGCAATCCCCTGAAATGAAGTTGCTCTCCCTCAGTAAGCGTATCGCCAATCTTGAAGATTCCGTTGTCAGGCAATCCCACTATATCGCCAGGCCAAGCCTCATCAATAGTAGATTTGCGCTGAGCCATAAACTGAGTTGGCGAAGAAAAGCGCAGAGTCTTGCCCTGTCGAACATGCAAATAAGGCTGGTTGCGCTGGAATTTACCGCTACAAACCTTGCAGAAAGCAATACATGAACGGTGGTTAGGGTCGATATTGGCTGTGATTTTAAATATAAAGCCTGTGAATTTCTTTTCTTCAGGTTCAACCATGCGTTCTTCTGCCTTAGTAGGACGAGGAGAAGGTGCTATCTCTACAAAGCAATTCAGCAGTTCTTGCACACCGAAATTGTTGAGAGCTGAACCGAAAAAGACTGGTGCAACAGTTGCTTCGCGATAATCGTCGACGCTGAACTCAGGATAAACTCCGTCTATCAGTTCCAAGTCGTTGCGCAGTTGCTCTGCATTATCCTCTCCTACTTGCTTGTCGAGTTCGTCACTATCGATGTCTATCTCAACCTTCTCTGTTACTCGCTGCTTATCGGGCGTGAACAAATCAAGTTTCTGCTCATAGATGTTATATACTCCCTTAAACTTAGCGCCTTGATTTATAGGCCATGACAACGGACGTACACTGATTTGCAGTTCCTGCTCCAGTTCGTCAAGCAAGTCAAAAGGGTCGCGTCCTTCACGGTCCATCTTGTTGATGAAAATAATAACAGGTGTGTTTCGCATACGGCATACATTCATCAGTTTGCGAGTCTGAGTCTCAACACCTTTTGCTCCATCAACAACTATTATGGCTGAGTCAACTGCGGTAAGAGTACGATAAGTATCTTCAGCAAAATCCTGGTGTCCTGGAGTATCAAGTATATTAACCTTATATTCCGTATCACTACCTTCTGGAGTATAGTCAAATTCCATTACTGAAGTTGACACAGAGATACCACGTTGTTTCTCAATGTCCATCCAGTCGCTTGTAGCAGTCTTCTTAATCTTGTTGTTCTTAACGGCACCAGCCACCTGAATTTGTCCTCCGAAGAGAAGAAATTTCTCTGTCAGAGTAGTTTTACCAGCGTCAGGGTGGCTGATAATTGCAAACGTTCTTCTGCGTTCTATCTCTTGATTCATAATGAATTGTCTATTTTGAAGGTGCAAAGGTAATGAAAACCGAAAACATAAGAAAACAATTCCTTTTCTTTTTTCAAATTGACATGAATCTTGTTGTTTACTTTAACTATAGCCAGTTATGATATATCAGACTTGACTTTGATACAACAAAAAAAGATGCACGAACAACAATTCTAAGCATTGCCATTCGTGCATCCTTCTTTCCAGCTAACAATAGTCAGCCTTAACAGTTGGGCTTATTTTGCATTATAAGCGTTCATAATCTTGATAAGGTCAACAACTTTGTGAGAATAACCAATCTCGTTGTCGTACCAAGAAACAACTTTAACAAACTTGTCTGTGAGATATACACCAGCCTCAGCGTCGAAGATTGATGTACGAGCGTCGCCTAAGAAGTCGCTGCTAACAACTTTATCTTCTGTATATCCGAGTACACCCTTGAGTTCGCCTTCAGAAGCCTCGCGCATAGCCTTGCAGATGTCTTCCTTAGTTGCAGGCTTCTTGAGGTTTACAGTAAGGTCAACAACAGATACATCGAGAGTAGGAACACGCATTGAGATACCTGTGAGCTTGCCATCCAACTCAGGAATTACCTTACCTACAGCCTTAGCAGCACCAGTAGAAGAAGGGATGATGTTGCCAGAAGCAGCACGACCACCACGCCAGTCTTTCAGAGAAGGTCCGTCAACAGTGCGCTGTGTTGCTGTTGTAGAGTGAACAGTTGTCATAAGACCAGTTTCAATACCGAACTTGTCGTTCAGAACCTTTGCGATAGGAGCCAAGCAGTTGGTTGTACAAGAAGCGTTAGAAACAATCTTCTGACCTGCATACTTGTCTGTGTTTACGCCGCAAACGAACATATCAGCCTGACGTCCGTCGTCGCCTTTCTTAGAAGGAGCAGACAGAACGACATACTTAGCACCTGCTTCGAGGTGTTTTTCAGCCTTGTCCATAGCGAGGAACAGACCTGTTGACTCAACAACATATTCTGCACCGATTTCATTCCACTTAAGATTTGCTGGGTCTTTTTCGGCTGTAACACGGATGCGATTGCCGTTAACGATGAGCACGTTGTTCTCAACATCTGCTTCGATTGTGCCATCAAACTGTCCGTGCATAGTGTCATACTTAAGCATGTATGCCATGTAGTCAACAGGCAGAAGGTCGTTGATACCAACAACAACTACATCCTTAGCATTGCACTCTTCTAAAGTTGCACGGAAAACAAAACGTCCGATACGGCCGAAACCGTTAATACCAATCTTAATCATAATACTTAACTTTTAAAGGTTTACTATTTTTGTTTTATTAAAATTATTGTTTTTCTCTATTAGTTAACATGGATTATAAGCGTGAATCACTCCTTAAATATGAGAAAAATAACCTTTAGGCTGCATTTTTTCGCATATCTCGAATGCAAAGTTAAACATTTTTTTTATATTTGCATCCGAAAACTATTTTTTTTATAACAAAAAATCTAAAAACAATGGGATTTATCAAAGAGTTTAAAGAGTTTGCCATGAAAGGCAACGTGATGGACATGGCTGTCGGTGTTATCATCGGTGGTGCTTTCGGCAAAATTGTTTCTTCAATGGTAGATGACATTCTCATGCCATTAGTAGGTATGGTTACCGGAAACATTGATTTCACTAATCTGGTTTACAAGTTCGGTGAAGGTGAATTCGCAGCTACACTGAAGTATGGTACATTCATTCAGAATGTAGTTGACTTCCTGATTGTTGCATTCTGTATCTTCCTTATGATTAAGGGCATCAACAAGATTTCTAAGAAGAAAGAGGAAGAACCTGCTGCTCCAGCTGAACCAAGTAACGAGGAGAAACTGCTAAGCGAAATTCGCGACTTGCTGAAAAACAAGTAATTAGCAGCCTAACATTAGAAATAAAAAAATGCCAGAAGGTTGTCAATACGACTTCCTTTTGGCTTTTTGTTTTGCTATATACTATTATATTATTATATTGAAATAATAGAAAACGATTACAAGATATCTACTTCTTCTCCTATGAGTTCGCAATGTTCAAATCCCATTTCTGCTGCTTTATCGGCAGGAAAGGTGTAATAGTTGACGCGGCCCTCGGTGCAGAGCTGGTTCTTCGAATCGTAGACTTTAACTTCTAAGACTGCTATTTGCCGTTGGGTTTCCAGAAGTTTCGCACGCAATATTATTCGCGGTTCGGTTGTCATGATTGGTCGGCGGAATCTCACTTCAAGGCGCGAAGTAACACCCGTTGTCTGCAATTTGCGGAAAACCACCCAAGCAGAAATCTCATCAATCAGCGTTGAAAGTATTCCGCCATGAAGCGTATTGACCCAACCCTGATAGTGCTTTGATGGCTGCCAGCAACTAACCACTTCTTCTCCATCTTCGTAAAACTCCATGTGTACTCCTAACGGATTGTCTGGCGAACATCCAAAACAATCAAACCCTTCGGCATGACACCACGGATTTTTTATTTTCCTCATACCTTTCTATGCGTTATATATAAAAAACAAAACGGGCAGGACTTATCTTGTTCAGACAAAGACCTACCCTATCTTATTACTAGAATGTAAACTCAAAAGCGAATCTGACACCGTTCTTATGAGCTGTAGGCAAACCATTATAACTCATGCGATGAACAAAGTCTACCTGGAAAAACTTGAATATATTGTGAATACCGACCACAACCTCCCAGTATGGTTTGTTCTTGTCAAGAAGATTTGCACCAGCAGGGAACTGGAACAGTGACTCGTCGTTTGCATTTTCAGCAAGATAAGGATTATTTTTGCTTGTCAAATGTCCCATCATGCCTTTTACTCCGACAAACTCTCTCCACTTCAGACGACGCAGGAATGGGACGCGGTTGAGTAGCTTTCCATTCATATCCCAGCCTACATCAATCATTGCGAATCGGTCGGTGAGGAACTCCATGTTGTTCATCAAGGCAAATGTTCCTGCTTCAGTAACATAACTCAAGTTTGTTGGAGGCAGAATCAGCAATGGGAAAGGCACCTTGTTCCATTGAGCACCAGCCTTGATTCGTGCATCAATCTTACCCCAACTTTTCATCCAGAAACGTTTGTATATGCTTGCTTCAGTATAGTTGTAAGTATATCTTCCCCCTAAGAATCCGTCAAATCCCATAGTGTGGCTGATGGAGAACTCTGGATTGTCATAGTTTGTAGGCCATCTGTTCTGCTTTGTGTTAACATAGGTTCTGCCAGGACACAACACAAAACTTACTGTTGCTTCTGTAGTTCTGATCTTGTTCACAAGAGAGCCATCATTCAGTCTTCTGAAAGCCAGTTCGCCAGTAGGTTCATTACTCTCGGTCTTTATCTGCACAGTAGAACGGAATCCCCAGTCGGTCTCCCAGTCAAATTTCAGTTTCTGGCGATTGTAGAAATACATCTGGTCAGCCTTAGCCCATCTGAAAACTGTGAAAACATTATCCTTGTCTGTAACGAGGAACTTGTCGCTTGGCGACATTACGTCATAACTGGTTTCAAACGAGATCGTGCGCGAAGGGAACTCCGACGGCTGGTATTCTTTCTTGTTGAATGAGTAAGTGAGCAGACTACTGTAGTAACTCTTCTTTGAGCGGGTTCCATAGGCATAATATCCTTTCCAGAAAAGATGAGGATTAAGCGATGCTGTTGTTTGTCCTGAAGCCCTCAGGCGTATTCCGTCGACAAAGTTCTTTGAAATAATCGTATTGACAGGACCAATATCGAACTTGCTCTTTGTAGCTGGAGTGCCAGACTCAATGAAGTTCTCCACAACAGCCCTAACTCCGAACATTATCCATTTGAATCCCTTTGTCTGCTGCATTCGCTGTAAAAAGGTGTTCATCGAGGCCTCGCTGCGTGTCAGTTCAACTTTTCTATGCTCATTCCAGAAATCGTCATCCTTCATTTTTGCATCTGTCATGTAGCGAACTTTCGTCTTTCCCTTAAACAACTTATCGTCAATTTCAGCGAAATCGTAGTCGTTAAGACGAGTAGTCCTTATAACAACAGCCTTAGTAAGGAAGTTGGTTAACGACATTTCGACAAGCATATTGTCAACTGTCAGCACCCATTCACCATTATCCAGTCGCTCATATTCCTGCTCTATCTTCAGGTTTTCAACGAAATTGACATCACTTCGCTTTGGTATCGTGATGTTGCACTTGCGCAAGTGAAGTGAGCTGTCAGCCAAAACATAAATCTCTCCGCGGAAACCGAAGTCCTGCTGATTGTTTGGAAAGAACTGAAGATGATAGCAACGGTCTTTTCCTACATAAGTTGTATCTTCAATATAGAACCGATAGAATGCTATAGCATCTTTGCCAATCGGACTTGTAAATGGATATTGGAGCAAACGAACCTGATCGTTATAAAAGTCTACATCGGTGAAAACATCTTTCAGCATGGTGTTAACAGTTTCGCCAGTCTCAATGAGTTTGTTAATACCATTGCTCCTCTGACCTAAGACAATATCTTTCTCAGAACGTGGAGACTTGCGATAAAGATGCTTTGATACTGTCTCATCAACCGTCAGAGGCAGTATGAGCTTGTCGTTCCAAGAACAAACTTCAATTTGGTCGAGCAACCATTGACGCTTGCTCATGCTCTCATTCTCAATGTCATCGGGCGAAATATCATTGACCGCAAGCGTTATCTTCTGATATTTGTTATATTGATAATAATCGTAATTCTCAAGGTGGGTTTGCTTTTTAGCCGCAATCACGCGCTTCATAAGTTCAACCGCAGGATTGTTTTTGCGACTATACTTGCTCTTTTTCTTCGACTTCACTACAACTTCATCAAGCTTACGAGTGTCCGATTTCAGTTTATATACCTGTTCATCAGGTGTGTCGCTCTTGATTTTCACTGTCAGCGGCTTGTAGCCAACCGCACTAATCGTTATCTGCCAGCCATCGTGTCGTTCAATAGAGAACCGACCGTCAAGGTTGCCTACGACTGTAATTTTCTGGTCTTTATATGAGACCGTTGGCGAAACAACAGTTTCACCTGTATGTGAATCTATAACAACACCTTTAAGCTGGGCACTGACTGTTGCAGCCATTACCCAGCATAAGAGTGTCAAGAATATGTTTTTATTAATCAATTTCTTCATCTGCTTCGTAACCACCCATTTCTCTGATGGCATTTTTAAGCATAGTATATTGCTGATAGAGGTTGTTTACAGGTTCTTCTCCCTGTGTGTAATCGTGCATAGGACTCTTAAGATAGAAACTCAAGAAGCGCTGTATGCCATATCGGCCTGCACGTGCTGCCAAGTCGGAGAGCAGACACAAGTCGAGCAACAAAGGTGCTGCGAGGATGGAGTCGCGGCAGAGGAAGTTGATTTTGATCTGCATAGGATAGCCCATCCATCCGAAAATGTCAATATTATCCCATCCTTCCTTATTGTCATTACGAGGAGGATAATAGTTGATACGGACCTTGTGATAGTAATCTTGATATAGGTCGGGCTGTTCTTCGGGTTTCAGTATTGTTTCAAGAGTAGACAACTTGCTGACTTCCTTTGTACGGAAGTTTGCAGGTTCGTCAAGTACTAAGCCGTCACGATTGCCCAGAATATTTGTAGAGAACCAGCCACTCAGACCCAGACAGCGTGTACCGATGATTGGAGCAAATCCGCTCTTGACAAGAGTCTGACCAGTCTTGAAGTCCTTACCTGCAATAGGCATCTTTGTTTTTTCCGCTAATTCCCACATTGCAGGAATGTCAACAGTAGTATTAGGAGCACCCATAATGAATGGAGCACCTTCTGTTAGAGCTGCGTATGCATAACACATTGACGGAGCAACATGCTCACGGTCGTCTGCCTTCATTGCTTTTTCCAAGTCAGCCAAAGTATTGTGTACTGGTTCATAGACAGGAACATATATTTCGGTTGACGCAGCCCATATTACAACAATGCGGTCAACTTTCTTTTCTTCCTTAAAGTTGCGTATATCGCTGCGAAGTTGTTCAACCATCTCCCAGCGAGTCTTGCCCTGCATGATGTTGTCGCCGTCGAGACGCTTTGCAAAGTTCTTGTCGAAAGCAGCACGCATAGGCTTAATCTTTTCGAGTTCATCGCGTACAGGTTCAATATCTTTTTCTTTCAACACTTCAGCATACATTGCTGCCTGATACGCGTTTTGGGGATAGACATCCCATGTAGCGAACTCTAAATCGTCAAGTTTTGCCAACGGAACAATGTCGTAGTAAGAAAGATACTTTTTATTATCACATCGTCCGATGCGTATTTTGTCATACTGAGTCATCGAACCTACAGGTTTTGCGAGCCCTTTGCGAGCCATGAGAACACCAGTTATGAAAGTTGTAGTCACTGCACCACAACCCACAACCATTATTCCTAATTTGCCAGAAGCTGGCTTTACGTCAATTTGTTTCATGCCAATTGATTTTAAATCTTCTATATTATTAACGTTTATTTTATTACTATATTATGTATAATGTCGCAGTATTAACGTTTTTTCAACTATCATGCGCCATTATCTTTCGTCTGAAATCTAAAGTCACGACCTGCTCAATGTCGGTTATTTCATAATCAACTGTTGAGGTGTCTTCTGCTGTCTGGCTCCAACTTTCGCCTTTAATCCAAACCGTTGTACACCCTAACGAGTGAGCTGGACGTATGTCGTTTTTGATGCTATCGCCAACTACTATCACATCGCTGGGTTGCAGTCCCATTCGGTCTATTGCCAATTTATAAATAGCCTCATCTGGTTTTCTTATGCCGACTTGTGCCGATTCAACTACGGTTTCAAACAGGTTGTTGAGTTTAAACTCGCGGAGCACAGTGTTGAGATTACCATAGAAATTGCTAACTAATGCTATTCTGTTTGTCTTACTCAAGTCCAACAGCATCTTTCGGCTATGCTCTGTTGCATTAATAGTTTGCTGATATAGCCACGAAGCCATTTCAGAAGATGCTTGTCTTGCTTGTTTTTCATCAAACGAGCCTACACTTTCGCAGTCTGTCTTCATTGTAAGAAGGAAGTCAATCTGGCTGCTAATCTTAACATTCAGCACCTCACGAAAAGTTGTTTCTGGAGTAATAGTATTGCTTTTTCCAAGCATGCGCTCGGTCATCACATAGGCATTGCGATAGGCTTCATAATCGGTTGCGGGCAGGAATCTTTCATAGGCATGCCATATAACACGCCCCCAATGGTGTCCACCTGTGTCGAGCGTACCGCCATAGTCGAAAAGAAAAACCTTGTCTGTATTCATTCCTTATTATTATTTTCGTTTAAGTCAAACTCAAGCAGAGTCTTGCACAGTTGTTCATGACGACGATGCATATAGACATAGAGCAACTGCATGATGGTTATTTCAAACAACAGATACACCCATGTGCAGTCAGCCAGGCATGTGATGTATATTACTATAGCCCTGACATTGAACGTAAGTATATTTGTCAAAGGCATAAGTTTGCGACTGTCTTCAAGAAACAGCGTTTTCAATTCTGTCGGCATGTTCTCTATCTCACCATATTTTCTGAGCAGATGCTTATATAACTTCTGAAATCGCGGTGTGCGTTTCTCCTGACTTCTGCAGTAATTGGCATAGTTAAAATAGAACTTTCGCGCCCAAAACGAACCTTTCTTTGGCAGATTGCGATATACCTCGTCTTGCTTTTCCGATGTGTCAAGTTCGCTTCCAGCTTTTCCTTTCAGAAACCAGAGATGAATCTGGCGGTAGTAGTCTGCCAGTGAACTCTGTCGCGAATGGCACAACACTCCTGCAATAAAGGCAAGCACAAGGGCAAATATGCCCCACTCATGGCTTGTACCTAATATGTTTTGATGCCACAGTCTGAAAACAATAGCAAGATATATGCAGAAGAACCATACATCGCCAGAAAATCCGTCGAGCATTCTTCCGACAAGAGTTTTCTTGCCAGTAAGCCTTGCCATCTGTCCATCAGTGCTGTCGCAGAAATTGGCTGACATCAGCAGAGCAACACCAGCCATGTTATGCTGCAAGTCGGTATAATGAAACATCCAGCCTGCTGCTGCTCCAAGAAATATAGACAGAATGGTTATTGCGTTAGGATGCACACCGAGCCTGTTCCAGAACAGAGCGAAAACAAGTCCTATAGGTCGTGTAAACCACACGTCAAGCCATTCTTCAGTATCTTCAGACTTAAGCGAAGCCTGCAACAACCTACCGAATGATTGCTTTTCTTCTTTCATCTTCCAGTTTAATTTAGTTCATAGTGCATAATGCATAGTCTTTGTTAAAGTCAAAGTTCTCAACACTCATAACTCATAACTTATAACTTATAACTTATAACTAGTTAAAGTTAACGTTAAGGTTTCCGTTATCGTTCCCGTTATCATAACTCATTAGAATCAATTATCAATTTAAAAAGGCTCCTGCTATTGCCACAGCAGCATCTTCTCGGCATCGTGAGAAGCTGGGCCAATCGTTGAAGTCGATGAACTGCCACTTGCCTTGTTCGGTTATTATGGCATCACCTCCATACACACTGACATCAGTCAGCCTGCTTATCCTCTCGGCATCGGCATGAAAGGTATCAACATCAAAATCATAATGATGGCTGACTCCATTATGCGACTCATTCCCAAACTTGCTCATGCCGTCATCATTTGGATAGAACATTCTGAAGAAGCCAGTTCCACTGACACCATAGAATTTGACTAAATCGCCTACTATATGTGCTTGAACCACTTTGTCTGTAATGCCACGCTCTGCAAATCTGCGTTCTGCTGCAGCAAGTTCATTGTCGTCATTACAGAAGACTACATCGTCAGCGCTTTGTGCTGCCTCGTCGCCTCGCTTCAGCCAGTAACCATTTTTGCCAGAACGTGCTGGCACGGGTATATTGTTTTCTTTCAGGAGTTTGAACAGTCGGCTTCGGCTACAAGCCTCTATGCCAGCTGTGCTGTTTACGACTCTCACTCCAGCTTTTTCCAGTTTTTTCAGAAAAGCGAGCAAAGACCTGCTACGCGCCATAGTGAAAACAATGTCTTTCGGAGTCAGAAGAAAATCATCGTCCTTCCAGTTGTCTTCAACTATCCATCGTGTTTGAAATCCAGCCTTGTCTGCTTCCCGTTCAACAGCCTTCAGAATGGCATAGTCGTTTCCGACGGAATTAGGCGAGAAACGTCTCGCTCGCTGAATGAAAACAGCTTGTCTCATTTCAGCATCTCCTCCGCCTTTGCTATATCGTCAGCATGGTCTATGTCCATCACTTTGCCCATGTCGAATGCCTTTAGCCTGATACCGTCGGCAATAAGTGCACGCTGGAAGTTTCTCATTCTGCTCTCGCCTCTTTCTATACATCGCCTAAGTGTCAAGACACAGCGAGGAGTGAGTCCGTAAATGCCTGCACTGATATAGCCGCCATGCTTCTCATCATAAAAACCATTTATGCAGCCGTCGGCATCAACACCAACATAGAGAGGCTTCTCATCGTCAATGTAGTTAGTAACACCCATCAGCCCGTCGCATCCATCTTTTTCTATAGTTGCAACAAAACTGCCTACATAGTCTGCAAAACTATCTTCACAGAAAACTGTATCAACAGTAGTAACAATGAAGGGTTCATCGCCATCAAAGCCTTCTGCCAGTTCACCGAAGCTGTGCATGCTGCTGGGCGTAGACTTAACCGTAAGGTTCAGTTTCACATCTCTGCCCTCTGCCTTCCATTTTTCTGCCATTTCGGCTATGTGCTGCTTCACGTTTGCCATCTCTTCATTGCAGATTAAGCTAATCTCGTCAGCGCCATTCTTGCAGAATATACCGACAAGCCTGTCTATAAGCGACTCGCCTGCAATCCTTACCAATGGCTTAGGAACTGCAATTCCCTCACGCGCCAAGCGAGACCCCTCACCTGCTGCTATAATGCCATACTTCATATTTCGTATTTTTTAGCGGTTACAAAATTACACATTATTATTAAATAACCGCAACTTCCCATACCTTTTTATTACCTATAGAACATAAAATATCCTCTTTTGATACACTAATTTAAGATTCATATATATTCAGTTAAAAACTATATTAACATAAGAACAGTTTTTACAACTTCCATTTTCATATTTTGCTTATTCCTTCATTCTCTGCAAATGACATAAAACGGGAATATCTCAACTCGTCTACTTACAAACTATGCACTATACTAAGCTCGTCTACTTACAAATTGTAACTTTCAAAATCATCCAGATAATGTTGTTTTGTGAGTATAATCCTGAGAATATCTGTAAATAATACGCCCCGAAAGTTGTGTCGCAACTCTCGGGGCGTATACTGTTAAGCAGATATTTTCTTTAATTCTATTTGCACATCACTTTCTTTGTCGAGCCGTCGCTCATCTTCACGATGTTTATGCCCTTCTGCGGCGAGCTGATTCTCTGTCCGCTCACATTGTAGCGTTCTGCTTCCTTTGCAGTAATGTTCGTTGTTGCCGACTCTACATTGTTCTCTATGCCTTCCACTATGTTTTTAAACTTGTTCCATGCTGGCGTCCTTTTGTACTTCGTCTTTGTGCCTGTCGGAACATAAAGCGTAGCACTTGTGAACTCAATATCCTCAGTGTCGAAATTATATACACAGAACACATCTTTTTCTATTTCAAATGGTTCTTCTATCAAGGATATTACAGAAGTCAAACCTGTGCAATCTAGGAAAACACAATTGCCAATGCGTGTTACGCTGTTTGGAATGGTTACAGATGTCAAACCTGTGCAATTTCTGAAAGCACTACTGCCAATACTTGTTACGGAGGAAATTATAACTCTTTAGAAATCATTTCGTTACCTCTCTTTGAATGGTAATTAGGTAACGATTTAGAAACGAGCTGAATTACATATTCTGTCTCGTTATACACATTTCCAAAGAACGCTTCTTAGTGAGTGCAAAGATAATCATTTATTCTATTACCACCAAAGAAACGGGCAGAAACTTAACGTTTTTATAGGTTTTTGTTACATTTTCCTTGGCTATTTTATGTCTTTTAGTTACCTGTTTCCATTTGGTAACGATTTCCTTTTTCTTACGATAGGTTCATTGTCCGTCCATTATCCCCACGGCAGACTGCTTCGTTATTGGGCTGTC
>JAGAGD010000018.1 GCA_017627765.1 Prevotella sp. | reverse complement strand
GTCGTATGACTCGTTGAACTGCTGAAGCTCCGACTTGTCCAAGTCAATTACGCGAAGGTCAGTATAGACTTCCTCGTTCTGGGTAAACGCCAGATTCTCTTCCGATGCATGAGAACCTGATGCGCTCAGCAGCATGCCTGCCGCAAATGCCATTGTGATAATTGATCTTTTCATGATAATAAATATTTATAGAGGTACATTTAATAATTGATATTTGAAAACTAAATCTTTATTTTCTTAGTATAGATACATCCGTTGATGTTGCATGTAACTAAATACATTCCTGCTATTGGTGCTGTAATGGATACGGACTGTTTGCCTTGCTGGAGAGAAATATTTCTTACAGGGTATGAGACCTGCTGTCTGTCCAATGCCGTCAAATACACTGAAACCTTACTGTCACGCTGCAAGTCAAGTGAAAGTTCTATATCATGTCCGCTTACGCTTAGACTGAATGCATCTTCCTCACTGCTGTATGAAGCCTTTGCAACCGCAGGAGATGAATTCATATAGTCCTCCTCAAGAATCATCTTTACCAGCCTTGATGCGTTTGAGAATGGGGTACGCAGGATAGTCTTGCCATTTGGGGCTGTCATATGTGAATTGTTATATAACCTCATCGCTGTTAAAAATTCAGAATAGGACACTAAAGAAATATCCTCTATCAAGTTCACCGCGAACTGATCACCTTCTGTTAAATGTTTGTACGCGATGAATATGCATTCTTCCTTGCTTGCACATTTAGAAATAAGTTGGAGATAGAAAGGATTGTCGAAGCGGTCCTCATTTGTAAGAGCATGCTCAGACATATACTGTTTAGCATTACTGTATATTGTGTTAAAAACTGCTACTTCTGAAGCTGTGAGTTCATCTCCTATAATTTCATCTATCATGTCTGTCTCATTAGAATTAAATGGGACATTCTCTCTCTCAAATCTTTCCTGAAAGTTTAAGCAGCTGTCATTAAAAATCCAGTTCCGCTTATTTTTATATCTGTATATGACATCACCATGTGCTGCCTGAAGTGATCCTTCCGTATGGAAGATCCTATTACCTAATCCAAGTTTGCTTTCCCAACCGTAGCCATGAGCAAATTCTTTGTTGTTCTTTCTTATCATCGCATGTTTGAAGCTCATGACTCCTTTTTTGTTAACCTTTCCATATACTTTTATGCAGCAGTCCTCATCGGTAGCACCAGTCCTTGTAAAGCCTGCTGCCGAATATATCGAGTCGAGATATTCAATCCTGTCATCTTCTGTGAATTTATTGCCGAACAGTACTGATGATGGATTAAGAACACAGTCCCACATACCAGCTGCCCATGCAAAAGAGTCATATTGTTCATTGTCAATGTCAGATGACAGCATTGCCGTACCTGTGAATAAAGATATTGCAGAGCTTGTCTCTTCTGATATATCACGACAGCCTATGTAGAGATCGGTTTGGGGAATAGGTGTACACATTACTGGAAGTGCATGCGAAGAAACACGATTAAAAGCTATCAATCCATTAACAGGGGTATCAAATGATTTGTATATATACGAATTTGAATGCCAGTTTATAGAGCCTGTCTGCCCACCGTCATCATTGCTGGCAATTACCTTACCTTCTATTCCTGTGTCAAGCATGAGTATCATTGGATTCATGTGGCTGCTATTTACAGTGTTGCAGGTAAACGTGTGGTATGGAATATCTGCTTCAAGTGAACATGGTATAAAACAATTGTTTATAATGCAAGATGTGCGTGTCTGCCCGTTAATTGTTATATTGCGCATTATGCTATTCTTATTGTCTGTTGTTACTACTATTGTATAATTACCAGCTGGAACATTCAATGCTGAGAATATCTGTCCAGAAGCATACCTGCTTACTAATGTCATGGAGTAAGAGGCAGGATTGTCTGTATTGAAGATATATGCGTAAACCTTATAATTATAAAATGTAGGAGAAGGTGTTATACCATTAGATCTTGTCGTAATATTTATTGCCATTGTACCGCTACTCCCCATATAGATGTTTTCATGATATGTATAAGGCATCTCATAGTTTATCTTACCACGATACGAATATGGAGCTATCGTGTCGTTCGAAACATCAGGATAAACATCGTATGGCATATCTATTGGATTAACATATTGGGCGTTAACACTCATGGAACATGCCGCAGCAACAAATGCAAACAGTGTGGAATAACTCTGGCGAATTGCCTTTAAATACTTGTTGTGTGTTTTCATGTTTTTAGTATATTATTAATGTTATGACTATTAAATTATATCTCAAAATATCCGATGAAGACGAAAGAGTCTGTATAGAATCTGATTTCGTACTCGCCAGAGAGGCTGTCAGGAAGTTGGAGCGTATCAGTTCCGCTAGGGAGATAGTCTGTATATACTATCGCGTCATTCTGCAATATCTCCACTTCAAAGTCGGCATGACTTGTAAGAGTTATTACATTACCTGACAGATAGGCATGAGGAGGATTGAGTGGTGCATGGGGGTAGGGATTACCATGTTTTCCAGGAACAACAATTTCTGTGGTCAGAGGTATTTGTGTCTGATCTGGAGTTGTTGATGGGGTTTGAGCGAATGATGAAGAAAACATCATAGCTGCAAGAATAATTAAAGTAAGTCTTTTTCTCATGTTTTTATTTTGTTAATTTTCTGCTCGCAAAATTAGCAGTAATCAAGATAAAGGGCAAATAAAAACATGAGAAATTTTTCACATTTTTTTCACAAGGAAAAACCTCTGACACACAAACAGTTACAGAAGAAAACGGGGGCGTTTTTAATAAAAATGCAACAAAGAATTTGTGCTATATTTTCATTATAAGGGCATCAAAATCCTTTACAGAGCCTTCTTTCTGGAATATCCTGCTTAGCAGACGCTTGCGGATATTAGATATATTGGAACTTGTGTTGCCTGTCATATTCACAATGTCGCCAGGCTTGAAGCCCAATCGGATGAGCATGCAGATGCGGTACTCGCTATCGCTCAGTGATGGACAGGCTGCGACGAGCGACTGACGGAAATGCGGATGAACTTCGGAAAAGAGCTGGCTGAGGTCTTGCCACACTGAGGCTGGCAGGCTGGCGGATGGACTGGTGCAGAATTCTGACAGCAGCAAGTAGGATGGCGACTGGCGCAACTGCTCGTCAACGGTGATGCTGCCGTCCTTTGCCTTGCGCTTGAGACGATAGGAGGATATGATGCTGCCCTGACGGTCGAGCCGCAGGCGCAGTGACTCCGACTCCTGCTCAAGGGCTGAGAGCTCAGACTGCTTCGACTCTATGGCTGACTCATATTCCTGCTGCCTGAGCCGAAGGAGGTCGTCTTTGGCTGCGCTTATCTGCTCTTCACGGATGCGGTGCAGCTCTTCAAGCTGGTGGAAGCGCAGCTCCTGATGTCTCTGCCTTGCACGATGCCAGAAATAGAGGCAGATGAGGAAGACGACTACGAGGGCGACGATGGCAAGCAGGACCAGACGGGCTTGCGCTGCCTGCCTTGACTTCTCTGCTGCTATGCGCCTGTGCTGCTCGTAGTTGTAGAGCGACTCCATGCGGAGAAGCTGCTCTGAGGAGGTCTCGCGGAAGTGGCGGTCGCTCATTTCGAGGGCAAGCAGCGAGTACTTTGAGACTGAGTCGGGCTGATGGCGCATCTGGCTGACACGGCTCATACCGCGATAGTATGCCTCAAGCATGTTGGTGTCGTCCTTCGGGAGATTCTGGCGGAGCAGACGCTCGGCAGAGTCTGCATCGCCTATACCTATATAGTAAAGGGCTTTGGTATAGTAATATGTCTCCTTACCGCTCTCTATGTCGCCATTGCTGTCGAAAAAGCCGCTCTTGCTCTCATACTCCTGCATATAGGGAGCGGCTTCGGAATAGCGGCCGTCAGAAACAAGAGATGAAGCTATCACACCTGCACAACGGGCTGCTGCGCTTTCAAATCCGTACTTCTTGTATTCATCATAGGCTTTCTTTTTTATTTTAAGCGCAGAGTCTGCCATGCCAAGCATCTCATATCCTGCGCTGCTGTGCTCATAGCAGATTATGGCGCTGAGGGTGTCGCGAGCCTTGAGCGCAAAGCGTGAGGCGGCAAGGCACTCGTCTGCAATGAGCTGAGGGCTGAGGTTATTCTCAAGCAGCAGCGCTTTCTGGCTGTGCACTTTCATAAGAAGGAGGAAGTCGCAGTCGCGGCTGAGAGTGTCGGCACAGGATGATGCCTTGTCGTAGAAGTCTAAGGCGGACGGAGAGTCTCCCCTGTCAGCAGAGGCATATCCCCGCAGGTAGTATGCACGCATCTGCTCGTTGGGTGTCCCGTAGGCATCGTAGTAGTCGGTTACCTGCTGCATTATGCTGTCGGAGGGAAGAGGCTCATAGCACTGGTTGGCTATGTCGGCAAGCAGCAGCAGTCTGCGCATCTCCTCGCTGCGGCTCAGATGTCCTGTCCCGATGCTGTCCGTCAGCCGGCGTGCTTCATCATAGCTGCCAGCCGAGAGCAGGGAGTCTGCCCTGTCGAGAAGTGCGACGTGCTCGCCCCTGCCGTTGCAGGAAGCGAGAAGCAGGACTGGGAGAAGCATGGGCAGAAGCCTCACCGCCAGTCCGTATATATATCCTGTGCCATGTTTTTCAATGTTTGCCATACCTTGTTCCTATATTAAGAAATAGT
>JAGAGD010000017.1 GCA_017627765.1 Prevotella sp. | reverse complement strand
ATGTACCGTTAGCATTGTCGTTGAAGTTACGCAGTGCATAAGTACCGTTCAGGTTGATACCAGCCTTGAACCACTTGTTAGGAGTGAACTCAGTGTTGATACGGCCTGTGAAGCGCTCGTAGTCACTGCCTACGATGTAACCCTTTTCATTCAGATAGCCTGCAGAAGCGAATACGTTGAACTTCTCGCCTGCAACCTTGCCAGAGAGATTATATTCCTGACGATAGCCGGTACGCTCTACTGCGTCCATCCAGTCGAGGTCAGTATAGCCTGGGAGGATGTTGGCAATGAGCTTGCCGTTACCGTCGAACAGTTCGTTATCCGGACGGTCATAGATGTTACGGCGTACATAGTCGCCGATGAGGTGTTCTGTTGCATAGGCAGCAGCGTCAGCTTCGTTAAGTCCGAGAGAACCGCTCATGGCATAGTTCTTCATTGCAATCCAAGAAGCTTCCATCCACTGGTTTGCTCCTAAACTCTTGTACTCAGGAATACCCTTGTTGTAGAAACCCTGGTTAATGTTCAGCTGAACCTGCGGCTTAGCCATGCCCTTACCACGCTTTGTAGTGATAAGAATAACACCGTTGGCAGCACGGTTACCATAGAGGGCTGCAGAAGCAGCGTCCTTCAATACTGACATACTCTCGATATCGGCAGAGTTGATTTCGGCGATGTTACCGTCGAAAGCCACACCATCGACAACATAGAGAGGAGCAGAAGCACCGCTCACGAGAGAGCCGATACCACGAATACGGATGCTTGGAGATGCTCCAGGCTCACCGTAGGTGTTGTTAACCTGCACACCAGGTGTACTACCTTCGAGGGCAGCAGTAACAGAAGTCGCGATACGGTCTTTGATCTTTTCCTCGCCTACAACCGATACGGAACCGGTGATAGACTGACGTTTTGCTGTACCGTAAGCAACGACTACGACTTCGTCAAGGCTGTTGTCGTCGCTCGTCATCACTACGCGCATACCGTTCTTAGCAGGAAGCTGGATGGTAGCCATACCGACAGAAGAGAACTCCAACTGGTTGTTTCCTTTCGGAAGGGTCAAGGTGAAATGTCCATCAATGTCTGATGCAACACCAACTTGGGTACCAACTACACGGACGGTAGCTCCCACTATGGGTTCTCCATCGTCTTGAGACACAACTGTACCCGTGATTTGCGTCTGTGCCAGTGCTATTCCCATACCGAAGAACAGCCCGACTAAAACCATTGTTAGTTTTCTGATCATAGACTTTCTTTTTTTTATAAAGTTAACAAAAAAGTTTTTTCAATAATTTGTTTATGTTCGCCATTCTTAATAATGCTTATAAAACACTAATGACGCAGCAAATATAGTAACATTATTTTAAACTTCCAAACTTTTTTATAATAAAATGAAAGTTTCTTATCACAATTTCAATAAATTTATCGGTGGTATGTGTGTAAATTATAAGTGGAAGTCTATTTTGTTTAATTTTAATCTTACGCCATTAGCCTGTTCAAAAAGTTAATAAAGATAAAGTTTGTCCTTTTATAAGTAATTTTTTATTAATTGATTTTCAGAAAAAAGAAAGAAGAATTTAATTAAACTTTGATACATTCCATATTACATTTTAAGGTTATAATATAATATATAATAAGGTATATAATATAATAATAAATAGGTATATGATATAACAATAATGTTAGTGGGGCTTAGCGTTTTTTATTTTAACATCAAATCGGTATATATTTTTCCATTATTAAGAAGCTTGTTTTTGTTGCAGTTTGAAAAAATAAACCGCACCTTTTCTTACTAACTGTTATATTATTCCCCTTGCAGCTACTAATTCATTCAAAATAGTTTTTTCTAACATTCTTTTTTCTTAGATTTGCAATCGTTAGATATATATAAAATTTCGTTAACTATACTAAAAAGAAAGTCTATGATCAGAAAACTAACAATGGTTTTAGTCGGGCTGTTCTTCGGCATGGGAATGGCACTGGCACAGATTACTGCATCTGGAACAATAACTGATGCAGAAGATGGTGAGCCTGTTGTTGGTGCGACAATTAAAGTGGTAGGCACAAAGACAGGTACAATTTCAGATGTAGATGGAAGATTCAGTATTGAAGTTCCGTCAAGCAACTCACGCTTAGAAATTCAGTTTATTGGCTATGAATCGCAGACTGTAACGGCAGCAGCCAACTTACAAATTGTGCTTCGCCCTGAAGCGCAAGCTCTTGACGAGGTCATGGTGATAGCCTATGGATCTTCTAAGAAATCTTCTTTCACAGGATCTGCACAAAGCATCAACAATGAGAAGCTTGAGCTGCGACCAATCACAAGTATCACAAAGGGTATTGAAGGCTCTGCATCGGGTGTCTTAGTGACATCAGGTTCTGGACAGCCTGGTTCATCTCCTGCGATTCGCATTCGTGGTTTCGGCTCTATCAATGCATCTTCAAGTCCACTGTATGTTGTTGACGGTGTACCATACGATGGCTCGATAGCTTCAATCAATCCTTCAGATATTGAGTCTATGACACTTCTGAAAGATGCTTCTGCAGGTACGCTTTATGGTGCACGTGGCGCAAACGGCGTCGTGATGATTACAACAAAGAAAGGTAAGGAAGGCAAGGCTAACGTGAAATGGCGTTCAACAGTAGGCTGGTCGTCAAGAGCTTTGAAGCAGTATAGCAATGTTAGCCAAAAGGACTTTGTGCAGCTAGTGTATGAAGGACTCCGAAACGGATATGTATTCAGCGACGGCATGAACTGGACAGAAGCAGAAAGCTTAGCCCGCAACAGTCTCGGCAGCAGATTAGGTGGTGAACTTTACAACCCATTTAAGAACTACACCTGGGACCAGATTATTGATCCCACTACAGGATATGTACGCGCTGATGCGCGCTCAGCGTGGAATGAGAACTGGATGGACGCCGTTAAGCGTAACAATGCTTTTCGACATGAACATCAACTCTCAGTAAGCGGTGGTACGGAAAAGACAAAATACATGTTCTCACTTGGATATATGAATGAGGACGGTATATTGAAGACCACCAACTTCCAGCGTTATAATGCACGTGTTAACGTTGAAACACAGGTAACAGACTGGTTCCAGGCTAATGCTAACGCTTCCCTTGGTCACACAATACAGAACTTCAGCGACTATGAGGATACAAATACATCAAACGTATGGTTCACAGCTCAGTTCATTAACCCTCTTTTCCCTGTCTATCTGAAAGATGCTGACGGAAACTCAGTCTATAACAATGGCAGGATTGAATATGACTGGGGTGAAAACGGACGTGTAGGCAGCCTGAGTGACTTCAACTCTCTCGGTTCGCTCATACTCGACAAAGCAGATAGAAAAGGAGACGTAGCAGGTCTGCGTACAGGTTTAGTGTTTGGAAGCGACTTGGACAAATTCGGAATTTTCAAAGGCATTAAGCTGGCGTTTAACTTCGGTGCTGACTACCATAACTCTTATAATATGCGCTATATGAATTCAGAGCACGGAAACCAGAAGAATGCAGGTGGTTTGCTTACAAAATACACAGGACGTACGCAGAGCTACACATTCAACCAACTGCTCACATGGAACAGGTCGTTCGGAAATCATAACATTGACGTGCTTCTCGGTCACGAATGGTATGAATATAAGTACAGCTATCTGAGTGCTGGCAAGACAAATCTTGTTGACGGTATCTTTGAACTCCGTCCTGGTACAACAATTAACGAAGCCGACTCCTACTCAAACCTATATCGAGTAAATGCTTTTCTAAGCCGTATCAACTATAACTTCAACGATACGTATTATCTTTCGGCAAGTTTGCGTAGTGATGCCTCATCTCGTTTCTACCGTGACAACAATACTGGAACTTTCTGGTCATTGGGAGGAAACTGGCGAATCTCTAACGAGAAATTCATGAAAGACATTTCGTGGGTTGACAACCTGTCGGCAAAGATAAGCTATGGTATGCAAGGAAACGACAACATCCTCGATAGCGACGGATATCCTAACTACTATCTATGGCAGAGTCTCTACGATTTGTCTTACGCAAATGCAAACAATAAAGGTGGATTTGCTGCTTCGCTCGAGAACCAAACCATCACATGGGAGAAGAATGCCAACTTTAATGTAGGTATAGAAGGTACACTGTTTGACAGACATCTTAGATTCAGTTTCGAGTTCTACAACAAGCGTACGACCGACATGCTGCTTAGCATTCCGATGGCTACATCTCTTGGATTCTCTGGCTACGATGGAAATGTCGGCAATATGCGTAATCGCGGATTCGAAATGGAAATCAGCGGTTCGCCAATACGTACCAAGGACTTTGAGTGGACTCTCTCTTGGATGGGAGCAACAACAAGCAACAAGGTTACTAAGCTGACAGCTGAAACTCCAGAAATCATTTCAGGTGTGAGAATTATAAAAGAAGGTCTTCCGCTTAATACTTTCTACATGGTGAAGTCTGCAGGTGTTGATCCTGCCACTGGTGTTCCTCTCTATTGGGCATACGACAAAGATGAGACCACTGGAAAGATTACAAGGGAATATGTAACGTCTGACTATGACGTTGCTAATGCATCTAAGTATGAACTGGGCAGCAGAATACCAGACTTGTATGGTAGTCTTGGAACAACACTTACCTACAAGGACATAAGCCTTAGCGTTCTGACAACTTATTCTATCGGAGGAAAGATTTATGACGGGCTATACAGCGCATCTATGGCTCCTACTTACATCAGCAGCACATGGAACACAAATGCTCTGCGCCGCTGGCAGAAACCTGGCGACATCACAGACGTACCGCGTGTTGAACTTGGAGGAATGAGCTATGCAACCGACCGATTCCTGGTAGATGCTTCTTATTTTGCAATCAAGAACATTACACTGTCTTATTCTCTGCCAAAGAGTCTAACCAATAAACTGAAGTTAGGCGGAGTCAGAGTATTTGGCTCGTTTGATAACGTTGCATTGTTCACACATCTCGACGGTATGGACCCACAATATAACTTCTCTGGAGGAACTAACTATGATTATGCTCCAAACAAGACACTGCAATTTGGTCTTGAAGTTAATTTCTAAATATAATTATAATTGATTTAAAAGGACGACAAATATGAAAAATATATTGAAATATGCATGTATAGCCTTGGTGGGCTCCATGTTTCTGACTTCATGTGAGGACGATAAACTTGACACCCAGCCTACAGGATCTATGTCTGGATCTGTCATCTTTTCCAATGCGCGTTCAGCCATGATAGCTGTTAACGGAATCTATCGATCTATGTATTCTGCAGGGTGGTCAACATCAGGTAACACTCACCAGTGCTTCGGAATCTCTGCCTATAACCTCATGGCAGAAGTGATGGGCGACGACATGATAATGGGTTCAATGGGTTCGGGCTGGTTCTGGTTCGATGCCTCTTATGATGTTAAACGACGCTATACCAATACAGCGTGGCGTCCTTACGATCTATGGAATGCAAATTCCAAATGGATTGATAACGCTAATTCCGTATTAAAGAATAAAGATAATATGGCTGGTGATAAGAGTGATATCGACTATGTGGTAGGGCAAGCCTATGCTATCAGAGCTTATGCCTACTTCATGATGGCTCAGCAGTTTGCACGCACATACAAAGGGCATGAGACAGAACCTTGTGTGCCTATCTATACCCAACCAACTTATGCAGGAAAACCAGGAAATCCACGTTCAACTGTGGCAGATGTGTACAATCTGATAGTCAGCGACATTGACAGTGCAGCCATGCTACTTCAAGGCAAGACGCAGCAGCACAGCAGCCATATTGCCTATTCAGTAGCTCGTGGCTTGCAGGCAAGAATAGCTCTTGTCATGGAAGACTGGAGCACTGCAAGGGATGCTGCGGTTGAAGCAATTAGGACAAGCGGCAAGCGCATTCTTCCTGTTGACCAGTTCGAAGGCAACAATAAAGCCAATGCTGGTAATGTAATGTGGGGTGCGGAGATAATAGCAGACCAGACTGAATATTATGCAAGTCTTTTTGCACACATGGACACCGTAGCCTCTTATGGTTCAAGGGCTCCGAAGCAAATCACCAAATCACTTTATGAGAAGATGAGTGAAACGGACACACGCCGTTCTTGGTGGAATCCTAACTCAAGTTATAGCACTGGCGGCTACCAGCAGAAGAAGTTCTTTTTCAGCGACGCTCAGACATGGTTAGGCGACTATGTGTGGATGCGTGTTGAAGAGATGTATCTCATTGCTGCTGAGGCTGAGTGCAGACTTGGAAATGAGACTGCTGCAAAGAACCACCTCATGGCACTTATGAAAGAGCGCGACCCGCAATATACTTGTGACAAGACAGGAACAGAGCTTGGCAAGCTTACAAGCGACGTAACGGGTTCACTGCTTGAGGAAATCATTACGCAGCGCCGTATCGAGCTATGGGGCGAGATTGGCCGTGTGTATGACATTCGCCGTCTGCATCAGGGATTCCGCCGTACAGCTGCCGACGGATGGCCAAGCGGACTGCTCCTTAGCAACCGTCCTACAGACAATCCGGAAAACTATATGTGGGTGTTGACAATACCACAAACTGAGTTTGACGGTAATATAAATTTAGACATCACCAAAGATCAAAACCCTGCGGGTGATGAATAGTATTAAGACAATAAAAAGATTTCAATATGAAAAATATAAGATTTATTGTAGGTATAATGGTGATTGCGGCAACAATTTTGACAGCTTGCGACACCGACAACGAGGCTGCTACATATCAACCGAAGTTCCAGAATATCTCGATAGAGTCTCCAAAAGCCTCATATGTTGTTTCTTCGCCTGAAAGTGATATTCTTGTGAGACTTGTAAGATCTACCAAGGCTGGTGAGTATGTTGCCCACTATACATTATCATCACCACATGAAGGTATCTTT
>JAGAGD010000016.1 GCA_017627765.1 Prevotella sp. | reverse complement strand
TAATGTGATGCCGCACGATGTCAGGAACATCAATATGCCATAAACAATAAGTTTGTCCCATGAAATTATAGCCAGCAGGAATACTATTGCAAGTTTCAGCACTGCCTCTATAATGCTGATATAGGCAAAAGCATTCATTCGTTCATGAGCTATTACCAAAGCATTATACGGAATGGAAAGGAAGTTCACACAGAAAGACACCAACGACAGTTGGTATACTACATTTGCAGCGAACATACGTTCCGCAGGTATTGTCATCTGTGTATTAACAAACCACAGACCGACAGTTTCCGCCACAACCATAAACAAAAGCAAAAATGACGAAAAAGCTGTTATATTAAGGCAGAACCACTGATTGAGTTTTTTCATATCTCCCTTTGCCAGCTCTATGGAGAAATAACGCTGCGATGAAGTTGATAATGTTCCATTAAGAAAAGAGAACATCATCACAACTCCGCCAACAACATTATATATACCATAGTCAACAACCCCTAATATATGAAGAACTGCACGTACTGTATATAGTCCAACACATGTGACTATAATCATTCTCAAATAAAGAAAGAGGGTGTTTTTAGCAATACGCTTATTGTCAATTGAATTATCTTGCATATATCGTTTTCAATAGCAGAAATATATATCTTGCAAAATAAGAGAAATAATAGTCAAATCAAATGACTTACTCCCCTTTTGCAAAACTTTCAAGATATTGGAATGCTTGTGTCAGTTCTCCATCTTTTACTATAGTTGCCCGATTTATCACATCTGTATATCGTCCTTCTAATAATGGGATGAAGACATGCTTTGTCAACATTTCACCAAAAAAACAGCTTGCATCAATAGCAAGAGCATTTGGACAAGTGTCAACAGCCATTACTGTAATATTCTTGTCGGAAGAGAATGCTGGTTCCTCTTTTTCTGTAAGAGGATTATAATCATAGTATGGGTCTGCATGAGTTGACGACCTAATCGTTGACTTTATACTTCCACAAATATCGCATGTAATGTCTCCAACAATCTTGATATGAAGTTTCTCATCACGCATAATATCCTCTGTAAGGTATACAGGCGCTTTTGATGACCAGAAATGGCAAGACAAGAGGATATCTGCATGAATAGCAAATCTGTAGAAATCGCTTTCGTAATTCTGAGGATTTGCAAAGAAATCTGCTTCTACAAATGGCTTTCCTTGTTTTTCTTTTACAAGAATATCGGAATCAGCAACAAAATAAGACAATTTGTTTACTTTTGATGAAGATAAATATTGGCTTTCATCTAATCTTTCGGCTCCTATTTCATTTAAAATATATTGTGCTCCCTGAGATACCCTTCCATTACCTGTAATTAGAATTTTAAGGGCTGGCAGATTCGTTTTTTTCAATTCTGCCTTCAAAATATCTAATGTAAATTTCAAGTCTGGCTTCAAAAGCTCAAACTCTTTTGTTTTAAGTCCATATCCTCGCAATGTGTAATAAACTCCAACGATACCAGCCCACCATCCGAAAGCACAGAGTCGTCTGTTTTTATCATCTACGAGATACTCATAGTCTGAAAATGTAAGATTATTCTTCAGTATTGCCTGCAATAGCGGACGATTATAAGACTGCATCTTCGCCATGTGACCAAAAAAGAAATAATGCTTATTTGGAATCAGATTGCTAATCTTAACTTCCTTAATTCCAAACAGGATATCGCAGTCATTGACATTGTCAACAACTTCTATACCCTCTTTACGATACTCATCGTCAGAAAATGCACGAATATCACTTGACTGAACAACAATTTGTGAATCTTTATATGTGCTGTTCAGTTGAGCCACTTGTTTTGGAGACAAAGCTACACGATTGTCGACTGGCGACTTAGTCTCTTTTAAAAGTCCTATTTTCATAAAAGCAATTGATTTATTCTAAGTAAGGATTATTGAGTTCTTTATAATCTGAAAAGATGCAGAACTCATACACCTCTGTAATTATAGAGCTTTATGCGTTTTAATACTTAAACCTTCTGCGATTGGGAGTTGCGACAAAACATCATTAAGCGACAATCAATATTAATTTGAAAGCCACTTAGCAGTAATTCTCATGATGCATTGACGACGTTCTCACAAACCGCCTTAGAGAGGGTATCTCGCAGAAAGGAAAAAGTTATCTAATTTGCAGGTGCAAAGATACGATTTATTATTTAATGCTACAAGAAAAACGTAGTTTTTCAGTGGTTAGTTGTGAGTGGTTCATTATTAATGATTTAAAAATGTTCATGATTAAAGAATAAAGTTAAGGTTAAAGCTATGTTCCCGTTAAGGTTAAAGTTAAAATTATTGCAATTCGTATGTTTCAATATTTTTGAAGCCATTAAGGAAATCGCGAGCTGACATTCTTTTCTTACCACTCAACTGTATCTCAATGAGTTCTAACTGACAATCGGCGGTATTGACATACAAATGATTCTTATCCACTACGAGCGAACCCGCTTTAGACGTCGAAGGACGAGCAGTCTTTAACCCCTTGAATATTTTTAGCACTTGCGTCTTATTAGAGTTATCAATTTCGTATAATGTTGTCCAAGAACCTGGATATGGACTTAATCCTCTTATGAAATCATATATTTTCTTTGAAGTCTGGTTCCAATCTATGCGACAAGTATCTTTAAAAATCTTAGGTGCCTGATTGAGCTTAGTCTCATCGGCAATAAATTGTTCTTGTGGCATTGACTCTATAAAACCATCATTTTCTACAATTCTCTCAAGTGTTTCGATTGCAGCATTGGCACCTAAATTCATCAGACCATCATAAACATATTCCACATCTGCATCATCGGGAATTAGCATTTTGTGCTGAAGAATTATGCGACCTGTATCAATGTCGTGATCTAAGAAGAATGTAGTAACACCAGTCTCAGTCTCACCGTTTATTACAGCCCAGTTAATAGGGGCTGCTCCCCTATATTGTGGAAGCAATGCTGCGTGAACATTAAATGTGCCAAGACGTGGCATGCTCCACACAACTTCTGGCAGCATTCTAAATGCCACAACAACTTGAATATCAGCACTGTAATCGCGTAGTTGTTGAAGAAAGACTTCATCTTTCATTTTCTCTGGTTGGAGTACAGGCAGACCATTAGCCAAAGCAAGTTTCTTTACAGGTGAAGGTTGCAATACGCTGGCATGTCTGCCCACAGGTTTATCGGGTTGTGTAACTACGGCAACGACATTATAATCATTATCTAAAAGTGACTGGAGAGTAGCAACTGCAAACTCTGGTGTACCCATGAAAATTATTCTAAGATCTTTCTTTTCCATATTTTATTAACTTTAACCTTAACGGGAACGGGAACATAGCTTTAACCTTAACGGGAACTTTAACGTTAACTTTATTCTTTAATCTTTAATTACGAACCACTCACAACTAAACAAGACCATCAATAGAAAAACTACTCTGTAGAATAGTCTGCGACAAGCTTACGATATACTGTATACATTCTTGTGCGGTCAACGTATCCTATCAGCCTCCTGTCGGTTGTAACAACAGGTAGCTGTTCAACATTTGTAGCATCAAATTTTTCCATGACATCCTCCATCTTGTCATTATCTCCCAATAGAGCAGCAGGAGGACTCATAAGCTGGGCAGCATTGAAATGATGATATAACTCTGTCCTGAATACAATGTGTCTAATCTTATTGAAATCAACCTCGCCGAGCAAGTGTCCGCCATCGTCAAGCACAGGCAACAAACTGGTCTTGCTATTGCTTATCTTCTGTACCAGTTTAGACAGAGTTAAGTCTGGCGATACAGCCGTAAAATCACGTTCAATCAAACTCTCTAAACTCATGAGTGTCAATATAGAACGGTCGGTATTATGAGTAATAAGCTTGCCTTGACGAGCAAGTCGCATTCCATAAATGCTATGAGGTTCAAATATGTATATTGTAAGGTATGAGCATATACTCACAATCATCAAAGGAATAAACAACTGGTAACCGCCAGTAAGCTCTGCTATCAAGAATATACCTGTCAAAGGAGCATGCATTACTCCTGCCATTACTCCTGCCATACCAAGCAGAGTGAAGTTTTTTTCTGGTATGAAGATATTACCTATCTCATACATATTCCAAAGCCGAGCAAAAAGGAATCCGCAAAAGGCACCGATGAAAAGCGATGGTGCGAATGTTCCACCACATCCTCCTCCCCCATTTGTTGCTGAAGTTGCAAAGACCTTAGTGAAAAGCACTAAAGCTATATAGAGTATCAGCAGTTGATTATTACCATAGAACAAAGAATTATTGAGCAACTGATCCCAGTCGGCTTCAGAAGTTCCACTCAATAAGATGTTTATGCTGTTGTAGCCCTCACCATAAAGAGAAGGGAAAAGGAAAATCAGCGTGCTAAGCATTAATCCGCCAATCAGCAGTTTAGCATATCTGCGATTTTTCAACTTAGCGAAACCATTCTCGCAGAAAGTCATCATCCTGATGAAATAGAAACTAAGAAGTCCGCAGGCTATACCGAGAAAGATATTAGCAGGAACTCGCTCAATTGTCCAAGCGCTGTCAAGATGGAAATTGAACAAAGAGTCGTTTCCAATAAATATATAAGTAAAACAAGTGGCTGTTACACTGGCTATTAGTATAGGCATCAGCGATGCCATAGTCAGGTCAATCATCAGCACTTCAATAGTAAAGACAAGTCCGGCAATAGGTGCCTTGAATACTCCAGCAATTGCCGCAGACGCTCCACATCCTACAAGCAGCATAAGTGTTCTATTGTTCATGCGGAATAACTGTCCAAGCGTACTGCCAATGGCAGAGCCAGTAAGGACAATAGGAGCTTCGGCACCAACAGAACCACCAAAACCAATAGTAAGACTTGATGCAACAACCGAAGTCCAAGTATTATGTCTTTTTAACCTGCTTCGTTTCAGGCTTATAGCATAGAGTATGCGCGTAATACCATGACTGATGTTATCCTTTACAATATATTTTACAAATAACGATGTAAGATAAATACCCACTACAGGAAAGACAAGATAAAGCCAGTTGAAAGACGTGATTGAGAATCGCGACGTCAGAATCCATTCTATCTTGTCAATCAACCAGTGAAGAACAAAAGCTGCAACAGCCGCAAAGAAACCAACGAGAAGGCTTAACACAAGAATAAACTGACGGTCAGAAATATGTTTCTCCCGCCAATTTATGAATTTGTTAAGGTAATCTTCAAATTGTTTCATTCTCGGAAAATCTTCAATTCTTTAATCTCTTATAATAGTAACCTCGCCTTTGGCTGTAAGCTTTATTATGACCGAAGGAGTATGTGGCTTCTTTTCCTCTCGGCGCGAAGTACAAACATAGTCAACAGCCTCAAGTATCTCAGGGCTTATCTCCGTAAAACGCTTTGGAGTAGGCTTGCCACTAATGTTTGCACTTGTAGATACTACTGGTTTCTGAAACCTATAGCACAATTCACGAGAAAACAAATCACGCGTGATTCGCATTGCTATTGAGCCATCAGCAGCCACCAAGTTAGGAGCCAGATTGACAGCTCCATCAAGTACAAGTGTTGTAGGACGTGTTGCGTATTCCATCAAATCCCAAGCCACATCAGGCACATTGCGCACATATCGTTGTAAGCGAGCATCACTGTCAACAAGACATATCAGCGACTTCGAGTCTTCACGCTGCTTTATCTCATACACCCTTTTTACAGCCTCTGGGTTTGTTGCATCGCAACCTATACCCCAGACCGTATCTGTAGGATAAAGTATCACCCCACCCTTTTGCATAACCTCAATGGCCTGTTTAACGTCTTTTGTAAAAAAAGTATTGCCAATAGCATTTGGTCTACGTTCTTTCTGCTCGCTATTTTTTTCTTGTGTTTTTTTCATAATCTAATAAATTAAGCTGAACATAACTTAATTAAAATGCAAAGTTAGAAAATTCCAACATAAAACCAAAGTTTTCATAGCATAATTTTAACTTTAACCTTAACGGGAACGGGAACTTTAACTTTAACTTTAACGATAACGGGAACGGGAACTTTAACTTTAACTTTAACGATAACGGGAACGGGAACGGAGACCTTAAACTTAACTATTAACTGTGCACTACTAAAGACCATGGACTATGAATTATGCACTATGAACTAAATTACCTTCTCAGTCACTTCGTGACAGCTCCCCTAAGCTTAGGAGAGCAATTACTACTTACAAATTATAACTTTCAAAATCGGCCCTAAATCTTGACGAAAAAAGTAAAAAATATTGACAAACGGAATTTTCATTC
>JAGAGD010000015.1 GCA_017627765.1 Prevotella sp. | reverse complement strand
GTCGTATGACTCGTTGAACTGCTGAAGCTCCGACTTGTCCAAGTCAATTACGCGAAGGTCAGTATAGACTTCCTCGTTCTGGGTAAACGCCAGATTCTCTTCCGATGCATGAGAACCTGATGCGCTCAGCAGCATGCCTGCTGCAAGTGCCATTGTGATAATTGCTCTTTTCATAGTTGTTTCATTTCTTGTTTAATAATTGATATTTTATTGTTTTCCTGCCTGCAAAATTAGCAGTAATCAAGATAAAGGGCAAATAAAAACATGAGAAATAGTTGACATTTTTTTGCCGTTGCAACTGGCTGATAATGATTTAGTTGCGGAGATTTAAGCAAAAGTGCAACCAGAGTTTGTTAAGGAATTTCTTTTATTTTCTTGTCAAAAGCAGGGCTTCCACCATCCTTATGAAATATTTTTTGCATTAAACAAGAGCGGACCTTGCTCATACGATCGGGAGGGGTATCCATTATTCGGCCTATGTCGCCAGGCTTGAAGCCCAATCGGATGAGCATGCAGATGCGTTTCTCGCAGGTGCTTATCTGGGGGTAGTTGGAGATAATATACTGCATGAATGTTGGCAAGGCTTTGTCAAACTCACGGCTAATAGCTTCCCATTGCGCTTCTGTCACGTCGGGTGAGGGCTTTGATGCTTCCCTGTTCAGTAGGACAATAGCAGAAGAGTTGCACAGCTGCTTAATATTCTCACTACGCTGCTTCTTAGTGTCAAAAGACTCTTTCCGCTTTGCCCGCCTTATCAGGTGATACTGCTTCAGATGGTTCTCAAGCTCGGCTATAGTTTTGTTTTTATCCTTCTGCATCTCGTCGTAGCGCTGCTGCTGAATCATGCGCAGATCTTCTTTTTCTTTTTCGAGCCTATCTGACAACTGACGTTTCTCTTCCTCCTGCCTTAATTGACGGGCACGGGCACGTTGGCGAAAATGGAATAGTATAAGCGATAAAGCAAAGACTATGGCGAAGGATGAAATCATAAGTATCACGTTGAGGTATTTCTGACGAGCTGCTTTTACAGCCAGCCTGCCTGCTTCCTGCTGATAGCGACTGAAGTTATAGGAAGCCATCATGCTTTGCAGACGCTCGGTTGACCTCTCTTTAAACTGCTTGTCACTTATTTGCAGGGCAAGATGATAGTATTTAGAAGCAGAGTCTGCTTTGTTGGTCTGCTCATAGAGGCTTGCAAGCCCGCGTGCAGATGACTCTACAAGGTTCAGATTGTCAGAGTAAAGGTTCTTTCTGAATTCTGCTTCTGCCTCGTCATATCGCTTACTACCAAGCAGATATAAGCCTTTAGTGTAGTAGTAAATCTCATGTCCATCGGCTATGTTCCCATGCTCATCGAAGAAGCCGCTTTCTTGCTCGTATAGCATCATGTATTCCCCTGCTTCGTCAAGCATGCCTTTGTCTGTCATTATCTGTATGAGCATTCCAACAGAGATGGCAGCGTCTGTGCTGTCACCTACGGACTTATACCTGTTGTATGTATTAAGGAGTATGCTTTCTACCGAGTCTTTCATGCCGAGCAAGTCATAGTTGTAAGCCTGAAAACTATAAATGTCTATTGCAAGCAGCGTGTCACGGGCAATAAGAGCATACCTTTCTCCGTCTCTGAGTGACTTTATTGACAAATTTGGAAGGTATTGAGCGTTAAGAATATTCGATATCTGACTCTCTATTATTGCCATCCTTCGGTAGTCACAGTCCTTGCGCGTGGTGTCGGCATGCTCAATGGCTTGGTTGTAGAAGTCTAAGGCTACGGGGGTCTCTCCCCTTGTATATACAGCATATCCCCGCAGATAGTATGCACGCATCTGCTCGTTGGGTGTCCCGTTGGCATCGTAGTAGTCGGTTACCTGCTGCATTATGCTGTCGGAGGGAAGAGGCTCATAGCACTGGTTGGATATGTCGGCAAGCAGCAGCAGTCTGCGCATC
>JAGAGD010000014.1 GCA_017627765.1 Prevotella sp. | reverse complement strand
TGCCTGTCGGATTCATTTCCTCAAGTCCGCTCTCAGGAGGCTTTGCGCCTCCTGCCGCTCGGGCAAACCTCCGCAGTGTTTTTCATGATTTTAAGGCTTAAGCCACACTACAAATTTTGCACTTCTATCTTGAACTTAGGCAACTTTTTGAAGTCAGAAAAATTTTCTTGTAAATTTGCGAGTATTTAGCAGTTTTTCTTATTTTTGGCTAACTGCCTGTCAGGCTGTGCTTTATGGTCTTTGTGATTATAGCTCGTAACCTTTCGTTTTGTAAAAGGTGTCCTTTGACACTGCGATATGTGCCCTTTGACCATGCGATATGCCACATATCGCATGGTCATATGCCACGTTTGACACTGCGAAAGGACACCTTTTGCAATTCAACTCGCCATAGCTGTTCACAAAGTTTAGCAGAATTGATTAAAAGATAAATGTTTTTTTATAATTCGACTGTGCCAGTCTTTTCTAAAATGGGATTTTTTCTGGCAAAAAAAATTGCTCTGTTTTAACAAAAAAATGAGCATATTCTGATGGTTACGAATTGTAAGTAGCAGTGCGGCATCTTTTATGGAAACAACAAAATATGGCTTTTAAATTTTCAACCCTTTAGCCCATACTTGTTTTTTTTGCTATCTTTTTAAGACATTTCTTTGGAGTTAATTAAAAAATACTTATCTTTGCAAAGATTATTATGTATGGAATATTCAGAGGAGTATTATTCGCTTTTTCCTCATGTTTATTCAGATAACTTATATCTCTGATTACATTCTACAAACGAAATTATTATCAAATTAAATTAAAAAGTAAAATTGAAGCGTATGAAAAAAATTCTAACCTTCGTATTCGTGGCACTGCTATCTTCAGTTACAGTTAGTGCTCAAACTGCGCATTATGGCCCTGTAAAGGCAAGTCGCTATGGAACTGACGCAAAGCAGTTTTCCGTAGAGAGAGCTTTGAAGGCTGCGCCAAGTGTTCTGTCAGCACCAGCCAAAGCTGCAAAATTCTCTGGTGCAGACGGCCATACAGACGCTTATGGTTTCATAATCTACGACAACCGCTATCGTAGCTACACATGGGCAAAGTTTAACACTTCAGACCCTATGGGCTATAAGATGATTCGCGACTATGGAACTGCACAGGGTGCAGACATTTATCAGACGGCAACTTTCGTGGGCGACCGCGTGTTTGCACAGCGTTGCAACCTTTACTGGCAGGGTTATTGGGTGCCTCGAGACTTCGGCTGGCTCGATCCTGAAACTACAGAGTTCCAGCCTTGTTTCGACTGGGTTTCTACTGAAAACCTTTTCCGTGACATGACTTACGACCCTGTTTCAGACAAGATTTATCTTGTAGATGCTGATGACGGCTTCATGACTTCTTCAATCTATATCATAGACCCAAATGATCCTACTGGCATTGAGCTTGCTTGCAAGGTTGACGAAGGCATTGTAATGCTTACAGCCGACAATGGTATTCTCTATGGTATCATCCCTAATGAATTAGGCAAATCTAACACACGTCTTGTGAAAATCAATACCAGCTCCATCAATACAGATGACAAAACATGTACTGTGGAGGAAATCCGCAAGGCGGGCATGAACATAGCAATTGCCTTCGACCAAGGCAACGGCATGCCTCAGCTGTACTGGCAGAATATGGAAATTGACAAGACTAATCACCGCTTGTGGTGGAATGCCAATACGGCAGACGGCAAGTCTGAAATGGTAGAAGTAGACATTAAGAAAGGTAACATCATTTCACGCGAGCCACTTTCTACAAATCCAGAGTTTATAGGTCTCTGCATGCCTTATCAGATTGCAGCAGCCGAAGCACCTTCTTATGTGCGCAACCTTAAGGGCGAAGCTGGTTCGGCTGGTGCTCCAACTGCTAAGTTCACATGGACCAATCCTTCAACAAACTATATGAACGAAGCTCTCAATGAGCTCTCTGGCGTAAAGATTTATCGCGACAATCAGCTTATTGGAACAGTAAATACAACGCAGGTTGGTGCTTCTGTCTCATTTGATGACTCTGAAATCCCTTCAGGAAACCATACTTATAAGTTTGTAACATTTAACTCCGTAGGAGATGGTATCTATAAGGATTTAGATATTTTTGTTGGTCGCGATACGCCAGCTCGAGTAGAAAACTTGACACTTGAAGCTGAAGGCAACAATGCACGCATCAATTGGACAGCTCCTGTTGTAGGAAGGAATGGTGGTTGGATTGACCAGCCTTCTTTAAAATACAAGGTTGTTCGCTATCCTGATGGCAAGCTTATGGCTGAAAATATTACAGAAACAACATTTGTTGATAACACTATCACTAAGTGGCAGGGCTACTACTACGAGGTAACCCCTTCAACAGCTGACGGCGAAGGTGTTTCTGCGATGACAGACGTATTGCCTATGGGTCCAGCTTTACCATTGCCTTATACTAATGATATGTCAACAATTAACCTCTTCAACCAGTGGAAGGTAATCGACAACAACTACGGTTATGGCGATGGAACAAAGTGGGAATTCGACGGTTTCCGTAAGCTTGCTTTCTACTATGGTTCGCTCAACGACGCTGACGACTATCTTGTTTCTCCTAAATTCAATTTTGAGGCAGGAAAGGAATATCAGTTGCGATATACCTATTATTCTTCTAACTGGGTATTTGCTGACACACAAGAGGAAATCAAGGAAAAAATGCATGTTTACTATGGACAGCAGCCTACAGCTGAAGGTCTGTCTACTCTGGTTCATGACTTAGGAGAGTTCTTCACACCATCAGGAGTATATCTTTCAGGAAAAGACCTTTTCACTCCACAGCCAGGAGAAGGATATGTAGCATTCAAGGCCGTTTCTGACGGTGGACATGGCATAATCTATCTGCATAGCATATCAATACGCGAATACAGCGATAATGACATCAGCGTTACAGGATTTACAGCTTCATCAATGGCAAATGCTACAATTTCTCAGCAAGCAAGTGTGGAAGTTACTAATGAAGGTAAGGCAGCAGTCAGCAACTATAAAGTTGAAATCTTCAATGTAGAAACTGGCGAAGTGCTTGCAACAGCCAATGGCGTTACCGTAGGCAAAGACAGCAAGGTCAATGTTCCTGTAGAGTGGACACCAGCAGAGCCTGGAACAATTAAGATTTCGGCTCGTGCCGTATTTGAAGAAGATACATATCCTGCTGACAACACATGGAAATCTAACATCGAAGTTGTCGTTGCAGACAAGGATGGAGCACTCTGGTTTGCTGCCAACCAAGACGACAGCTATGTTGACCCAGTGCTTGGCAAGATGAATGTAGGATGGAACGGTCCTGTACATCTCCATTATAACAACAGCGAAGTTCAGCAGATATTCCTCGATTCTGAAATGCGTAGAGGTGTATTCCTCAAGGGCATACAGTTTGTTTATGACGGCAATGAAGACATGGAAGGCTATTCTACAGACGTTACTATAAGCATAAAGAACACAAGTCTTAACAATTTCCAGATTGAAACAGATCCTACTGCGCCAGAATATGATCCAGGATGGGGATACTTCGATGAAGGATCTGGATGGACTGAGGTTTATAGTGGACCAATGACCTTTGAGAGCATTAGAGAAAATAGCCTGCTTACCATCATGTTCGACAAAGAATATGAATATAATGGCGGTAACATTGTTGTAAAATATGTCAGAAACGACTATGGAGTTGGCGAATACTCTCCAGCTTGGCACTTCTATAAATATAGAGACGGCGAACTGCGCCGTACAGCTTTCGAGCGTTCTAACAACGGACCAAGCACAGGCATCTTTGCAAGCGAATATGCCACTCACACTCGTTTCGCATATAAAGACAATCCTGCTGGCATCAAGTCGGCTAATGCTGCAAATGTATCTGTCTACCAAAGCGGAGACAACATCATGCTCAGCGCTACCTGCGAACAAGTTGAGATGTATAGTACATCAGGCGCACGAGTGTTAGCAGCTAAGAATGTGAACAACTTCAGCACGCGTTCACTCGCTAAAGGTGTCTACACCCTCAAGGCTAAGGTTAACGGACAGGTTGTTTCTAAGAAGCTTGTCGTAAGATAAATTCAAATACACAGATTAGACTATATTCAAGTTTCGGATGTCTTAATGTCCGAAACTTGAATATATATAAGATAGGAATACAAAAAATAATAATAAACTAAATAGACAAAACAATGAAAAAGACTATTTTCATGATGCTTGCAGCATTCACACTCTCTGTAGGTGCGCAGGCGCAAGACAAGGTTGTTGTGAACAAGAAAGACGGAGGCAAGCAGGCTTACGAAATGGAAAAGATCAGTAAAATCACTTTCCAGGAAGATGCCTACACTATTGTTGGCAAAGACAACAGCGACATGGCTACAGTAAGCTATGCTGACACCAAGACTATTACTTTCGAACTTGTCGACGGCATTGAGCAGATTGTCAACACAGAGCGCGGAAAAATAAAGATAATCAAGCAGGGCAACACCATCACCGTTGAAGGATTTAATGGCAACGACGGACGTGTCGCAATATTCTCACTCGATGGAACAATGATGCAGAGCAACAACGCTTGGCGAGGCGATGCCATCAGCGTAGAGTCACTACCTGCAGGAATATACGTAATTAACATAAACGGACAATCACTTAAATTCACAAAACAATGAAGAAACTACTATTGATGTTCGCTGTGATGATGCTTTCTTTGTCTGCATTCTCACAGTCAAGTCCTAACAGAATGATAGTCATTGACAAGGCTCGCGGCTACAAGGGATTTGTAATCAACCGCCTTGACAGCGTCATCTTCCGTTCTGTTGAGGGCAGAGTTGCTGCCGATGTGCAGTTTATCAGCTATGAGAAGACCGACGATAATGCCAGCAAGATAAAGTGCTCAGTGACAAGAACTGACAACTGCCACGGCTTTAAGGTTATATGCATGTCTAAGACCAATGCTGATGCCTACACCAGCGAAATTGCTTTGGCTAACTACATCGACCGCAGCGTAAGCCAGATTTATACACAAGACTTCACTAATGCTGAGATGACTGGCTTCGACTTCGAGTTCCAGGCAAACACATCCTATTCTATTCTCACATTAGCCTTCGACGAGTATGGAATTCCTTGCGACGTTTCTCGTGCCGACTTCACAACTCCTTCAGCTTCCATAGTTGGCAATCCTACTGTTGCTTGGACCCTCGACAATGCTTCTCCCACATCGCTCACACTCACTATGACACCAAATGCAGACTGCGCTGGCTACTATATCTGCCTCTTCAAGGAAGGCGAGGCTGAACAGCAGTTCGCACAGTGGGGACCATTCTTTGGCTTTGCAAACATGGGCGACATGATTAAGCGGTTCAGCGGAAAGAAGTACACCGACTTGCACACCAACGAGTGGACTGGGCTTGTGCCTTCTACCAACTACGAAATCTACATTCAGCCTGTAGACATCAACGACGAGTATGGTAGCATGGTTATTGCCAACGTTACAACTGCAACTCAGGGAGGAGATGGCATAGCAGAAGTAACAATCACAATAGGCGACTTCGGCGGCGATGCTACAAATGGTTATTGGCAGTATGTAACTTATACTCCAAACGACCAGACCGCCTTCTTCCGCGATATGACCATCGACAAGGCAGTCTACGATGAAGAGTGGAACGAGGAAAAGATTCTCGAATACTTGCAGAAAGATGACGACATGAACCCATACTGGAACAGATATTCAGAGGATGTCGCACAATGGAATGCAGAACCTAATAAGTCGTATATAGCATTTGCTATTGCTCAGAACGCTAAAGGCGAGTGGGGACCATTGGCACGCAAGGAATATACAACTCCTTCTGCTGCCCAGGCTCCAGGAAAACTGCCTGCAGTAGGACTCCGTATGAACAATGTCAAGGAAAATGCAGCAGGTGTTTCTCCATTAAAGAGCTTGAAGAAAGGCTTGCAGCTCATAGAGAAATAATAAAGTTTACACAGGTGTAATGCCGCTATGCAGTTTTTTCCATATATCAGCAAAAAAACAGGGAAAAGCCGCAAAAGCATGCTGATACATCGTTATTTGTGTTAAACTGTCTAAATAATCGCGCCATAATAGCGCGATTATTTGTTTAATAAGATATTCTTTCGTACTTTTGCACCTGAAACCTTTGACAGTTTTGTTATCAGGGGTTTCGTTTCAGAATAATAATCAGGTTTGTAGAATCAATTTAAGTTATGAAGAACCGTTTTCGAGATGAAAATGGTTCTTTCTTTTTTTATGTATAATAATCTTGTTATATACGCTTTTTATAACTTTGCAGCATAAAATTCAGCTAATCACAATAAGGATTATTCCGTTGTGAAAACAAATGGGTGGGGTGACTCACCCTTTTTGTTTATATGGTGGTTGAGCTTATGCTCAATAGTAGAAAACAAAATCGGTGCAAAGACTTCAAGTCCTTGCACCGATTCTTATATTATTGTGTGATTGGTATTATTTTGATACCAGTTCCATTGTGTCGGTTGCTATCATCAGCTCCTCGTTTGTAGGGATGATAACCACCTTTACGCGACTGTCGGGAGTAGACAGTTCGATTTCCTCGCCACGAGTCTTGGCGTTCTTCTCGTTGTCTATCTTTATGCCCATGAACTCCATGTCGCGGCATACTTCCTGGCGGAGGTCGCTCTGGTTCTCACCTACACCAGCTGTGAACACAAGCACGTCGCAGCCACCTAAAGCTGCTGCATAGGCTCCAACGTACTTCTTTACGCGATAGAAATACATGTCGAGGGCAAGTTGAGCGCGCTTGTTTCCGCTGTGAGCAGCATCTTCTATTTCTCGCATGTCTGACGATATCTCGCTAATGCCCAGCACACCACTCTTCTTGTTGAGCAGGTCTGACAGTCCGTCTGCATCGAGTCCGAGTTTCTTCTGCAAGTAGATTACGGCTCCAGCGTCAATGTCGCCAGAGCGTGTTCCCATCATTACACCTTCGAGTGGAGTCAGCCCCATAGATGTGTCAATGCACTTTCCTTCTTTTATGGCTGCAACAGAACCGCCGTTACCGATGTGGCAGGTGATGATTTTCTGCGATTTATAGTCAAGTCCTAAGAACTCGCAGGCGCGAGCCGAAACATATCTGTGGCTTGTTCCATGAAAACCATAGCGGCGAATGCCATACTGCTTGTAGAGGTTGTAAGGAATAGGATAGAGGTATGCGTGCTTAGGCATGGTCTGATGGAATGCTGTGTCGAACACTCCAACCTGCTTCATGCCTGGCATAAGCTCGTGAACAGCCATCACACCCTTAATGTTTGCGGGGTTGTGGAGTGGAGCCAAGTCGATGCACTCCTTGAATGCCTCCATTACTTCCTCGTTGAGTATTACGCTGTGAGCAAACTTCTCGCCTCCGTGAACCATGCGATGGCCTACGGCATCGATTTCGTCAAGCGACTTAATTGCGCCAATTTCGCTGTCGGTTAGCAGTTGGAATATGAATTTAACTCCCTCTGTGTGTTCTGGGATGTCGTGTTTTATCTCGCGTTTCTCTCCATTAGGCAGTTTCACTTTGACAAAAGCACCGTCGAGACCAACTCGCTCTGCTCCACCTTGAGCCATTACAGAGCAGTCTTCCATGTTGTAAAGTGCATACTTAATAGATGATGAACCGCAGTTGAGAACTAAAATCTTCATACGCTTTCTAAAATAATGTTTTTATGATTTCGAAAATAAAAATATGACTAAAAGCCACTCTTTTCTGTCTTACCTTCCTAAATAATAATTTTGACTTATATAAAGGGAAAGTCGGAAAAGAGGTTGCAAAAGTACAAAAAAATATTTAAATATGTGTTTTTCCGTCATTCTTTTATTATATTTTTGCAACTTCCTGCTATAGAAATAATGTAAATCAAGCAGTAGCCGATAGTAATTCTTTTATCACTAATCATCATAGCTGCGGTGGTGTCGTGGAAAACACACTCCTCTGTCATATCGTGGCAGCTTTCATCAAATGATATTTGCTTGTCAACTCGTCAGCTGTTAACTTGCTAACTCGTTCACTTGTCAACTGGTAAATAAATGAAAGAGAGGGAACAACTGAATCGCTCAGCGTTCCCTCTCTGTTTCTTTTGCGACAGCAATAAGGCTGCCGCATTCAACTTTCTTATGATTTCACAAATTGTATTGTTCGCTTTTGCTGCGTTCTTCTTACTTAACGTATTCTGCGAAGTCAGTAAGACGCATGTCGCCCTTGCGTGCGAGAGAGTCGTGCATAGCAAATGCAGCAGTCAGACAGTGCTTTGTATGTCCGCCCTTAGCAAGCTTCAGGTAGTCCCAGAGCTGCTGCTTATAGTCTGGATGAACGCAGTTTTCAATGATGCACTCAGCACGCTGGATTGGGTTCTTTGCGCGGAGGTCGGCAACACCTTGCTCTGTAACGATTACGTTAACGTCGTGTTCAGAGTGGTCTTGGTGTGAAACGAAAGGTACGATTGAAGAAATGAGTCCACCCTTAGCAGTTGAAGGGCAAGTGAATATAGAAATATAAGCGTTGCGCTCGAAGTCGCCAGAACCACCAATACCGTTCATCATCTTAGTTCCGCAGATGTGAGTAGAGTTAGCGTTGCCATAGAGGTCAACTTCGATAGCTGTGTTGATAGCGATAACGCCCAGTCGGCGGATAACCTCAGGGTTGTTGCTTATTTCAGAAGGACGGATTGTCAGGTGGTCCTTGAAGTGGTCCATGTTGTCGTAAACCTGCATCAGGCAGTCGTTGCTTACGGTCAGAGAGCAGGTAGAGGCATCCTTAACACGTCCTTCTAGCATCATGCCGATGACTGCATCCTGAATAACTTCGGTGTAGACATTGAAGTCAGGAACGTTCTTGTCCTTGCCGAGTGCGCCGAGAATAGCGTTAGCAGTAGAACCTACACCACTCTGTAAAGGCAGGAATGTTGAAGGAATTACTCCGCGATGCATGTCGTTAACAAGGAATTCTGCTACCAAGTGTCCGATTGTGTCGGTTGTTGGGTCGCTGTCTTTGAATCCGCGTGCCTCGTCAGGGAGGTTGCATTCAACCACACCAACAATCTTCTCGCGAGGAATTTCAACATAAGGCTTACCGATGCGGTCGCCTACATTGATGATTGGAATAGGCTGGCGGAGAGGTGGGTCGGCTGGTTCGTAAACATCTTGGATGAACTTAGCGTTAGGGTTGTGGAAAGAGTTAAGCTCCAGGATAACGTGCTTAGCAAGGCGAGCTGCTGTAGGGCTGATACCGCCTGCTGCTGTCAGATAAGCCTTGCAGGTTGTTTCGCCTTCTTCGATGTCGCAGACTTCGAGAATAGCCCAGTCAACTTCTCCCATGAATCCATAGCGAAGTTCCATAGCCATGTGGCTCAGATGAAGGTCGTTATAAGGAATCTCACCTGCGTTAACGCTCTTACGGAAATCGCCGTTTGTCGTGTAAGGAGCACGATACTTGATAGCATTAGCGAGTGTCAGAACACCGTCGGTGCTTTGACCAGTGCTTGCGCCAGTGAAGAGTCCTACTTTGAAAGGACGTCCTGCTGCGTGTTCTGCTTCTGCAATTTTTGCTAACTCTCTTGTTACTGCCTTTGGAGAACCTGCTGGGGTAAATCCGCTAAGAGCCAGATTCTCGTCGTTTTTGATCAATGCGGCGGCTTCTGCGGCCGTCATTCTTTTGTATGCCATTTTATTAACGTTAATATGTTTTTGTCGTGTTTTTCTGACTTTTCGTGTGCAAAGGTAGTGCAATTTTTTCATTCAGCGAAACAATTACACATTATTTTATATAAAGGCGTCACCTTTTTAAGGAAAAATTAGCAGTGCCAGTTTTCTTTCTTTGCCGTCGGGAGTGCAGGTTACGGCATTTCTCTCTGCTCTTAACTTGTCTTTGTTAGAGTTGTTTCATTTTATTTTTCAAATATTTTTTAATTGCAATTATTTTGCTTTCTTTTGTTATATAATGACACTTATTTCGCTTGAATTTATGAAAATTATAAAATTTTTCGTTATTTTACTTGCAAATTATAATTATTTTCTTTACTTTTGTGCAACTAATCATTTTTAACCTTAATAAACTTAGCGTTATGAGAAAAGTTTTATTATCATGCTTAAGTCTTTTTGCAGCAACCAGTCTTATGGCTATTCCAGCAAAAAGAAATCCACTGACGATTACTCAGAGTGACGGATCGAAAATTACAGTAATGATGGTTGGTGACGAGTTCCATCACAGTTTTGTAACCAGCGACGGCGTGACAGTTGGAAAGGCTGCCAACGGTGACTTTTATTATCGTAATGCCACCGGACTGACAAATGTGATGGCGCACAACCAGAAAGACCGCAACGAAGCGGAGATTAAGTTTCTCAATGCCGAGAAAAACAACTTGACAATGGCTGCAATCCAGACAAAAGCCAGTCAGGAAAGAAGAAATTCAGCAAGAGCGAAGGCGCCTCGCAAGGTAGGTGCAACACAGGTTCCTACAGTGGGCTCGCCTCGCATCCCTATAATCCTCGTACAATATTCAGACAAGAAAATGTCTAACTCTAAGGCTACATTCGTTTCGCAATACACAAGCGGCTCAACAAGTGTATGCCAATATTTTACCGACCAGTCAAACGGCAAGTACAAACCTCAGTTTGATGTATACGGAATTTACACATTGAATAACACTCGTGCTACTTACGGAGGCAATAGTGGCGGCAATGACAAGGGCGTAGCCAGAATGGTTGGCGATGCTATTGACAAGGCTGGCAACGACATTGACTGGTCTAAGTATGACAACGACGGCGACGGCGAGGCAGATGTCTGCATCGTTGTTTATGCTGGTGTAGGCGAGGCTCAGGCTTCAAGCGTAAGCGATGCTGTGTGGCCATGCCAGTGGACTCTGTCAGCAGGTGCATACTATAGAGACGGAAGCGGTGCCAGAACACGAAACAACACCAAGATTGACCGTTTTGCCGTATTCAATGAGATTAACGGTTCGAGCGACAGTGGCACAAAGATTGACGGTATAGGTACATTCTGCCATGAGTTCTCTCACTGTCTCGGTCTTCCCGATTTCTATGAGACAACCTACAGCTACGGATACTATGGCATCGGTTCATGGAGCCTGATGGACTATGGAAGCTACAACAACAACGGCTATACCCCTATAGGCTACAGCGCATACGAAAAGAACTTCATGGGCTGGATTGACTATATTGCTCCAGAGGAAAACACACAATACACTCTCCCTATCTTCAATCAGAAGAACATCCAGACCGACAAGGCGGTTAAGATAACCAGTCCGTTGAATCCTAACGAATACTTCATTCTCGAAAACCGTCAGCAGCAGGGATGGGATAAGTATATCCCAGACGAGGGCCTGATGATAACCCATGTTACTTATGTTGCCGACCGATGGAGCGCAAACACAGTTAACAATAAGGCAGTGCAGCTGTTTACAATCATCCCTGCCGACAACACTTGCAGCATGAACAACGAGACAACCGACTTGTTCGGACAGACCAATAAGGCGTTCACAAAGACGTCTATTCCTGCTTCTAAACTCAACATGACGAGTAGCGGAAGCCTTGCTTCAAAGACTGGTGGCGCAGGAACAATGGACAAACCTGTAACTGATATCACAATCAATAGCGACGGAACAGTCTCTTTCTGGTATGTGAAAGGTACAACACCAGTAGCTACACCTGTTCTCACTGCAACTCCTACATCGCTTAGCTTCGGCAGCGTTGAGAAAGGCACATCTGTAAAGAAGACATTTAAGGTAACAGGCGAAAATCTTAAGGGTAATGTTTCTGCAACATTGAGCGACAATAGCGGTGCATTCACTATTGACAAGACTTCTGCAACAGCGACTGCTGCCGCTGGTGGCGTAACATTCACCGTTACGTTCAAGCCTACAGCAGCAGGAAACTACAGCGGAACAGTTACGTTGGGTTCAACAGGGGCAACATCTGTAAAGGTTTCTCTCTCTGGTAGTGCAGTAAATCCACAGATTGTTACTTATACTCCAGAAATGCAGGATGCTGTGAATATCACTGAAACTTCGTTCCGTGCACAGTGGACAGACAATACCGACAAGGCAAACGTTAAGAGCTACACCCTGTGGCTTAACGAGATTGTCAACGAAATAGACGAGCCAGACGATCCTGTAGAACCAGATGAGCCAGACACACCTATTACCGACCTCGACCCTGTTTCTTTGCAGACAGCCAACTTCAGCAACTACAAGGCTGTTTATAGCTGGTGGAGTTATTCAAATGTTTACAGAAGCTATAGCAAGTATCTGCCTTCAGGGTGGACTTGCGGAAGATACCTCTACATCGGAACAGGTACAGTAATCTCTGGCGACTATATCAAGACAAAGACATACACAATGCCAGAAGGTTATGACAAGATTTCTGTTGTTATCACTGCAAAACCATTCTCTTCTTACTATAACACGCCAAGCATCACGGTTGCAGCACTCAGAAGCGGTGATGCAGCAACAGCAACTGTTTCTAATTACTACACCGCAAGCACTATTGTTTACGTACTCGATGCTGCAAGCGTAGAGCAATTGAAGCTGACATGCAGCAACTATCCTGCTATCTCTTCAATAGAAATCTATGCTGGCGACATTACTGCAACGGCTAATGCTCCTATGCGTGCACCATCTTCAAGCGCACGTGAAATCACTGGAATCACTAACACTTACTACACTCTGACCAACCTTTCTGCAGGCAATACCTATCAGTTCAAGGTTAAGGCGCTTTATACCGACGGCAGCGAGTCAACATGGTCTAACCAGAAAGAAATAACTCTTGCTCGTGCAAGCAAGGTTGTTGACGGCGATGCGACTGGCATCAGAGAAGTAGACGGCAAGAAAGTAAGCAGCATTCAGTACTTCGATATTTCAGGCAAGGTTTCTGATCGTCCATTCAAGGGAATGAACATTGTTGTTACAACATTCGAGGATGGAACTCAGACAAAGACTAAAAAGATGATGAAATAAAGATAATAGTCTGACATGAACAGTTGTATACTCGTAATTAGATGCTGCAAGATGCCGTTTTTGTTGCGGGTGCTATAACATAGAAAAATAATAGGAAGCCATCTCAAGTCACTTTTCTTTGTGCTTGAGATGGCTTTTTCTTTGTTGCCGTTTTATGCTTTAAGCCTGCTGATACAAAGAGATTAATCCTTTCTTAGTCTTACTCTGAGTTAGCCTGCGAATAGAAGTGCTAAGAAATGGGAGTCTTGACTGATTTTATTTTGTGTTGTTCGAAATAAAAACGTAAATTTACACGCAAAACAAACACTATTTGTTTTAATATCAACTATAAGGAAGAATAACAGTCTGCAATGCCTTATGTCAATCAGAGTAAAAAAAGATTTGTCAGAAAACGATGGGCATCGAGACTCATAAATCTCAGAAAAAGGGAAAACAAATTAAACTTTAAAATGCGTATGAAAAAGATTTTACTTTTCGTTGCTGTGGCATTTATGTCATTAAACGTTTCGGCACAAGTCATTTCTCAGGTGAAGAAGGCTCCTGTGGGCGTATTGCAACAAAAGGCTGCACAGTCGTTTAAGGACAAGAAACAGAATGCTCCTCGCAAAATTGAAGTAGGGGCTAATCAGGCTCTTATGGGAGGATATACATCCAACTCGCTGGCTGCCGCTGACGATGGAATTGGTCTGCCAAATTTTCCTGGCACCTTGAGAGCAGCCATATTCCTTCCTGCTGACTATCTGAAAACCTACAACGGAACAAAGTTTGTGGCAATACGCTTCGGTCTGTGCCAGCCTATCGGTGCATCGCGCGTGTTTGTCGTTCTTATCAATGAAGGTGGAGGAATAGGTGAGGAGATAGTCTCTCAGAATGTAGCTTCGGCTACAACAGGATGGACCGATGTTGTCCTCGACAATCAGCCAGTTCTAAATACAGAAGGGCTTGATGGTATTCTCATGGGATTTGACTATACTCAGCTTGACGACACTCAGGCCTATGAGAGTTATCCTCTTTCACTTGTCAGTGAGGGTACCAACAGATATCCTACATATATCTATGGCAATCTCGGACAAGGTGAAGGATGGTATGATGTTAAGACAGAAAATTATGGAAACCTGAGTGTTCAGGCTGTTATGGAAGGCGATTTCCCAGAAAATGCTGTGACACCGTTGAACTTTGGAGAGCATGTTGCTTTGATTAATGGCAGTGTTGATGTGGAGATTCCTTTGTTCAATAACGGAAAAAGTATTTCAAGCATCGACTACATTATAACTACCGATGGTGTTGACGGAGAAGAACAGCACTATGACTTTGCTATACCTTTCAATTTGTTAAATGCTGCAACATCGATTACGCTGCCATTCGCTGCTGCAAGCGAGCCAATCGTTCAGGAAAAACAGTTTAAGATTACTAAGGTAAATGGTGTTGAAAACAGAATGGGTACAAAGCCTGCAGAAGGCAAACTGCTTACAGTCTCTCAGACTCCAAACCGCAAGGTTGTTATGGAAGAGTATACCGGAACATGGTGCCAGTGGTGTCCTCGTGGCATGGTTGCTATGGACGAGCTGCCAAACAGATATCCTGACAGCTTCATTGGAATAGCAGTTCACTGGCCAGGAGCAGGCGCTTCAGAGCCAATGCAGGTTGCAGACTATTCTGATCTTATTTCTACTGTCGGAGGCTTCCCTGCTGCTTATGTAAACCGTTATCGTGAGACCGATGCTTATTGTGGTGACAACATTAATGGAAAGTTCAATATTCCAGAAGTTATCGACGAAGAACTGGCTAAGCCTGTAGAAGGCAGAATCGATGTAATAGGCGTTTGGGCTAATGAGGAAAAAACAGAAATCAACGTAAGGTCAGAGTCTAAGTTCTTCTTAAACCGTGATGATGCGCCTTATAGCGTTATCTATGTTCTGACCGAAGACGGACTGACTGGTGGCGGCAGTGCCTGGGCGCAATCTAACGCCTATTATGATTATAAAGGCTCGGATTATTTCCATGATGTTGAGGGAATGTTGAAGTTTATTAATGGCGGAAAACGTGTCGCAGGTCTTGAGTATAACCACGTTCTCATTGCAGCACAAAATGCTCTTAATGGCGTGAGTGGCTCTATCACTTCTCCTATCGTTAAGGATGCTGTTCAGTCTCATGAAACAACATTCAGCCTTGTAGGAAACAAGGTTATGCAAAACCCAGACAACATCAAGGTTATTGCCCTGCTCTATAATTCTTCAAGAGGCGAAATTATCAATGCTGATGCTAAACATATTGTTACTTCAGAGACTTCAATCACTGACATTAACAAGGGCGATGCTCACGAAGTGGCACGCTATTCTCTTGACGGTCGCCAGCTTAATGCTCCTCAGAAGGGTGTAAACATCGTAAGACTGAGCAATGGCAAGACTGTAAAGGTTGTAGTTGAATAGTTTTTTTTCTCTTCATAATAATGTTAGGTGAAGGCGCGAGCTCCATAGTGGGCTTGCGCCTTTTTCGTGTTTTCTTTGCAAAACATTTTCAGATGTAGTTTGTCATGTCAAGATAGTTCTGCATAAATATTGCTTTTAAGATATAGAAAAGGCGATAAGTATTAATATTTTTTACAAAAAAGCGCGAAAAAGTTGCATATTGTAATATAATTTATGTATATTTGCGAACATAATGAAAGTTGTTTTCTTTCTATGAGGAAGACTTATTAAGCGAACAAAACCTTATAATAATTATGTTGTCAAAAGCGATGAAGAAACTAAAAGACTTCGGTCGCCGGCTTAACTATCGTCAGCGAGTCGGATTGCTGCTGTGTTGCGGTGTCTTCGTTGGTTTAGGCTTATTGTTCCTCTATTTGCTTCGCATGCATACCTATCTTGCCGACGACCCGGCAGCATGCGTCAACTGTCACATAATGACTCCCTACTACGCTACGTGGTCACACTCGTCTCATGGCCGTGATGCTACTTGCAACGACTGCCATGTTCCTCACCAGAACATGGTCAGGAAATACTTGTTTAAGGGAATGGACGGAATGAAACACGTTGCCTATTTCCTCTCCAAGTCAGAGCGTCAGGCTATAATGGCTGAAGATGCAAGCGCAAAGGTGATAATGGACAACTGCATTCGCTGCCACACCCAGCTGAATCAGGAGTTTGTAAAGACAGGACGTATTGACTACATGATGGCTAAGACTGGCGAGGGAATGGCATGTTGGGACTGTCACAGAAACGTGCCGCACGGAGGAATGAACTCTCTATCTTCGACACCTGCTGCCGAAAGTCAGACTCCTTTGCCCCAAAGCCCTGTGCCTGAGTGGTTGCAGAAGATTGCGGGAAAATAGAAAAGGAATGTCTCGAAACTCTTTAGGATTATTCAAGAAAACATTTATCACAGAAACATTAAAAAACAACAAACAATATGGCAAAACAATTGAAACGTTGGCAGGGCTGGCTCATCTTCGGGGGCAGCATGGTTGCTGTCTTTCTGCTGGGGCTCGTAGTCAGTTCGCTGCTTGAGCGAAGAGCCGAAGTAGCGAGTGTGTTCAACAACAAGCGAAACGTATTCACCGACTCGATTGTTGCACAAAACGAGAAGTTCAAGGCCGACTATCCTCGCGAATACGAGACTTGGTCGATGACTGAAGATACTTCGTTTGTTAGTAAGTATAATTCTTCACAGGAGGTTGACGTGCTCGAAGAACGTCCCGAAATGGTAATTCTGTGGGCTGGATATGCTTTCTCACGCCACTATAATACTCCACGTGGACACAAGCATGCCATTGATGACATGCGCAAGATTCTGCGTACGGGCAATCCAGGCATTGATGGCGATGCCGACATGCAGCCCGCTACGTGCTGGACTTGCAAGGGACCTGACGTGCCACGCATGATGCGCGAAATGGGAATAGGCAATTTCTATCACGCACGATGGAGCGAACTAGGTCATGAAATCCACAATACTATAGGTTGCTCCGACTGTCACGACGCCCGCACGATGGACCTTCGTCCTGCACGTCCTGCACTCTATGAGGCTTGGGCTCGTCGTGGAATGGATGTCAAGAAAGCTTCCCATCAGGAAATGCGCTCGCTGGTTTGTGCGCAGTGTCATACAGAATATTATTTCAACAAGGAGACTGACTACTTGATGTTCCCGCAAGACAAGGGGCTTACTGTTGAGAATATTGAGGCCTACTACGACTCAATCGGTTTCTACGACTATATTCATCCTCTGTCAAAGACTCCTATACTGAAGGCCCAGCATCCTGGATATGAAATATCAAAGATGGGTATTCACGGACAGCGCGGTGTTTCGTGTGCCGACTGCCACATGCCTTACAAGCAGGAGGGCGGAGTGAAGTTTACCGACCATCATATCATGTCGCCTCTTGCCAACATAGATCGCACTTGTCAGACCTGCCACCGTCAGGATGCTGAAGTGTTGCGCCAGAATGTATATGAGCGGCAGGAGAAATGCATTGAGGTGAGAAACCGCGCCGAGAAGGAACTGGCTACAGCCCACATCGAGGCTAAGTTTGCCATTGACAAGGGTGCTACCGAAGCCGAAATGAAACCTATTCAAGACTTGCTGCGCAAGAGCCAGTGGCGCTGGGACTTTGCTATAGCAAGTCATGGTGCTACGTTCCATGCTCCGCAGGAGGTTACACGCATATTGAGCCACAGCGTTGACTATGCTCAGCAGGCTCGTCTGCGCATTGCTAAAGTGCTTGCCCGTCATGGATTTACTGGTGAAGTGCCTATGCCAGACATATCTACTAAGGCAAAGGCACAGGCCTATATTGGTCTTGACATGGCGAAACTGATGGACAAGAAGCAGCGTTTCTTGCAGGCTATCGTTCCGAAGTGGATTGACGATGCGAAGAAGAAAGGTAAGTTGATTTCGCTTTAGGAAATATCATAAAATTGTTTCTATAATTGAATAAGTAGGGGGAGTTAAGACTGTAGTCATCGGAAGAACGCAGAGTAGGTATGTCTATAGTCTTGACTCTCTTTTGTTTTTATTGTTCTTATATAGTCATTGATTATGTGGAAAAAGACTTGGGGTTTTGCCGAAGGATTTGCAATAGGCGGAGGCTTGTTGCTGAGCGGACTGATGTTGCAGTTGACTGTAGGTCCTGTTTGTTGGGATTTGTTTGCCTTTCCAGCCAACCTTATTGCAATAGTTTTATTAGTAGGGGCACTCGTTGTTATGGCATATTTCCGCAGTAAGTTATATTTCTTCCGATGGATTACTACGCCACAGGCTGCCGTGCCAGCACTTTTCTACGCTGTTGTGCTGACGGTAGTGATGGGACTCACACGGCAGGTTTCGTCAACAGCAGACCCTATAGACCCATTGGGGATAAGCAAGATGCTCTCGTTCTGGCCCTTTGTCTTGTCTTATCTTTGGATGTCAGTCATTGTAGGCGAGATAGCCATAGTGCAGATTATTCGGCTTGTTAGAAGCGAAATGCCTTTGTCGCAACGTTTCTACATGTTGCCCTCGCTTGTCTGCCATATCGGTCTTTTTATCGTTGTTGTTGCTGGTACGCTTGGAAGTGCAGACATGAAACGGCTGAAGATATATACAGTCGTTGGTGAACCTGAGTGGAGGGCGTTAAACGAGCAGCAGAATATCGTTGAACTGCCATTAGCTATAGAATTGAACAAGTTTATTCTGGAAGAATGGGAGGGCGACTCTATAGAACAGCGCATGCCAAAGCGTTTTGCCTCTGACGTTCAGGTTCTGACAAAGAGCGGGAAGAATATTCATGCTGTTATAGAAGTGAACATGCCTCTGACTGTGGATGGTTGGAAAATCTATCAGTATGGCTACGACTATGAGGCAGGGGTTATGAGTCAGATGAGTGTTTTTGAAGTAGTCAACGACTCTTGGATGACAGTTGTTTACGTGGGAATATACATGCTGCTTGTTGGTTCTGCACTCGTATTTATTGTGTCACAAAGAAGAAAAGGAAAAGAAAAATGAAACTCTGGGATAATTTCATCTGGTTTGCTTTAGTATCAGTCGCAATGTGGACTTTTGCTGCATTTGCGGCATGGAAGAACCGAAGAAGCATCGCTATAGGCTTAACTTCACTTGGTCTGCTTGTCTTTTTCGCCTATATCATGTTGCTGTGGATAACGCTTGAGCGGCCGCCAATGCGCACGATGGGGGAGACCCGTCTTTGGTATTCGTTTTTCCTTCCCTTAGCAGGACTCATCACCTACACCCGTTGGCGATATAAGTGGATTTTGTCTTTCAGCACTGTACTTGCAGTTGTCTTCATCTGCGTAAATCTTTTCAAGCCTGAAATCCACACAAAGGCACTTATGCCTGCGTTGCAGAGTGCATGGTTTGCACCACACGTCATTGTCTATATGTTTGCTTATGCCATGCTTGGTGCTGCAACAGTAATGGCTGTATATCTGCTGTTTGTAAAGAAAACCGAGCCGAGCGATAACGAGATGGAGATAACCGACAACATGGTTGATGTGGGGTGGGCTTTCTTATCCATCGGGATGCTCTTCGGAGCGTTATGGGCTAAAGAGGCATGGGGACACTATTGGTCGTGGGACCCGAAAGAAACATGGGCTGCCGCCACATGGATGGCATATCTGCTATATATCCACCTTCGGCTGACAAACCACAAATACACCGTCATTTCTCTTTGGTGTCTGCTCTTCTCGTTTATCCTTCTGCAAATGTGCTGGTGGGGAATCAACTATCTTCCTTCAGCGCAAGCCACCAGCGTACATACCTATGGAATGAACTAAACATAGAAGATGATGTGGTGATTACGTATAGAGTGTGTATATTCTTTTATAAGATAAATAATCCATAAATATCAGAAACCTAAAAAGGAGGTAAACCATTGATTCAGTTTACCTCCTTTCTTAGGCAATTATTATTAGTGAAATAATTATTTCTCAGTTTCTGGGAGCATGATTACTTCTACAGAGTTACCACCTGCGAAGATTACATCACGCATGAAGGCAGAGATAGACTCAGGTGTAAGAGCGTTTACAATGTCCTTGTATCCATTGTAACGGTCGATGCCGAGCTCGTCAAAGTCGGTAATCAAGCCCATCCAGTAGCCGTTGCGCTTTCCGTTTTCTTCATACTTGTTGAGCATTGCTTCCTTAACTTTCTTCAGCATTTCAGCGTCAACGGTTGTGCACATAGCCTTAGCCTCGTCGCGCATGATTTGTGTTGCAAGTTCAGCCTTTTCTGGGTTGAGAGGGCAAACACCAACAATCATGTTCATTGGAACGTCGAGACCGCAAACAGCCTGTCCGTAAGCACTTGCAGAATAAGCAGCACTTGCATCCTCACGAATCTTCTTCAGATATACCATTTCGAGAACTTGTCCTGCTGCACTTGCCTTGATTGCGTTTTCGAGAGTGTAAGGAACCTGGTTGTTATACCAGTACATGTAAGCGTTAGCCTTAGGAGTTTCCATCTTGCGTGTGAAGTTGTTCACAGCATTTCCTTGATGGTATGTTGTAACTGGCTTCCAGTTTTCCTTCTTCTTAGCGTTTCCTGGAAGTGAAGCAATGTACTGCTCGATGAGGCGGCGGAGAGTAGACTCGTCGAAGTTACCAACGAAAGCGAATGTGAAGTCGCCAGCGTTAGCAAGACGTTCTTTAGCAATTTGCAGAACGCGATCGTAGTTAATCTTGCTCAAGTCAGCAACAGTAGGAGACTTGTAGCGTGGGTTGCGATCGTAGAGTGTCATTGTCAGAGAGTCAGAGAAAGCCACGTCAGGAGAGAGGTCTCTGTTCTTCAGACCGTTTTCGAGCATATTGTAGAGAGTCTGGTAAGCCTTCTCGTCTTTCTTGATGTTAGTGAAAGTGAGGTAGGTGAGCTGCATCATAGTCTCAAGATCTTTAGGAACGCAGTTGCCATTTACACTTTCGTGGAGGTTAGAGAGGTTGAAGCTTACGCTTGCCTGCTTACCAGCAAGAGCCTTGTCGAGCTGAGAGTTGTCGAAGTTTCCAAGACCACTTGACTGGATTATTGCGCCAGCAAGAGCTGTGTTCATATAGTCAGCCTCGCCATAGAGTGAAGCACCACCCTTAGAAACAGCTGTCATCAGAACCTGATCATCCTTATAGTCGGTCTTCATGAGCAGGACCTTAGCACCGTTAGAGAGTGTAAGTTCCTTGTAACCGAGTTCGTTAACCATGCGCTCGCTCTTGATCTTGCCTTTCTTTGGCATCTTGGTCATGAGAGGTTCGTCCTTAACATTGTCAACGTATGCCTCAAGCTTTTCGCCGCGAACAGCATTGATTGCGCTGAGGAATGTGTCTTTTGTAGGATAAGTTATGCCTTCCTTTTCCTGGTTGAAGCACAAGATAACGAGGTTTTCGTCAGTAGTGCTTACGAGTTCTGGAAGAATCTGGTTGATTACTTCAACAGGAATCTGAGGAACGAGCATGCTCATCATCTGGTATTCAGTCTCGATGTCAAGTATTGGTTCGTTCTCAAGATAGTGGTCGCGACAAGCATCACCGAAGATGCTGTTGTCCATCTTGTTGCGGTTAGTGTAAGCCTTTTCAAGACGGCTGAGGTATTCCTCCTTAGCGCGGGCATATTCTGTAGCAGTGAAACCGAACTGGGCAGCACGCAGAGCCTCACGATAAGCAGCAGCGAGTGCTTCTTCTGTGCGACCTTCTTTTGGTACAACATTCATCTGGAAAGCATCCTTAGTAGAAGCGAGGAAGAAGTTTCCGTCGTCGCATCCAGCTTGCAGATAAGGACAGTCTGGTTCAAGACCTTTCTCGGTTAGACGCTGGTCGAGCATTTCCACAGCCATGTTCTTTGCATATTCCTCAACGAGATACATCATGTTAGACTTTGCTTCTTTCTCTGTAGCGTCGTGTTTGAACATGATTTCTACAAGAGTAATCTGCTGCTCTTTGTCCTTGTCTACGATGATGATAGGCTCTTTGTTGTCTGGAACCTGCTCTGCTACAACCTGCTCTGCGTTAGGATCGAGAGGAATGTTGCTGAACATTTCCTTGATTTTCTTTTCTGTACGGTCAACGTCGATGTCGCCTACAACAATGATAGCCTGATTGTCTGGGCGATACCACTTGTGATAGTAATCGCGGAGAACCTGTGGAGCAAAGTTGTCTATGATTTCCATCTTACCGATAGGCATGCGCTTGCCATACTTAGAACCAGGATAGAGGTCTTCGAGGTTGCGCTCAAGCATACGCATCATTGGTGATGTGCGCAGACGCCACTCTTCGTGGATGACGCCACGCTCCTTGTGAATCTCGTCTTCTTCGAGCAGCAGGCCGCAAGACCAGTCGCGAAGAATGAGCAGACAAGAGTCGAGTGCTTCAATGCGTGCAGAAGGCACGTTGCACACTCTGTAGACTGTCTGGTCGATGCCAGTGTATGCATTCAGGTCGCCTCCGAACTCAACTCCGAGTGAGCGAGTGAACTCGATGAGGTCGTTACCAGGGAAGTTCTCTGAACCATTGAATGCCATGTGCTCAAGGAAGTGAGCCAGACCACGCTGCTCGTCGTTCTCCTGTATAGAACCAACGCGCTGTGCAATGTAGAAGTTAACACGGTTTTCAGGCCATCCGTTCTGACGAATGTAGTAAGTCAGACCGTTGTCAAGTTTTCCCGTGCGTACAGCCGGATCCATAGGAAGATCAGGCATTTGCTGAGCTTGTACCATTGCTGCAACGAGTAGCAAGCCTGCAATGAGAAATCTTTTTAGTTTCATGATTGTTATTTTAGTTAATTAAAGTATTATTCTGGATTGTGATTTCCTTAATGTAATATTATCTTAATTAGCGTTTCTTAGTGATAGTGTCTTTGTGCTTTATTGCAGACAAAAAACAACCTTGCAAAGGTAAATAATTATTTTTATATAATAATAACGAAAAAAGAGAAACGCTTTTTATTACGAAAATTATAAATATATTTAAGTTTTTTTTAGCCTCACCGACCTATTTTCGTTTGTTTCGTGGGTGGTGGAGCAGTATTTCCTCGCGCAGGGTGTGGGTGTCGAGGTGCATATATATCTCGGTGGTCTTAATGTGTTCGTGTCCGAGCATTGCCTGAATGGCTCTCAGGTCGGCTCCACCTTCGAGCAGTGCCGTTGCAAATGAGTGGCGCAGCGTGTGCGGTGAGATGGTTTTCCTTATTCCCGCAGCCAGTGCATACTGTTTTATCATTATCAGAATCATGGTGCGAGTGAGGTGAGCACCGCGCCTGTTCAGGAAGATGTAGTCCTCCTCGCCTGCCTTTATTTTCATGGAATTGCGGTCCTCAAACCAGCGTTCTATTTCCTTTATTGCCCTGTCTGATATTGGCACGAGGCGCTCTTTGCTGCCTTTGCCCATTACCCTAAGGAAGTGTTCTTCGAAAAAAAGATTGGAAAGTTTCAGGTTGACCAGTTCACTTACGCGCAGACCGCACGAAAAGAGGGTTTCTATGATAGCCAGATTGCGTTGTCCCTCCCATTTGCTTAGGTCGATGGCAGACTCAATCATGTCTACCTCTTCGGTAGATAAGACTTCGGGCAGGTGCTTGCCCTGCTGCGGCGATTCAAGCAACTCGGTAGGGTCTTGCTCTATTTCGCCTTCAATAGTGAGGAACTTGAAAAATGTTCTAACGCCGCTTAGCACTCTTGCTTGTGAGCGCGGGCCTATGCCCATGTCGTGCAACTCGGCAGCAAAGTTCTGCAAATGCTCCAGCGTAGTTGCCTGCGGCTTGACATTGTTGTCGTTGAGAAACGACAGCAACTTGCCCACATCGTTCATGTAGGCTTCTATTGTGTTTGGCGAAAAACCTTTCTGCAACTTCAGGTATCTTCTGAATGATTTCAGCAGTGGCGGCAGGTCTTCTTCCTTGCTCGTTTTTTTATTTGCTTCGTTTCTCATTATTGCGTTGGATTTGGGCGCACCACACCCTTCTATTTCTATGAAACTTGAATCTATGCAGTGCTGTTCATGTCATTTCTTTACTTTGTGTCTATAGGCTTTGCATTTAGTTTCAAATTTGACTTAATAGGTGCAAAGATACTAATTTAATTGATAATTAACAATTGAAAATTGATAATTAACGTGCCCTTAACTTTAAGTTTAATCTCAATCTTAAATACCAGCTCAGGTAAAGTTAATTTTAGCGTTGAAAAATCTGATAGATTAGCGGATTTTTTTTGACTTTTAAAACTCATTTTGTCAAAATATTTCATAATAAAAAACGGGAACGATAAAGGGTACTGGAACTATTTATTGATTTTTTAGTTTGGCACGCTTAAAACTTAAAATCCATGAAGTTGTTAATCAATATACTTAAAGGTTGTGAATAATTTTAACCGATGTTCACGATTGAAAGGTTTGTTAGCGTTTGCGATATGTGGCATATGACAGTGCGAAACGATACGTTTGACATGGTCAACCATCACATATGACAGTGCGAAAGGGCACCTTTCGCATTTCGAGACGATACCTATCGTTTTTCCGCCTTTTGCAAATCGCTGAATGATAGGTATTTGCAGAGATTTTCTTTTCTAAACGTGTAAAATCAGGTTGGTGGATAACTATGAAGGCAGGAGAATTTTAACAGATTACGGAGGATGTTTTTTCTTCAAAAATAAGGCATTTTGTCAAAATTTTTCATACTTGTTCTTGCCTTTATTTTTGCTTTCTTATGTGATGTGAAGAAAGAAAAACAGCAGCCATCTTTATGTAAGACGACTGCTGTTTCAGAATATCTTTATTTGCTTCTGCGATAGTTTTTTTATTTAAAGAAATCATCAAGCATCTTGCTTGTTCTCTCATCATAGTTCTTCCTAAGAACATACTGCGCTTCTTTCAGACTGCCGTATGAGCAGACATATTCACCACGCCTGAAATAGAAGAATCTGTTGTAGCCGCGCTCTTCTTTAGTAACTCCAGTCAGTTCGTCATAGAAACGGCGATTGAGCTTTCCAATTTTCTGCGTCTTATATAGTTCGTGGTCGGGTATCAGCATAGGTGCTTTAATGTCGTCAGTCAGGAAAAGATAGTCGTAAGAATCTGCCACGATGCAGAAGTCAAAACCAAATATGTTGCTTATTTTCTCCGCAGCGTATGGACTTATGCAGTCTTTGTTGCTGCAATAAGAAAGATACTGGTAAAGTATTACGTTCTCGTGTTTCTGCAAATGCTCTTTCAGTTGTTGTGCACTAATCTGATAGACATTACCGTCACAGCTCAGGCAGTCAATAGGTTTGTCGCATTTCAGTATGCGCTCTTTGCTCTCTTTGCTCAGTCCGCTATAGCTGATGCCGTTAATCTCTATCAGTCCGCAAGATGTGAGCGTGGCTGAGAGGAGCAATAGTAAGGATAGGTGTTTCATAAGAATTAAGAATATATCTGCACAAAAGTATGCAATTTTTGTTTATATGCAAGTTTATTCTGCTTAAATATGTTTAACTGCCTTTTTTAGTGGTTGTAAGTACAGAAAGGATTATTGAAAGCAGAATAATTGAAGTAATTTTAAAGGTTTGCTAATCTCGCCCTACCACCTCAGAGAGAATTGCCACGAAGACCTTAAAACGAACTTGACAAAGCCAAAGTTTGCAGAGTTGAGTAAATTTCTAATTGCTTAATCTCTTAATTGTCAATTAAAATGTGTATCTTTGCAGACATGAAGATACTTATAGTAAACGGACCAAACCTTAACCTGTTGGGCAAAAGAGAACCTGCGGTCTATGGCAACGACAATATGGACAAGTGTCTTGCTGAGTTGCGTAGCGTGATGAAAAACATTGGTATAGACTATTTTCAGAGCAATCACGAAGGCGAACTGATTGACTGTCTGCAACAGGCTGACGAGAAGTATGATGGCATAGTGCTTAATGCTGGTGCCTATACTCACACGTCAGTGGCTCTGCTCGACTGCATTCTTGCTATAGACACGCCAGTAGTTGAGGTTCATATCTCCAATGTGAATGCGCGTGAGGACTTCCGTCGACGTTCTGTCATTGCCCCTGCTTGTCGTGGCATAATCTGCGGTTTTGGACTAGGTAGCTATCGTCTGGCTGTTGAAAGTTTCCTGCTGTAGGTTGTGGTATTTGTTAAGTTAATCCTATGACTTTTCTGGCGGGTAACATCAGTTTGTTCACTCGTCAACTCATAATAATGTTAAGACCATAGATTTATATAAAAAAGAAGAGGCTAGCCGTTATAGCCAGTCTCTTCTTCTTTATTGTGAGCAGATGTAGCTTAGTCCAGTCTGATTAGCGTAGAACCAGATGTTTCTTTCTTGCCAGTGTTTAGTTCTACAGCATATATGCCTTGTGGCAGTTGAGAGAGGTCTATAGTACATCCCTTAGCCGATGCCATTTTCACTCCCTTAACCGAATAGACTGTTATGCTGATGTTGTCGTCAGGTTCTACGTCGAAGTCTATACGAAGTGTTCTTCCGCCTAAGTGGAAGTGTGCTTTATTTGGCTGATGGTCGGAAAGCGAAGGAATAGAGTTTGGCAGGTCCAACACGTAGAGCAGACCTTTGTAGGCATCAATCTGACCATAGCCGTAGGTGTTGTTAGGATATTCGAGCGATTCCTCAGGATGGGTGCAAGTGTGAGCGAACACGTCAAGTATTTCCTCAGTCGTCAGGTCGGGTTTTGCCTGTAGCCATAGTGCTATTGTCCCAGCAACAACAGGAGAAGACATGCTTGTTCCGCTTTGAGCCATGTAGTAGTATGTATTACCGTTGTATGTAATCTGGTCGGTTAGCTCTTTGCGTTCCCCCTCCTTATTTTCAGAGAAACTGTTGTAGGCTGAGTTTATAGACATTCCAGGTGCTACAACATCTGGTTTTGTCAATCCGTCGAATGTCGGACCGAGTGATGAGAATTTAGCAATTTCTCCAGTCTTGTCAGGCGCGAACATAAGATAATCGTTATTTACGATGCCGTCAATGTTCTTAAATGATGATTTATAGCCGGTGGCACCAACTCCAATCACAAAAGGAAGCGTTGAAGGCCATGAAACAGAGTGGCCAGGCATAGCATAACTGTATTGCGAAAGTCCGTTGATGTTTGTGAATGGACTGAGGAATAGATCGCTGTACATCCATGCAGGGCTGTCGCCGCTCAATAGGCATAGTGCTCCATAGAGCATTAGGTATGCAATATTAGGCATTTTCCCATCAATGTGATAAATGTTACCTCGTTCATCCTTGTATTGGCTTTTATAGACCTTGAGTTCAATATCGCCTGTACTTACTGTGGTTTTCAGATAGCAAGTGTCACCGTCCAGCGAGTCAATACTGTCTGTGTTGAACACCAATGTTCCTTCTATATGCTGGTCGGCAAGCTTTATGCTTAGAAAATCAAATTGCACTCGCTGATTAGCAGGCGTTACAATATCCATATCTATAATATTTCCACCTCCTATTCCGTTGACAATTCCGACGCCAGCTTTTTCTGTCCCAGCGGGTTTCTCCATGTATGCAGTCTGGTGCCCTTGATTGCCACATGCTGCAACAATGATTTTTCCTGGGCCTACAAGGTTCTGCAAGGCTTCTCCCTCAAGAATGCGTTGGCGGCTAATCGTTATGCTCTCACAGCTGCTCAGATTTATGACACATGGTTTACTTTCAGCTTCTGCTCTGTCGAATATTCTCTTGAAGGCAAGTACTATAACTGCTGATGTCTGATTGTCAGGATTTTCAAAGTCTTCGCGTAGCGAGTTGAAATCGGCGAGATAAATATCGCATTCGGGTGCCATACCTTGATATTTGCCATTAACGGCAGAACCTGCCATGATGCCCGTGACGTGTGTTCCATGCGATTGGTTGAAAGTGTTATGTGAGTGTCTTAGGCTTGATATTTCTTCTTTTGTTTCAAAAGCACGCCCCAAAGTTCCGTCTTCGTTTTTCCAAAGAAAGTCATAGAAGTAGTTTATTCGGGTATCTCCATTGTTATCTAAGAATGCAGGATGGGTGAAATCAAAGTAGCAGTCAATGATACCAGCAGCAACACCTTTTCCTGTGAAAGCCTGTGTAAGACCTGTTCCTGCGTAGATTGGTGTCGCATTAATTTGTTGTGGGGTTATATCCATAGCTAAATATGGCATCCGTTCTGCTTCTATGCGTTCTGTTTTTTTGTTTAGTGACATCTCGGCAATCCTGCTTATAGGTATACTTGCTATGAATATCCTGCCAATGCGGTCTTCAACTCTGCAATCGTAACTGCTGAAGAACTCATCGGCGTAGCTGTCGTCTGTTAGTGAAATGAGGGCTAATACTCTCTTGTCTTTATGATGTTGTGCAACATTCTTTTTATTCTGGTAAATCTGGCGATTGACAATGCAAACAAGATTGGGCGACAATTTGTTGTAATCTATGCGTGTCTGTGCAAAAATGGTGGTCGTGCAAAATGCAGCAAGAAATAAAAGTAATTTTTTTCTCATAATCTATTAAAGTTGAATTCTAATACTAAGTATTTGTAACTGAAAATAATATATAATAAGTATAGTGACAATTTAAATGTTAAGTTTTGATTGTTAGGCTGATTTGTTTTTTTGTCGATATTTATTTTGATTGGGGCAAAAATACACAAAAAAATATATTTAAGAAAATTTTATTCAATTAATTTGAAAAAAACTGGATGTATAGGTTATCATTTGTGTTGTAAGTGTAATCTTTGCCAAGCATTGATGCGGTCTGTTATGTTTTGCGAAAGCACCCTGCTATAGAATGGAATCTCAAGGGTGTGGTAGTTTCCGTTGCGCCCTATGTAGGGAATTTTGTTTACTTTGCCTTTGTATCCGCTGATGCATACAAGGTTTGTAACTGTGTCAAGTGTTGCCGTAAGCGTATCGCAGAGTGTCGCAGGGGTCGCATTGGTGTGCCAGTTAGCAGGATTTATGCCTATTACAGAGCCTCTGCTTAATAGCGGAATTTCTGCATCTGGCGAGTCTACGCTATTGTAGCAGATGGTTACGCCTATGTCGGTTGCTCCAGTAGCAGGTTTTATGTAAAGATATTTAAGGTCGTCTGCAGTCACCTTGTATCCTATTATGTAGGCAGCAACCATTCGCTTCGCAACGTCTGCTGTCATTCGCTTCAGCAGTTCTAATACGCAAAATCCTCCTTGAGAGTAACCCATCAGAATGAAAGGCCTGTTGTTGTTCTTGTGTTTTAGAAAATAGTTGAATGCATGCTCAACGTCTTGAAATGCGGCAAACGACCTGCTTTTAAAGTTAATGGTGTCAGCCAGTAGTCCGTCTATGGTGACTTGACGATAGTATGGGGAATAGAAGTTGCAGCCAGTAGCGATGAGGCTGTCCACTCCCGCCATCTCGCTTAATAGTGCAGAACGATGCTCGTTGCGTGTGATGTCGGCAAAATGGAAAGTCTGTCCAGTAGCATCGTCGGTCCAGTCTGTTGTCTCGGTGGAGCAGATGTAGAATAAATCAGCATCGTTCCCGTTTTTGTCATGCAGGTTTTCATACCACATTCTGCTGTCAGAATAGTCGGGGGCAGGCAGTAGTCTTATTCCGTCAAACTCTTTGTCGAATATTTGGTCATGTGTAACCTTGCTTGAGCATGAAACAAGAATTATTGTGCAAAATGCTGCAAAGAAAAGTGTCTTGATCATACTTGCAACTGATATATTCCTATTTCTTTTCATGCTTATTTATTATAGCTGTTCTTTCTGGTGTAGGTAAATTGTGTCCCGTTGTCGATATATTCCCATGTAGAGTTTGTGAATGTAACGGTAGCAGTATCGTTCTCTAAGGTTATAATGCCTGAAATAGGATTGCCTGCAGCATCTGTCGCAGTGAATTGCAGTCCTTCCTCTGTCATGATTCCGATGCCGTCGTCAAGGTTCGTGAGGCGGTAAATGCCAATCTTTACAACATATTTTCCGTTGTCGCGTAAGGAAATATTCATATCAGAAGTTTTGTCAAGGTCAAGATAGTCGCCAACGAATGGGTATTCTTTGTTTTCTGAAATGTCGGAGAGAGTGAAACTGCCATCATCGCTTAGGGTTACTTCTGATGTGAGTGTAGGCATATCATCATAGATGAGCACTTGTCCAACAACAAATTTCACTCCAGGTGTGAAGCTTACTTTCAGTTTCTTGCCGCTTATGTCGTAGCTGATTTGCTCGCCTACCCATATTGCTTCGTTGTCAAACCTGCCCATGTCTTTAACGTGGTTTGTTGCTGTGTGGATATGTTTCTTGCCATCGTAGAAGAAAATCTGTTCATCTTTTATCTCATAGCCAAGTCTTTTGCAGATTGCTTGCTGCATATCGTAAGGGTCAATAGAATTAACTATTTCTGCATGCCCGTCATTGTTGAAACGCAGAAGGTAAGGACATTCAACGTGTGTGCCTGTTCCTTCCATCAGGCCTCCTGTAATCCAAAGGTAGCCAGACTTGTCATCGTATCGTGCAAGAGGATTGTTCCCATGAACAATGTCTGTTAATACGGTCGGCGTTTCTTCTTTGTAGATAATGAAGCCATAGCCTTCAGACGATTCTTCCTCGCTGCATCGCATCAAGCTCCATACTCTTACTCTGTTGCTGATGTCGTTAAGAATACATTCGTAGCGTTCATCAATGTTTGTATTTGACATTACTTTTTTTACTGCATCTGGGGCTTTATTATTGTCGAAGCGTTCTTCTAATATTCCATTAACAGGTTTTGTCTTATTGTCAAGCTTAGACGTGTTTGCCTCCAATCCAGCTGTTCCTTTGCACGAGGTTAAGACCGCACATGAAACAATTAAGACTATTGCTGTGCCTATTATTGATTTCTTCATAATATTTTCTTTTTTGATGCATTAAATTGGTTTGACTAAAGATATGCCTAGTCATTATAATAGAATATTAGATTTTATCTTTATAGTCTTGATTTCTCTCCCGCAATGAGTCGCCATTCGCGAGGAGTGAAATCCTTTGTTGAAGGAACATAGTTTGAGTCGGGCATATACCACCACATGCTGTTGAAGAACTTACGCAGTTTCTTCTTTTTGAATACATATCCACGATTGGCGTAAGGCAGGTTGCGGACAATCTCCATGTCGGGTTTTCTGTCTAACCAGTCTAAATAATACTTGTCGCTGCGGTCGTAGAACGAACCAATCTTGTATTTCTTGTCAAAACTCATTCGCGCGTCTGCTGACATTATATACATGTCGGCTGTAGGTCGGAAGTTCATGCAGTGCCATTCTGCTGTTCCGTTGCGCAATACAATCTCAATAAACTCCTCGTTCCATCCGAAGTTGTTCATGCGAATCTTGCCTTGTCCTTCAACTATTCTGAACTGCGAATCTTTGAAGAGTGAGTCGGCAAGACAGAAGTGTTTAGCCGTATTCTCAGCCTTTATGCGTAGTGTGAAGTCATCTATCTGATGGTTAGCCCATCGCATGGCAGGCATAAGCCAATAGGGCACTTCAAATGTTCTGCCCACTCCGTAAGACATACGATAGCGATAAGTGTGATGAACTGTATTGATGCCTTCTTTGAAGTGAGCCTTGAAACAATAGGCATAGGCATACTGTACGAACTCTTCAGGTGTGTCGTCGTCGGGACCTGTAAACGGAGTGTCAAGCATTCCTGGATTGACTATAGCATTGGTGTATGCCATTGGTTCGTCATTCATTGTGACGGTGAAATCGTAAATGTATGGATGAGTGGCATCTGGACTCATCTCGTCTGTTGTGTTGTAGGGCTTAATGGCTTCGAAACCCATGTCGACGGTCTTTGCTTTGCCACGATTTAAGAACTCATACAGTACGTCAACACGTGCAAAACCATCATCGCACAGGCTTATGGTAAGAACTTCTTTAGCCACAGCAATGTCTGTCTCATGAATTGGCACAAGCTGGTTGCCTCTTGCAAAGTAAACTCCATCGTTGGCATTTGCTTTGTTAGTGAATAAGCATAGGGCAGCAGCCATTAACAATAATGTAATCTTCTTCATACTTTTATTAGTTCTCGGTTTTAGTATATTCTTATGTAATTTATATGGACCTTTTGAGTATTGCCATTTCAGTATACAAAATTAGAATAATAATATTTCAGGAGCAAAGTTTTTCGGTAGTTTCTTATTATTAGATGCAAAAAAATAGGGCTCTCCACAAAGGAGAACCCTATTTTTTATTTAGAAAGAACTAATTACTTAACAACGTACTTCTTGCCATTGATGATGTAAGCACCCTTCAAACCATTGAGGTTTGTAGCGTTCTTGCGTACAAGCTTACCGTCGATTGAGTAAACATCAACAGGTTCTCCACCAATTGTAAGCTGCATGATGCCGAGAGTTACTTCAACTTCAACCTCAACAGGCTTAGATTCTTGACCGTTGTCATAGATAGCAGAAACTGCTATGGTGTGAGTTCCGTTCTCAATGCCTTCGAGAGTTACTGTTGTGCCGTCAGTTACAGTAGTAACTAATTCACCGTCAACATATACGTTGTAGCCGCTTGGCTCAACCGCTGCAGCTTGATATGTAACATCATCAACAACGAGACAGAACATATCTGTGCAGTTGAAGTGACGGATAGCAATCCAACCTTCCTGACCAGCGTAAGAACTCAGGTCAACTGTGTATTCCGTATATTCGCCTGTCGCAACAAATTCGTCAGATACCTGTGTGAAGGTAGAAACGTCCGTGCCACTTTCTGTTGAAACATATACTGCGAAGTGTTCAGCAGAATAGTTAGGATCCTGTGCAACTGCCCAGAACTTGAATGTTCCATCGAGAATAGCCTTAGGAGATACGAGCCAGTTGTCTGGAGTAAGAGGTGAGTATGTTGCATTTTCGTAACTATAAGAAACAACGAGACCATCGCCGCTGTGAGCCTTCAAGTTGCCACTGCCTGAGTTCAGGTGGTGGATCCATTCATTACCATCAGCGTCAGCATCGATAGATGTGAAGTCGCCAAATCCGCCCTCGAAGTCTTCTGTAACTTCAACAGCTTCAGCTGCAGGTGAATCCCATGTCACAACTACACCTTCTTCTGTGTCTTCTGCCTTAACGTTCTCTGGTTGTGCTGCAGTCAGTTCATTAACTGTGATTACAGTTTCAGCAATATTGTTGTCGTTGTCAGCATCAGCTGCATAAACTACTTCAGCAGTAATTGTTACATCTTCTTGATCGTCGAATACAGTTGTCTTGAATTCAGCTTCGATTTCATTCTTATCGAATGCGGCAAGGTCTTCTGTGAATGTCTCGTTATAGATTTCTTTTTCACCAGCCTTAATGATGACAGTATAGTCAGAAGCTGCATTTCCACCAATATTTTCAACCTTAGCAGTTATAGTAGCAGTTTCGCCTGCCTTAACCTTAGCTGGAGCAACAACGTTGATTGCGAGGTCGTTAGCCTTAACGTCAGCGATGCGGATGTTATCCATTACGAGGTTGTCGTTAATTTCGCTTTCTGTTGCAGGATTTTCAATATTGCAAACAAGAGCTAATTGAATAAATCTGCCACCCTTGAGGCTTGCCAGAGGAATCTCAATAGTTGCATATTCGTCAGTTACGTCTACATCCTGTAATACTGAGAATTCGCCACCGTCTTTGCTTACCATTACTGTCATTGAACTGATGTTGTCACTCTTAACGTTGAAAATCAATTCTGGATTTTCTGCGTTGTTGATATTAACCTTACCAGTCATGAAGTAAGCCATACCTGCCTGATCTGAATACATAGCAAGAGCTACGCCGTCGTCGTCAGAAGCATCGGCAGAAACGCCAAGATTTGCATTTGACTCCCAGTAGTAGTGGAGTTCTGAGTCTTTGAAGCCTTCTACTAATGGCAATTCATAAGGTGCACCAATCAGCATGCCAGTGTAAGCTTCTGTTCCAACACCTGCAATGTTAGTAGGCTGTACTGCGAAGTACTGGAACTTCTGGTTGCCTTCGTCTGTATTGAAGTCAACGCTTGTATTTGTTTCGCCAACAATGTTTCCGATTTCGTCAACTAATGTTGGGAATGTCATTCCAAAGAAACTCTGAAGTTCTACAGTCCAGAGTTTGTATTCAACTTCTGCTGGATTTACATAACCATTGTTCTGGCCAACTTCGCCGACAGGATCCCAAGCGAATGCAATGTTTGTTACATTGTCTTCAACAGTAGCATTGGTTACTTCGCCAGGAACGTCTATGCCAACATATACTGAAACTTCTTCGCTCTTCTGTCCGCGATCGCCGTTCTTGTCATAAGGGATAGCAGTGTACTTGTGCATGCCGTTAGTCAAACCTGCTTCAGCATTGTCAACGAATGCAGGGTCGCAAACCTGTCCTGCTGCTGGATTTTCCCATGTGTTGATGAGGATACCATCACGATAAAGCTCAATCTTTGTTAGGTTGTCTGCTTCAAGAGCTTCGCCGTTGATTGAGTTTGCAGGAGCTGTTACGTTAACTGTAGCCTCAAGCATACCCATTTCTGCAGGAGTTGCTACTATAGTTGGAGCATCTGGAGCTGTTGGGTCAAGTGCCTTTGTGATAGAGAACTTATGAACGCATAGGCGATACATGTTCATAGGGCTGATAGCGTGGATGGCAACATAGTATAATCCGTCTTCTTCTACAGTCAAGTTGCCTGTGAAATCAGATGGGTCTGCTAATGTAACATCAGTTGGTTCAATAACAGTTATATTCATGCCTTCAGGAGTTCCTTCCTTGCCTGCAACAACTTCAAACTTCTCAGGATAAGAAGCTAATGCACAGTTAGCGTTGACAGTTACGTCATAGTTGATGTTTGCTTTCAGGTTGATAGGCAGAATGAGATAGTCGTCAGCATCGCTCTCTGCATTGTAGGTATAGAATGCACCATTTACACTAGTCCATGACCAGGTCTTAGCGTCTTCATTGTTGTCGAGAATCATGAAGTCACCCATAGGAGCTTCTGAAGAGAAGTCTGCTTCGTAAGGAGCAGAGATTGGCATAGCCTCTACAAGGAAGTCGTCAACAGTGAGGTAGTACTTGTCTGCATCAGAAATGGCGTGAATGCCGAAGTAGTAGTATCCAGTTTCACTAACAGTAACTTCTTCGTTTTCAAGGCCTCTGAAAGCTGTAAAGTCGAGTACTGTCTCTGGAATAACCTGCTTGCCTGCAGAAAGAGCTTCGGCTGTTCCTTCGTTGGCCATCTTAACTTCAATTTTCTCTGCGTAAGATGCTGTTTCTGCATGAGCCTGGATGCTGAAGTGATACTTTTTGCCTGCAACAAGTTTGATAGCAGGAGAAACAAGCCAGTCGTCACCAGCATTGCTGCTATTCCAGCGGTAGCGCATCATACTATTATATGGTGCCCATGTGCTTCCGTCTTCATTAGCATCGATAATTGTGAATGCTGCGCGTTCATCATCTGTACCGAAACCGTTAGAGTAAGGCAGTTCGTCAACCTTACCGAAATCTGGTTCAGTCTTCATGATTGTAAGTTCCTCAAGCCACTGGAAGTACATTATAGCGTCTTCTGCAGCGTTACAGAGAAGTTGGTCGTTGAGTGTCAGTGTTTCTGCTGTAGCGTCGTAAGTCATAGTGAACTTGTCGCGGAGAGCGAAACCTTTAAGACCGATAGCCCAAGCGTCTACATTGTAGCCGTCGTTATGACCTAAGAACTGGAGGCTGCTGAATGTAACAGTGTTTCCTTCGAGGGTACCCTTCATCCAAGAGTCTGGGAAGTCTGTGAAGAAGCCGTTAACATAAACGTCATTACCAACGAAAGCAACCTTTGCATTGCCCTTGAATGGAGTTGAAGAACCATTGGCATTGTTTACGCCACTTGTAAACCACTCTTCAACGTTAGCATCTGCTGGAAGTTCAACCAGTTCGGTTGAAGCAGGCTGATGGTCTTCTTCAAGAGTGAATACTGTACCAAAGTCGCCTTCTCCATCGAAGTATGTTGTTCCATAGTAGTCATAGAAAACACCAAGAAGGTTGTTCTCGTCTGAACCGTCTAATGAAATTGTGTTGCCGTCAATGGTGAAGGTAGCTGTTGTTCTTTCTGTATCCTTTACCCATTTTGCGTTAACATCGTCCCACTTTGCCCATGCAAGGTAGAAGTATGTGTAGTTAGAATACATGAGGTACTGTCCTGTTGCAATTGTGATAGTGTTGCCTTCTTTAGTACCTTTTACCCAGCTGTTGCCTGCCAACTGTGATACAACATCCTTGATGTAAACAGTTCCGTCTTCAGTCTCAACAATCTGAGTTGTGATGCCTTCCTGGTCGGTAAGAGAGTTGTATTGTCCGTTTGGATACCAAGCACTACCAGAACGCTTGTAGTAACTCTTTGTACCCTCATCAGGGGCTACGATTACTTCGTCTTCAACTGTTTCTGCGCGGCGTGGAGCTTTCATAGAAGCTGCGCTGCTTGAAACATTCAGAGTGCGGATAGGAGAAATAATTCTCAAGTCTGCTGGAGTCTCAAGTTGTCTTTCTGGACCAATGATGCCGCTTTTGACAACTGTGCTGCTTGTCCATGCTTTTGGAGCAAACACGTTGAACGGCTTTCCATAGTCGCTTACTGACTCTGCCTTCTTCTTGGCATCCATCATTCTTGCGTCTACTTTCATCACTTTCTGTTGCCCAGCCATAGCCTGACCTGCCCTTACTCTTTGTTTGAACTGGCCAGAGTTCTGAGCACTAGAAGGCATTGCAAACAGCGCCGCTGCTGCAAATACCAAAATTGATGTTAGATGTTTTCTCATAACTCTTGATTTTTTAGTGAAACATTATAATTAAATAGTTTATTATACAGATGTGAAAATACCACACTGAACTTAGTCAATTGTGGAGCTACGTTGATTTTATGATTTGTGAATTTTAAGATTATTGTAGTTTATTAGTCCAGTATTTAATAGTATTGTGTAATTTTCGGGTGCTAAATTAAAGAATATTTTAGTTTCTGCCAAATATTTCTTTTATTATTTTTGATTCTTGTCAATATTTTTAGTTAAAATACGTTTTGCTGCGGAAAATAATTTGAAATAAATCTGCTTGTGAAGAAAGTAGATAGAAATCCTATTGACTTCTTAAAATCTTTGAAATATAACAAAAAGATGTATATAAAATTGGACTTATTTTTTGCTTATTTTAAGTACAATTCCGAAAGAAAGATTTTTTGCTGTTTTTGGCTCTGGAACGCCCGAAAACTTAAAATCTATGAAGTTGTTAATCAATAGGTTTAAAGGTTGTAAATAATTTTAACTGGCATTCACGATTAGAAGGTAAAAAACTAAACAGCTTTTGCGCTTTTATTGAACGAAAACTATTTGATTCTCCGTTTGATTAAGGTTGCTTTTTTTTGAGGTTGTGGCTGTTGTGCTTGCTTTTACTTATTCCCACTAGCTGTAAATATTACGATTTTATTAAAATTCATTGCCTCTGGATTTATAACTTTTAGGTGGTTTATTGTGGGTTGTTTGCTTGCATTGTGCTGAAAACCAGACTACTTTCGCCTGTTGTCGTGTTGACGGGTTTATGAAAATTGCCACATTTTTGCAGATTTGTTCTCGTTGAGTGTTTTGGTTATTATTTAATAATTAGGTATTTTTGCACCGCAATTCCATTTCTGCAAATTGTAGCTTCACAATTTGTAGTGATTGCAATAATGAAGAAAAATATGACGAAAAGAGAAAAAATATATACTGGACTGACCGACAGACAGGTGGAAGAGAGTAGGGCGCTGCATGGCATAAACGTGCTCACGCCGCCAGTAAAGACCACAATGTGGCAGCAGTTTGTAGCTTCGTGCCGACATTGGATTTCTATAATGATGATGGTCCTTTTTGCTGCTGCTTTGGTTTTTGCTTTCTGCTATGAAGGAAATGTCGGTGCCGACGTTTGGATTGTTCCAGCCGTTGTCTTTGGTTCCTCGCTGTTTGTTGTGCTTGTCGGCTTTTTCGGAGGTTTCAGCGACCCGCTCTTCAAGATACTCATTGCTGCATTTGTCTTGTCTATGGGCATCTCGGTCGTTGAGTTCATAGATATAGAGGCTGGTTTATCGGTGTTCTTAGAACCCATAGGCATCATCATTGCTCTGCTACTTGCCACAGGTGTTGCTTTCGTTCTTGAGAAGAGTAACGAAAAGACGTTTCAGAGTCTGAACGAAGCCGACGACGACACCCTCGTGAAGGTTGTCAGAAACAGCAATGTCTGTCAGGTGGCGCGGCGCGATATTGTAGTTGGCGACATTGTTCTTCTCGATATTGGCGAGGAGGTACCAGCCGACTGCCAGTTGCTCGAATCGTTTAATCTTATAGTAAACGAATCTACCCTTACTGGTGAGTTGCAGGCAGACAAGACCACCGACAAGAAACTGTTTGATGTTGATGCTACTTACCCTTCTGACATGATTATGAAGGGCACGACCATTATTGAGGGATACTGCACGGCAAGGGTTGTGAGCGTTGGCGACAAAACTGAGAGCGGAAAGGTGTTTGAGGCTGCTCAGGTTAGTCAAGAGGGAACAACGCCACTCAGCGAAAAACTTAACAAGCTGGCACAGTTGATTACTAGAGCCAGTTATATGATAGCTGGACTTGTCATCGTGGGCAGGCTCGTGGCTTATTTCTTCATCGACCACAATGTAGATTTCGGTACCGCTGAAGGATGGCTACATCTTGTCAACTATCTGTTGCAGACTGTCATGATAGCCGTCACGCTCATCGTTGTGGCTGTGCCCGAAGGTCTGCCTATGAGCATCACGCTGAGCCTTGCGTTCAGCATGCGCAAACTGATGAAGGAAAACACGCTGCCACGAACAATCCATGCCTGTGAGACTATGGGAGCAGCATCGGTAATCTGCACCGACAAGACGGGTACGCTGACGCAAAACCAGATGCAGGTGGCGGATGCGAACATGGGCGAGGTGGCAGAAGGACTCGTTGACGAGATGATAGCCCTTAACTCTACTGCTAATCTCGATTATTCCGACAATGAACGGCCTAAGCCTGTTGGCAACCCTACTGAAGGCGCGTTGCTGCTATGGCTCAACAATAGGGGCGTTGACTATGCTTCCCTCAGGCGATTGACTGAAATAACCGACCGTCTGCCTTTCACCACCGAAAACAAGTATATGGCTACTCTTGTCTATTCTTATATTCTCGGAAAGAATGTTATATATATAAAAGGTGCGCCTGAAATATTACTTGCAATGTCGGACATATCGCCCGAAGATAAGCAGAGATATGAAACTCTTCTAAGCGAATATCAGAACAAGGCGATGCGCACTCTTGCTCTGGCTTATGCCGATGTGCCTTCCGACGGCAGGCAACCTTTTGCTGGCGGAAGGCTTAATGTTGACCGTCTTCACTTTGTCGGTGTGTTTGCCATATCCGACCCGATCAGAGAAGAAGTGCCGGCTGCCATCCGGAGTTGTATTGATGCTGGCATACAGGTCAAGATAGTAACTGGCGATACTTCGGCAACTGCCAAAGAGATTGGTAGGCAGATTGGTTTGTGGAACGATGGCGATACCGACAAGAACATCATGACTGGAGCGGAATTTGGCTCACTCAGCGACGACGAACTGGCTGAGCGCGTGCAGCAGATTAAGATTCTCTCTCGTGCAAAGCCTAACGACAAGGAGCGTCTCGTCAGACTGTTGCGTGAACAAGACCTTGTTGTGGCGGTTACGGGCGACGGAACTAATGATGCCCCTGCACTGAATGCTGCCGACGTAGGACTGTCAATGGGTGACGGAACGGCTGTGGCTAAGGAGGCAAGCGACATGACAATACAAGACTGCTCGTTCCGGACCATTGCCAATGCCGTGATGTGGGGAAGGTCTCTGTATAAGAATATTCAGCGCTTCATACTCTTTCAGATGACGGTAAACGTTGTTGCTTGTCTCATAGTACTTGTAGGCTCGTTCATCGGAACGCAGTCGCCGCTAACGGTTACGCAGATGCTTTGGGTTAACCTCATCATGGACACATTCGCTGCAATAGCCCTTGCGTCGTTGCCTCCGTCGAAGGGTGTGATGAAAGAAAAGCCGCGCCGCGTGTCAGATTCCATCATCAGCCGTGCTATGGCAAAGAATATTATCGGGGTGGGAACTCTGTTCTTCATCATCTTGTTTGCTGTACTGCTAATAATGCAGCATGCCGACATACATTCTATAACAGACATTTTCAGTGTAGGGATAGGCAAGTATGACGGACTGAGCAGGTACGAGTTGAGCCTATTCTTCACCATTTTTGTTATGATGCAGTTTTGGAATATGTTTAACGCTAAGTCGTTCATGGGTAGCAGGTCGGCATTTGCCCGATTAAGAGAGTGCAGAGGCTTCATGTTTATCGCCTTTGTCATCTTCGTTGGTCAGATAGTCATAGTCGAATTGTTTGGCAAGATGTTCAACGTAATCCACATTCATCCTTCCGACTGGGCAATAATTGTACTCTCTACTTCGCTAATCCTTTGGATAAAGGAATTATATCTCGGCAGAAAGAGAACAATAGTGAAATAGCATATAAAAAACCAACTGAAGACATAAAGCAGCAAAGTCAAAACAGGAAAAATAAAGAATAAGAAAGCGGGAAACTAAAAAAATATCCAACTTTCTTTGCCGTTTCAAAAATAATACATACCTTTGCAGCCGCAAAGTAGCCCAGATGGCGGAATCGGTAGACGCGCTGGTCTCAAACACCAGTGGGGCAACCCGTGCCGGTTCGACCCCGGCTCTGGGTACTTAGAACACCTTGTAAATCGTTGATTTACAAGGTGTTTTCTTTTTCTGAGGTGTTAAAAAGGTGTTAATTTTGAACGTATAACAGAAATTTGGTCAAAGAAACGAAAAGAGGGAAGATGAAAAGTTAAAGAAACGTAGTACATCACCCATTTCTTTCCTTTTCTCACTGAATTTGACTATCTTTGCACCGTAAATATCAGTTAAGTCATAGTATGAACGAACAGGAACAGGCAATAGCCAAGATTCAACAGACGCTGGATTACTGCATCCAGCAAACGCTGCGTTCGCTAGAAGATACCATTGAACGCAAAGCAGAAGTTCTTCCGGTTAATGATTTGGCAGAAGTTGAGCGGAGCGAGTACACCCATGCCCTGGATGAACTCGCTGCCATCTATTCCAAGTTCCCTGCTGTTCGTAGCATCAAGAACTACATGCACCTTCCCAACTATCTTTGGGAAAGTACATTCATTGAGTCCTTGACTATGGAAGAGAAACGTAAATGGTTTCACAACCATAGCCTTGCCACATACGATGATTTTTGCAAAGACAACACCATTTTTGATGAGTCATTCCCCTACTTCTCTGTTGTCTATCAGGTTGTAGTCAATGAAAAGTACACTCGGTTTCTCAAAAAGAGGAATGACCAAAGGAACCTTAGTTCTTACATCGTGATGGAGAAAGGTGAAAACTCTGTTTCCTCTAACCCCGAATCGATAACTGAACCTGCCACCAAAAATGCTCAAGTTGAGAAATACACTTTTGACCACTCGTTAAACGACCAACAAATTAACTCCCTGGTAGATTGTGTCAATGAGGTGCGGATGTTCAAAGGTGGCGAAGTGACCTTTGAACAACTGAAATCCATCTTTGATTGTCAGCCCATAGCTCCGCTCAGGTCAAGCAATAATCGTCTGTTAGCATTTTTCTTCGACCAACTTTCCAACCACTCATATATTACTGAAAAATGGCAATCGGCTATCTACAAGAACAACCTTTTCCTTTCGTCGCAGAAAGATTCCTTTGTAAACCAAACGGATATATCCACGGCTGTCAATCATTGCCGGGACATTCTAATGAAAGGGAAGTTTGCTAAAATAAATCAGTATATCAACAATCTGAAAGGACTTTCAGAATAGGAAAAGACATCTAAGAAGCACAAAAACATTGACAATGGGTTGACACATCAAACATTGTCAAACAATCTTCAAACTTATTAGCGATACCTTTGCCCCCGAATTCAAATTTCGGAGGGCGCGCACTCCTATTGTCTCATTTAATAATTATAGAAATATGGACGCTAATAAGTCAATTGAGCAACGCATCGAGGAACTGGAGTCCCTCGTCTATGCATCCAAGAACGTACTGAGCTTCGATGAAGCCAGCAAGTTCCTATCCTTGTCGAAGAGTTATCTCTACAAGTTAACCTCGGCGGGTCTCATTCCACACTACAAGCCTCAGGGCAAGATGATCTATTTCGAGAAGAACATCCTCGAAGAATGGTTACGCCAGAACCCGGTCAAGACTCAAGCACAGATTGCCAGTGAAACACAGAAGTATTTACTTAATCGAAAGTAGGCAATGGAAACACGTAACTATAATCCCAACGAGTCGATGACTAAGGACGAGTTCCGTGTCATCTGGCAGTCCATCCACTTGAAAGTAACCGATGAGTACACCGTCCCACCTGAAACTCTTCGGGTGAACGGTTCCACCATCGGTACGCTTGGTAATTTCAGTGCATCCACAGGTAAGGCTAAAAGCAAGAAGACCTTTAATGTATCGGCCATTGTAGCTGCAGCCCTTACCAATCGTGAGGTGCTGTGCTACTCGGCATCATTCCCTGAAGACAAGCGCAAGATACTATACATTGACACAGAGCAAAGTAAGTTCCATTGCCAGAAGGTGATGAAACGTATTCTGCGATTGGCCGAATTGCCGACAGATGCTGATTGTCCCTATCTTCTTTTCGTGGCCATGCGTGAACTGTCACCAGAGAAACGGAGAACAGTCATTGACTATATGCTTTCCAACATTGAAGGTATCGGCTTGGTTGTTATTGATGGTATACGTGACCTGATGTATGACATCAACAATCCTACGGAATCCACGGAAATCATCAATTTGCTGATGCGATGGTCGAGCAGCTACAATCTGCACATTCATACAGTCCTCCATCTAAATAAAGGTGATGACAATACCCGTGGTCATATCGGAACCGAGTTAAACAACAAGGCAGAGACTGTCTTGCAGGTGACAAAGTGCCAGACGGATGCCAACATCAGTGAGGTAAAAGCCATGCATATCCGTGACAAGGACTTTGAGCCGTTCGCATTCCGTATCAATGAGGACTCCTTGCCGGAATTGGTTGTTGGCTATGAATGCCAACAGAAAACGGAGCGCATTGCACTTACGGAACTGCCTGATGAGAAGCACAAAGAAGCTCTTTGCATTGCTTTCGAGAAGGGCACCATCCAAGGTTACAACAATCTGATTGTTGCCTTGAAGCACGGTTATGCTTCCATCGGCTTTGAACGTGGGCGCAATACCCTGGTCACACTCAACAAGTGGCTGATGTCCCGTGATATTATTGTCAAACAAGACAAGACGTACAGTTTAGCATGGGGCATATATAGTGAGAATCAACATAAACCTAACCATCAAAACCTCTTTGATTATGACCATTGAACAAGCTAAGCAAATACGACTGGAAGATTTCTTGCAGTCACTCGGACACACTCCTGCTCGACAAAGGGGTAATAAGTTGTGGTATCATTCGCCGTTGCACAGCGAAAGTACGCCATCGTTCAAAGTCAACACCGACCGAAACCAATGGTATGATTTCGGAATAGGCCGTGGTGGTAGCATTATCGACTTTGCCATATTGTATTACCACGTCAATGACATTTCCCATGTGCTCAAACATATTGAGCGTGAGACACCCGCCACGGCTGTGATTCCACATTCTTCCAGCCATCGACAGTCTTCGGAACCAAGTTTCAAGGACGTAGAAACAAAACCTCTGACACATTTCGCGTTGGAAGACTATATTAGGAAACGCAAGGTTGACATCGACATCTGTCGCCAGCATTGCAACGAGACCCATTATTCTCTTGGCGACAAGCGATATTTTGCCATTGGGTTTCCTAACAAATCTGGCGGAAGCGAACTGCGCAATCCTTTCTTCAAAGGTTGTATACCTCCAAAGGATATCTCAGTCATCCGGCGCGAGCAGCACCGTAGCGAGTGCAGCGTCTTTGAGGGTTTCATGGATTATCTGTCATTCCTAACCATGAAAAAGCGTGGATATGCATACGGCCGTATAAGCGAGGATCAGGATTTTATCATCTTGAACTCCGTCACAAATCTGCCAAAAGCCATCCCCCTGCTTGAAGGTTATGACCACATCTATTCGTTTCTCGACAACGACCACGCAGGGCGTGAAACCCATGCAAAACTCGTAGAAACATATGGCGATAATGTGGTAAGCATGTCAGAGCATTTTGACGACTTCAAAGATGTCAATGACCTTTTATGCTGGATTGAGAATAAACATGAATGAACTTGTGAGTGCTATGCAAGAAGTGCCAATGTCGAACAAACGGCTTCGCTGTTAGTTCGCTTATTGGCTTTCTTGCAGACGCTCGCAGGCTCGCATCAGATTAACAATTATCCATCAAAAAACAGAATCAACAATGAAAAAGAGCTCACATAAAAAGACCGTCGAAAGACCTTGTTTGGAATGTCGCTTGGCATTCCGGTTATCAGCGAAAGAGAAACAAGAAATAGAGGCGAAGGCTAAGTTATGTGCGATGTCGCCAAGTAGGTATATTCGCAGATGTGTTGTAGGACACAGTCCCAAACTCCATCTTACGGAACAAGAGACTGAAGCCTTCATCAGCTTGGCAGATGCCCGTGGCGATATCGTGCACATCAAAAATGCTCTTAGTGGCAAAAGCCAGGAAGAACTGTTACTCTACTTTCGTGACACGAACTTCATGAACTATTGGATTCTTGCGACCGATAAACTTATCCGTCGCTGGTATGAAATCGAACGTCAATTATCAGAATAGCCTATGATAGCCAAAGCAAGATCCATTTCACATGGAAGTATTTCCATCGACTATATTACTCGATTGGGAATGGCTGAGATAGTCAAACTCAACCATCTTCCCAAGGACGTTGAGGTGGAAGCATGGTGGGCACACATGCAGGCTCACCAGATGAAGTTTCAGTATAAGCGTTCGAAGCATCGCCCGATGAAGAACTTCATGATGCGTATAGAGATTTCTCCTGCAAGGGAAGAAACCGAAGGCTTCACTCTTGCCGATTGGGAGAAACTGGCAGAAGACTTTATTAAGGCATTCGATGGCATAGACCTCTCAAAAAAGACTGGCCGCATCTCCGCTGCTGGTACTAACATCGCCAACTCTCAATACATCGTCTCTCTTCATCGTGACAGTAAGTCGGGCATCGTCCACATGCATCTCGACTGTAATCGCATTGACATGGATGGTAACGTCAACGATGATCACGACATCGGTATCCGGGCCACGATGGCCGCCAATGAAGTGACACGCCAACGTGGATGGGTACAAGCAGAGCAGCGTTCCGATGAAAACAAAGAGAGAATCACGCTTGATTGTATGAGTGCACTTAAAGCCATGTCCTGGTTCTCATGGGATGTCTATGTTCGGAAACTCGCAGCCAAAGGTTACGACCTAAAACTACGTTATGACTCCAATGGAGTAGTAAGAGGTTATACCGTCCGCATGGGCAACTCCATTTACAAGTCGTCTGAGTTGGGAAAGGGTCGCAACTTGATGCCCTCAAAGATTGAATCGACATGGCGTAAGCTACATCCATTGACTTCTAATGAGAACCAACCTCATTCAGGACTTTCCAATGGTCCAATACACACTGTTATTCCTCAGCCAAAGGTGTTGCCAAAAGCCGAGCAACCTTTCTATTGCCTCCGCAAAGTAAATGTGGATGGTCACACCTATTCCATTGATATTCCCGACAAGGCTTTTGATGCTATGAATGCTGAAGTTGCCAGTTTCAAGGTCAATGACGAAACGGCCAACCACATTATCGATGTGGCTCTTTTGCTTTTCGCCAGCTACATTGATGCTGCCACATCTATATCTGAAAGTTGCGGTGGAGGTGGAACATCTCCATCCTCTGGCTGGGGAAAGGATGACGATGATGATTGGGAATGGGCAAAGCATTGTGCGCAGATGGCCCATTCCATGGTAACAACACCAAAGCCCAAAATAAGACGGAGCCGAGGTAGATAAAACAACATGCCTATGAAGAAATACAACATCAACCAAGAAATCCCAGTGCCACCACCAATGCCTGAGGACACTGCAAACCCTGTCAAACACATGTTGAGTTCTATAGACCATCAGCATGAGTTCGATCAGGAAGAGAAACGACTGGATGCAAAGATCGAGGTATTGCGCCAAGCCATTTCTGATTTGGATAGTCACATCACCTCTGCCAAGGAGATGTGTGACCGCATGATCGAACTTGGAAAAGTTATCGAGACTGGTTGCTCGAAACTCGGTGACGTTGCAGACTATATCACTGATTTGAAGCAGCAGATTGAAAACATGGTCATACCAGCAAAGATTACTCCAGACTCCTTTGAGGAAGTCAAAAAACGTGTCGACGATTTGATACAGCAAGCCAACAATCTGTTGGAGCAACATCGGCTTCAGCAACGCCAGGAATGGAATGCGCAGAACGACCACCTCAAATCTGTAGTCCACAATAACAAGGGAGTTTGGCTATCCAACAAAGTTTTCTGGTGGACCATAGGAATCTTTGAAGTGGCCGTATGTCTTGCTATCTACTTCGGTGGTAATGCTCTGCTCTCCGCCATTCGGTAATACACTAACAATGAAAAGCCCAGCTGACCAAGTGAATCAGTTGGGCTTTTTATAATATTGCTTGAACACCAAGGCTTAAACTATTACTTCCCAGAAGCCACCTTTGTCTGGACCAACTCGACGAACGGCACCTTGTTCTTTTAGTTTCTTGATGTTTCTTGCAATGTTTCTCCTGTCAACACCTATTATTTCAGCCATTTTAGAGGTTGAAATATAAGGATCCTCCTTTATCAAGTCGATAATTTTCTGTGACGTTTTCTGTGACGTTTTCTGTGGCATTAATGTTTTCTGTGACGTTTACATTCGCTTTTACATACACCTTTCTGCAGTTTACATACACCTTTTCTGCTACCTTTTTCTGCTACTCATTAAAGTTTTTCTGCTACTTCCCATTTTTGAACTAGTAGATTCATTTCAACGATTTGAACATTTTGTTGATGCATTTTTTCTTTTGGTCCATATTAGGGTGAACGTAAAGGTTGAGAGTTGTGCTGATGTTGGCATGGCCCAGAATTACACTTACGGTCTTATAGTCACACTGGCTTTCAATGCATCTTGTGGCAAATGAGTGGCGAAGCCCGTGAAACTTTAAATCCGGGATGCCGAGTTGTTTCAGTAGTTGCTTGTAATAGTTGCGGTAGGTACGCGGCTCTGTCGGCTTTGCCTCATTGGTTATTACAAAGTAGTCATCATTCATCAGCTTCTTTAGGGGACGGATAAGTTTCATAAGTTCCTTGCTGACAGGTATCTCTCGGATAGAGTTTTTGGTCTTTGGTGTACCAATAACAAGTTCTGTACGTCTTTTGTCACCTTCAATG
>JAGAGD010000013.1 GCA_017627765.1 Prevotella sp. | reverse complement strand
TTATGTTCGTTCACATAGTTTAAGCCGATTGATTAACAATTAAACGCTTTTTAGCATTCAGCCTCGTGCCAATCGGAAAATCCTTCTCTAGAATGAAAATTCCGTTTGTCAAGATTTTTTACTTTTTTCGTCAAAAAATCGGGCTGTTTTTGGAAGTTACAGTTTGTAAGTAGGCAGTTAGCAAGCTTAATTATTAATCTAGCACAACTATGAACTATGGATTATGCACTATGAACTATGCACTAATGCCTCCATCTCTCAAAAGCAAAATTGGTAAATAAATAAGCAGTTTTGTTTATGCAATATTCTGGAAAAGTTATTATCTTTGCATCGGACAAAAACATTATATGAATTTATATGAAAGCATTACTTATAAATGGCAGTCCGCACGCTAAAGGATGCACATATACTGCACTAAGAGTGGTGGCTGACGAACTGGAACGCGAAGGCGTTGAAGCAGAGATAGTACACATAGGACATAAAGATATTCGCGGATGCATAGCCTGCAACAAGTGCGCAGAACTTGGCAGATGTGTTTTCGACAACGATATGGTAAACGAGGTTGCACGCAAGTTTGAGGCTGCCGATGCATTGATAGTGGGGTCGCCTGTCTACTATGCAGGAGCCAACGGCACACTGGTGTCTTTCCTCGACAGGCTGTTCTACAGTGCACCATTCCCGAAGCGGATGAAAGTGGGGGCTGCTGTGGTGTCAGCCCGTCGTGCAGGAACAACGGCAACGCTCGACGAACTGAATAAGTTTTTCCTCCTGAGCGAGATGCCTCTTGCTGCAAGCCGATACTGGAATGAGATACATGGTAACACTCCTGAAGAAGTAATGAAAGATGAAGAAGGTCTACAGATTATGCGCGTTCTCGGTCGCAATGTTGCTTTTCTTGTTCGTGCTATTCGTGCAGAGCGAGAGCAGAGAGAGCTTCCCGAAGAAGAGCCAACGCGCATTGGCACAAACTTTATCAGATAAGCCAATGGACGAGAAGAAGCAGATAGAGCTGGTCTATGAGCAGATGTACAGGGCAATGGTTGAGAAAGACACTGTTGCGCTCAACCGACTGCATGCCGACGACTTTGTGCTTGTCCACATGACGGGCATGCACCAGTCTAAGCAGGAGTATATCAGGGCTATAGCCGACGGCACACTCAACTACTATGAGGCTGAGCACGAGCAGATGGACATAAGCATAGATGGCAACAAAGCCACGCTGACTGGTCGCAGCAGAGTTGCCGCAGCCGTGTTTGGCGGTGGACGTCACACATGGCGTCTGCAACTACTGATGCGCTTTGCAAAGCGCAATGGCGCATGGCTTATTACTGAAAGCCGTGCCTCGACATATTGAGTTTATCAGTTCTTTTATTTCTAACTCACAAACTTAAAAACTTAAATTATGAAAATCGGAAAGTATTTAATTGCAGCCGTTGCACTGTTAGTGTCGATGGCATGTAGCGGAAACAAGAATGACGCTAAGGAAGAGAAAGCAGAAAACACTCAGCAACAGGGCAAGACACTCGTCGTGTTCTTCTCTCATGCAGGCGAAAACTATGCCGTAGGCAACATAGAGGTAGGCAACACAAAGATAGTGGCAGACTACATAAGTGAGCTGACGGGCGCAGACCAGTTTGAGATTGTTGCAGAGAAAAACTACGACATGCCTTATATGGAGCTCATCGAAGTGGCTAAGAAAGAACAGCAAGACGGTGAGCTGCCTGCCTATAAAGGAAGCATTGACGTGTCGAAATATGAGACAATCTTCATCGGCGGTCCTATATGGTGGGGCACTTATCCGCAAGTGATGTTCACTTTCTTCCGCGACAACGACATGAACGGCAAGAAGATTATTCCGTTCAGCACGCATGAGGGCAGCGGTCTCGGTTCTATTGTAAGTGATGTGAAGAAGGCTTACCCTAATGCAACCGTAACAGGTGAGTTCTCTATCTACGGCCACGAGGTTCGCTCAGGCAAGGCTAAGGTTGAGAAATGGCTGAAGAAAGTTGTTCTTGATTAAAGAAATAATGATTAAAGATTAAAAAATGTAGACGAGTTGATTGGACTATTCAATTAGGAGATGATAAAAAAACTAACATATAACAAATTAACGATTAAGCAAATGAAGATAGCAAGAGTATTGGTTGTGGCCGTTATGACAATGGTGGCAACTGCAACTTTCGCACAGTCGAAGGTTTATTTCACAAAGGAGATTAGCCCAGAGGCTTTGGTTAAGATATTTAAGGCACTGGGCGTAGAGCCTACAGGTCGTGTGGCAGTGAAGATTTCTACAGGCGAAGGTGGAAACACTCACTACCTGAAGCCAACGCTTATCAGAAACCTTGTCAATGAGGTTAACGGAACTGTTGTTGAGTGCTGCACTGCCTATGGAGGCTCACGCCAAGACCCTAAGAAGCATTGGGAGACAATTCACGAGCATGGGTTCGATTCAATCTTCACCGTAGACCTGATGGATGAGTTTGGTGACATGCAGATTCCTGTTGCTGACAAGAAACACCTTAGCTACGACATCGTGGGCGAACACTTGGCTAACTATGGTTTCATGATAAATCTTGCACACTTCAAGGGCCACGCAATGGGCGGCTTCGGCGGTGTGCTGAAGAATGCGTCTATCGGTGTCGCGTCAACAGCAGGTAAGGCTTATATCCACTCTGCGGGAAAGACTGCCGACCCACAACTGACATGGACTAAGGAGTATATTGCAGCAGGACCAACACAAGACGACTTCCTTGAATCAATGGCTGCGGCGGCTCAGGCTGTTCACAACTATTTTAAGGGCAATGTTGTCTACATCAACGTGATGAACAATCTTTCGGTTGACTGCGACTGCGACGGTAGTCCCGACAAGCCAGAACTGAAAGACATGGGCATTATGGCAAGTCTCGACCCTGTGGCTGTTGACCAAGCGTGCCTTGACAAGGTGTTTAACCACGAAGGAAAGCCAGGCGATGACAACAAGCCTCTTATCCAACGCATTAATCGTCAGCACGGAACCTACATAACCGAGTATGCTGAGAATATTGGACTTGGCTCTAAAAATTATGAACTGATTGACTTAGATAAATGAAAAAGAGTTTGATTCTGGTGCTCACAGCATTGGCTGTGGGCACTTTTTCGTTTGCACAGACTCAGCATGCTGATTCCATCGGCGAAGCAAAGCGTGGCAAAGTGGCTGATTTTTCTGCCGACAACGAACTGCAAGAGGTTGTGGTCACTGGCACGCGCAACGCTACTGACATCCGTCATCTGCCCATGACGGTTAACATTATCGGCAGAGAGCGGCTGGCAGAGCAACATCAGTCGTCGGTGCTGCCAACAGTTATGCAGCAGGTGCCAGGCTTGTTTGTTACGAGTCGTTCAGTCATGGGCTATGGAGTCTCAACTGGAGCAGCAGGTGGCATCAGCCTGAGAGGCTTGTCTGGCGGGGCTGGTCAGATGCTCGTGCTCATCGACGGCCATCCTCAGTATAATGGAGTCTACGGCCATCCCATCAGCGACAGTTACCAAACGCTAATGGCGGACCGCGTAGAAGTGTTGCGTGGTCCTGCGTCAGTTCTTTATGGCAGCAATGCTATGGGAGGAGTAATGAACATCGTTACACGAACAATGAAGCGCGACGGCATGAAGACCAGCATAAATCTGGGTGCAGGAAGTTATGGCACTTTGCAGGCAGAGGCAACCAGTCAAGTGAGGAGCGGTAAGTTTAACAGTACGGTATCGGCACAATATAACCGCACCGACAATCACCGCCCACGCATGGGCTTTGAGCAATATGGCGGCTACATGAAGCTGGGCTATGACTTTTCCGATAACTGGAATGCTTACGTTGATGCCGACATCATCCACTTCAACTCGTCTTATCCTGGTTCAACAACAACGCCACTCTATGAAGCCAACCAGTGGATTACGCGCGGTGTAGTGTCGGCGGCTTTACGAAACGACTACGGAAAGACAAGTGGTGAACTGAGTATATATACCAATTTCGGCAGACACAAGATTGACGACGGAACACAAAACGCAGCTAATCCCACACAGCGCTATTTCCGCTCAAAAGATGCTCTGACAGGAATTTCATTCTATCAGAGCGCACAGCTGTTTGAGGGCAACCGCATAACAGTAGGTCTCGACTATCAGCACATCTACGGCAATGCTTTCTATACATCGAAGTCTACTGGTGAAGTGCTTGATACTCCAAACAAGCAGAGCGGCAGGTCTCACCGCAACGAGATTGCTGGCTATGTTGACTTCCGTCAGGACTTGGCATCATGGCTCACGCTGGATGCAGGCATTCGCGTTGACCATCACAGCATTACAGGTACGGAGTGGGTTCCGCAGGCAGGTCTGGTGGTGCGACCAGTCAGTCATGGAGAACTGAAAGCAATGGCAAGCAAAGGCTTCCGAAATCCTACCATGCGCGAGATGTATCTCTATCCGCCTTCAAATGAGGAACTGCAGCCAGAACGCTTGTGGAACTACGAACTGTCGTGGCGGCAGCGACACGATGGCTTCAGTTATGGCATAAACCTATATTATATAAAAGGAGACAACATGATTCAGGTCGTAGAGCGCAAGAATGTCAACACGGGCAAGATTGAAAACTACGGACTTGAACTGGAGGCAGCCTACAGCATAAACTCCAACTGGCAGGTCAGCACCAACCACTCGCTGCTGCACATGAAGAATCCCGTTATAGCTGCACCAACTTATAAAGGTTACTTGGGGGCCGACTATCGCTATCGTCGCTTTACGCTTAATGCAGGACTGCAATACATTGCGGGGCTCTATACTGCTGTAGGCAACAACGAGACGAAGGAAAACTTCTGCCTGCTCAACATGAGTGTCGGCTACAAACTTGCCGAAGAAATAAGTCTATGGGTAAGAGGCGAAAACCTGTTGGCGCAGAAATATGAAATAAATCTTGGCTATCCCATGCCGCGAGCAACATTCATGGCTGGTGTTAGCATAGACTTCTGATAACAGATACGCTCAATTATGTCAGCATCTAGGGATTCTTGACACTTTCTGAAGTCTTGAAACTCTAGATGCTTTATTTAAAAATAAACTTTCAGACTCTTAAACTAACCAACTAAAGAACTTAAAAACTCACAAACTAACCAACTCATGAGGAAAAAGAAAAAAATAATACTTTAATTTTTGCGTTCTCCTAATTTTACATTACCTTTGCAGAAATAACAACGTAAGTAAATATAGTTACTTGCCTTAATGATTTATGATAACCGTTAGTAAGGTTACGACAAACGCTATGAAAATCGTTCTGCCTCTGATTCTGGGCGGAGCAATTCTCTATTGGATGTATCGGGGATTTGATTTCCGACAGATGCAGCACGTTCTGCTTCACGACATGGACTGGACTTGGATGCTGCTCTCTTTCCCTTTCGGAATATCAGCACAGCTTTTTCGCGGATGGCGTTGGCGGCAGACACTTGAGCCAATGGGCGAGAAGGTGCGCAACAGCGTTGCCGTTAACTCCATATTCCTCTCCTATGCTGTCAGCCTTGTAGTGCCTCGAATAGGCGAGTTTGCACGCTGCGGTGTGTTGAAGCGATGGGATAAGGTTTCGTTTCCAAAAGCATTAGGCACAGTAGTGACAGAAAGAGCAGTAGACACACTGCTCATGCTCGTCATAACAGGACTGGCTCTGCTCATCCAATTGCCCGTGTTTTCCGACTTCTTCTCGCGCACAGGAACAAGAATGGATATCATGCTGGGGCAGTTTACAACGGCAGGATGGCTCGTAACGATAGTTTGCGGCATTGCTGCCCTCATCTGTGTTCATCTGCTCTTGCGCCGCATGACAATATATAAGAAGGTGAAAGATGCTGCATGCGGATTGTGGCAAGGCGTCATATCGTTGCGCAATGTCAGAAACGTGCCGCTGTTTATAGTGTTCACATTGGGTATATGGCTTAGTTATTTCCTGCATTACTACCTCACTTTCTTCTGCTTCGATGCCACGTCGTCGCTCGGAATTGACTGTGCTCTCGTCACATTCGTTGTAGGAAGCATAGCCGTAATAGTTCCAACTCCAAACGGCGCAGGCCCTTGGCATTTTGCAGTAAAGACAATGCTCATACTATATGGCGTGGCTGAAAACGATGCACTCTACTTCGTGCTGATAGTACACACGGTTCAGACCATGCTCGTTGCCCTGCTTGGTATTTATGCTTGGCTGCGGCTTAGCTTCATAGAAAGAAGACATCAGGAACAGGCAGACGCAGAGAATAAATAGAGAATAAGGACAAGAAAAATAATATTAAAACACTTTTAAAAAACAAACAACTATGAGTGAAATTAAAAATTTAAAACCAGAATGCATCTGGCGTAACTTCGATGCACTCACACAAGTGCCACGTCCATCAGGACACTTGGAAAAAGTTCAGCAATTCCTACTCGACTTCGCTGCTAAAGCAGGAGTTGAAGCATTCAAAGATGCAGGTAACAACATCGTAATGCGCAAGCCTGCTACTCCAGGTATGGAAAACCGTAAGGGCGTTATTCTGCAGGCTCACATGGACATGGTTCCACAAAAGACTCCAGAAAGCACACATAACTTTGAGACTGACCCAATCGAAACATGGATTGACGGCGAATGGGTTAAGGCTAAGGGTACAACACTTGGTGCTGACAATGGTCTTGGCGTTGCTGCCATCATGGCTGTTATGGAAGCTAAAGACTTGAAGCACGGACCTGTTGAAGCTCTCATCACAGCCGATGAGGAGACAGGTATGTATGGTGCTAACGACCTGCCTACAGGTGAACTCAACGGCGATATTCTGCTCAACCTCGACTCTGAGACATGGGGCAAGTTCGTGATTGGTTCTGCTGGTGGTATTGATGTTACAGCAAAACTCGACTATAAAGAAGCAGAAACCGACAAAGAGGATGCTGCACTGCGCGTAACTCTGAAAGGACTGAAGGGCGGACACAGCGGTCTGGAAATCAACGAAGGTCGCGGAAACGCTAACAAACTGATGGTTCGTTTCGTGCGTGAAGCCATTGCAGAGTGTGAGGCTCGTCTTGCTTCTTGGCACGGTGGCAACATGCGCAACGCCATTCCTTTCAAGGCTGAAGTTGTTATCACATTGCCAAAAGAGAACATTGAGGCTGTTAAGGAAATGATTGAAGACTTCAAGGCTGACTTCATTGATGAATATAAGGGCATTGAAAGCGGCATAGAGTTCTTCGCTGAGGAAGTTGAAACACCTGCAATGGAAGTTCCAGAAGAGATTCAGGACAACCTCATCAACGTTATCTATGGCTGCCACAACGGTGTACTCCGCATGATTCCTTCTTATCCAGAAGTAGTTGAGACATCAAGCAACCTCGCCATTATCGACATCGAAGGCGGTAAGGCTGCTATAAAGATTCTTGCTCGTTCAAGCCGTGAAGACATGAAAGAGTATATGGTTAAGACTCTCGAAAGCTGCTTCTCAATGGCAGGCATGAAGGTTGAAACAGCAGGAAGCTACGGCGGTTGGGATCCAAACCCAGACTCTGAAGTTCTCCACTTGCTGCTCGACATCTACAAGAAGTTGTTCAACGAAGACGGAATCATTCAGGTAGACCACGCAGGTCTGGAGTGCTCTGTCATCTTAGGCAAGTATCCACACCTCGATGTTGTTTCACTCGGTCCGACGATGCGTTCACCTCACACAACAACAGAGCGTGCCCTCATCGCAACTGTTGACCCATTCTGGACACTCCTTAAGACTACTCTCGAAGAAGTTCCTGTGAAATAATTAAGCGTAATACTTGATAAACAACAAATAGTCCTCCAACACTTTCTGTAAGTGTTGGGGGATTTTTGTTTACTGCAATGTTTCTTGTTGCACTAATTGTTTATAACCTGAAAAGCGAAAGAAATCATTTATTCACGATTTCTTTCGCTTTTCTTTTTATATCCCTCTCCGCCACATCTGCTGAAGGGTGGAGTTGTGGGCGTTGTGCCCTTGTTATTTCATCATTACTTTCTTAGATTTGCCGTTAGTTTGGCGGATGATGTTCAGTCCGCGCTTTGGCTGAGCGAGTCGTTTTCCTTCAATGTTATAATATGTTGTGGTAGAGTTTCCTTCTGCTATGTTCTTGCTGATGCTTGTAGGAAGTCCCCAGATTAGCTTTGTGTTATCTCCTTCTTCGTCGCCTAGAATTGCGATGGGCAGTCCTGACTGGTCAAATTCGTAGGTATAGTCTTCTGATTCAAAATCCTCAACAAATTCGTCGTCGAGCAGGTTTTCAGGCAAGTTTACGATAATCTTCGTCATGTAGTTTTTGCATTGGTTTCCATAGTTGCCAGCCATGATTGGTCCTGCAGCTATCGTCTTACAGAAACTGGTTAGCGCTGTTAGTGGAGATATTATAGCGGCAATGTCGTTGTTAAATTCCTGGTTGTTGTATTCAAACTTTATATTTCCTGCCTTAGCTCCATTAGCCGACACGTCAATGTTAGAGATGTTGCCGTCGGTCCAAGTAAGGTCGAAAACAAATTTGTCTTCGTTAACAGTAAATCTCGCTTGCGACATATTCCCGTTGCCGTCGTAAGAATAGTTTACTGTAAAGTATACGGCATTAGAAGTGAAGCGTTTAAATTCGTCGGTAGCCACTCTGCCGTTTTCAAGTTTAGAAATCCTTGTAATGTAAGGAAAGTTGTTTGCAGCATGTTCAAGGCTGCCATATAGATAGGTCGTTACTTCGTTAGGTTGGTAGTTGTGTCTGAAGTAGAGATATTCGTTCATGCCATCGTCGATGATATTGATAATCAACTCGTAAAGTTTTCCGTCAGCAGTATAGCTTAACGATGCTTTATGTTCGTTATCTTCCGTTCCCAAAAGTCTTACTTGGGCGTTGACACAAACAGAAATGAATAGCATGAATGCTAAAAAGGTAAATTTACGTTTCATGTTTTTGGATTTTTAGTTAATAAATTAGGTTTAATAAAAAAGTGACTGCAAAAGTAAGATAATAAGTCAAACGCACGTCAAAGCCACTGTTTCTTTTAATCATTCTTAACCAGAAACGTCTTTCGTCATTTCGTTTTCTATAAATTTTATGATAGTATTTAATTTTTTTTGCTCCAAATTAATTTTGCTGGATTATTGATTAAGGAATAAAGATTAATGATTAAGGTTCCCGCTAAGGTTAACGTTAAAGTTCTTTCAATCTGAAAGCAGTTTTTCGTTTTTTGCCTTTGCCGAGCGAAAAACTTGCAAATAACGAGGGCGAGTTGGGTAAAAAATTGATTAACTAACCCCGCCCATAACTTAAAAATTCTGGACCGAGAAAAAAGAAGTTGCAAAATATGCGAGTATTTGGCGGTTTCTCGCTGTTTTTAGTAAATCATTCAATATCAAGACATTATACGTTTCGCCTCAAGACTCATAAGTGTTAAAAAAGTCAAAGGGCATCTTTCGCAGTGTGAAAGGGCACCTTTGGCACTGCAATATGCCACATATCGCACTGCGATATGCCACGTTTCGCATC
>JAGAGD010000012.1 GCA_017627765.1 Prevotella sp. | reverse complement strand
GTCCTTTCGCGATGCGAAACGTGGCATATCGCACTGCGATATGTGGCATATTGCAGTGTCAAAGGTGCCCTTTCACACTGCGACAGATGCCCTTTGATTTTTTTAACAGTTATGAGTTTTTAGACGAAACGTATAATGTCTTGATATTGAACGTTTTACTAAAAACAGCGAAATACCGCCAAATACTCGCATATTTTGCAACTTCTTTTTTCTCGGTCCAGAATTTTTAAGTTATTTGCGAGGTTAGTTAATCAATTTTTTACCCAACTCGCCTCCGAAAATTGCAATTTTTTCGCTCGGCAAAGGGTATTTTACTGAAAATGCTTTCAGATTGTTATAAGTTATGAGTGTTGAGTTATGAGTTATAAGTTATGGGTTATGAGTTATGAGAACGGGAACTTTAACGTTAACCTTAACGGGAACGGGAATTGCCCAGCTATTCACTATGCATTATGCACTATATTAAGCTTGTCATTATTCTTTAATCCTTAATCAAGAACAGCTGTTTATCAGTCAGAAAAAGTGGAAAACTCGAAAAAAACAAAGAAAATATTTGTGGGATAAGTTTTTTTTCGTATCTTTGCAGCGTTCAGTGGAATGAGGGGCTCACAAGAGCTCCTCATTTTATTATATATTATAGATTTATTTTTGTTATAAACCAAACTGAGACAACTCGAATCAGACATCCGCAAAAGAACTTTCAAAAGCATTATGATAGATAAGAATATTGTAAAAGACTTAGTAGACCAATGGCTCGAAGGAAAAGAGTATTTCCTTGTAGACGTAGTAGTTAGCACAGACAACCGCATCACGGTGGAGATAGACCATGCCGACGGAGTGTGGATAGAAGACTGTGTAGACCTGAGCCGATTTATTGAGGGCAATCTCAATCGCGATGATGAGGACTATGAACTTGAGGTAGGCTCGGCAGGAATAGGTCAGCCCTTCAAGGTTGCCCAGCAGTATGTCAACCATATCGGCAAGCCTGTTGAGGTGCTTTCAGCCGACGGACAGAAGACTAAAGGAACGCTGAAGAGCGTAGACGGATGCAAATTTGTTGTTACAACCGAAGAGAAACAGCGTGTAGAGGGCAAGAAACGCCCCGTAACGGTTGAGGTTGACAAGGAGTTTGACATGGACAGCGTGAAATATACTAAGTATCTGATTAGTTTCAAGTAAAAAGGATTTGCTGAACACAAGAGACAGAGTTAGCGAACCATAGTTTCCCGACTCTTCTGCCAAGTTAAGGAGAAGAAAGACTGGAAAAGAGGAAATCGTCAGTAGTAGGTTGTAATGCCTAAAGACCTCAAGGTAGTTTCGCCCGAAGAAGATGCAGTTATCGCCAGAAGGCTATGCAAGCAGAGAAGAAGAAGGAACTATGATGTAAAGATTAAGAATTAAAATAAAAAATTAAATAAAGACAATGGCAACAAAAAAGACCGACTCGGCAATGCCGAACATGATCGAGACGTTCAAGGATTTTAAAGAAACAAAGAACATTGACCGCACGACATTGGTTAGTGTGTTAGAAGAAAGTTTCCGCAATGTCATCGCAAAAATCTTTGGCAGCGATGAAAACTTCGACGTGATTGTAAACCCAGACAAAGGCGACTTCGAAATCTATCGCAACCGTATAGTTGTGGCAGACGGAGAGGTGCAGGACGAAAACAAGCAGATAGCACTCAGCGAGGCTCAGAAGATAGAACCCGACTATGAAGAGGGCGAAGAGGTGTCGGAGCGCGTAGACTTTGCAAAGTTTGGCAGACGCGCCATACTCAACCTGCGCCAGACTCTTGCTTCGAAGATACTCGAACTGGAGCACGACTCATTATATAATAAGTATAAGGACAGAGTCGGTCAGATTGTAGCAGGCGAAGTTTATCAGACATGGAAGCGCGAAGTGCTGCTTGTTGACGACGAGGGCAACGAACTGATACTGCCAAAGGCAGAGCAGATTCCATCCGACCAGTATCGCAAGGGTGAGACAGTAAGGGCTATCATCCTGCGCGTTGACAACGAGAACAACAATCCGAAGATTATTCTTTCGCGCACAAGTCCTGTCTTCTTAGAGCGTCTGCTTGAGGCAGAAGTTCCAGAAATCAACGACGGACTTATCTCCATTAAGAAGATTGCACGCATGCCTGGCGAGAGAGCCAAGATTGCTGTTGAAAGCTACGACGAGCGCATCGACCCTGTAGGAGCCTGCGTAGGTGTGAAGGGAAGCCGCGTTCACGGCATCGTGCGCGAACTTTGCAACGAAAACATTGATGTCATCAACTATACAGCCAACACCAAGCTCTTCATTCAGCGTGCCCTGTCGCCTGCTAAGGTGTCGAGCATCAGCATTGACGAGGAGAGCCGCAAGGCAGAGGTATTCCTCAAGCCAGAGGAGGTGAGCCTTGCCATAGGTCGTGGCGGACTCAACATCAAGCTGGCTTCTATGCTTACAGAATATACTATTGACGTATTCCGTGAGATTGAAGAGAACGAAGCAGAGGAAGATATCTATCTCGAAGAGTTTGCCGACGAAATCGACCAGTGGATTATTGATGCCATCAAGGGTATCGGTCTCGATACCGCTAAGGCAGTGCTCAATGCACCAAGAGAGATGCTTGTTGAGAAAGCTGACCTCGAAGAGGAAACAGTTGACAACCTTCTGAACGTATTAAGAGCTGAGTTTGAATAAAAACAAGCTGGCACAACACAACAAAAAACATAAAAAAAAGAAAGCGCACCATTATATGAGCGTAAGATTAAATAAAGCATTAAGAGAACTAAACATAGGACTTCAGACGGCAGTTGAATTCCTTGAAAAAAGAAATGATCTGGGTGAGGTGAAGAGCGACCTCAGCTTCAAGCTTAACGACGAACAATACAAGGCTCTCGTTGAAGCGTTCAAGAGCGACAAGGAGATGCGCTCACAGGCTGAGAAGCTTTTTGCCAAGAAACCTAAGGAGAAAAAGGTTAATCAGAAAAATGCCGACCACAAGGCCGAGACTCTGTTGGGAAACAACCGACAGCAGTTTAAGACTCTGGGCAAGATTGACCTTGACAGTTTAGGCAAGAAACCTGCCGAGAAAGCTAAGGCTGCCGCAGAAAAGAAAGAGGAAGTAAAGGCTAAGGCTGAAGTGAAACAACAGACAGTTGCTGCTGCCGTCGGCGCTGAGAAACCTGTTGAGAAGGCAGAGGCAAAGAAGAAAGAAGAAGTAAAGGTTGCTGAAGAAAAAGTAAACAGACAGCCCGCTCCAGCTCCTAATAAGGAAACTGCTCCTAAGGCAGAACCTGCAGAGAAGAAACCTGCTACTGCCGAAAAGGCTAAGCCACAGGCAGAGCCAAAGAAGGCTGAACCAAAGCCACAGCCCGAACAGAAGAAGGAGGAGAAAAAGGAAGAACCTGCTAAGGAGGAAAAGAAAGTGTTCACTCTGGATAGTGCCCAGAAGCTTACTCCTAAGGTTAACGTGCTGGGCAAGATTGACCTCGACTCGCTAAACCAGAGCACCCGACCAAAGAAGAAGTCTAAGGAAGAGCGCAAGAAGGAACGCGAGGAGAAGGCACAGCAGCAGCGCAGCGAGAAGAAAAAGCGTGAACGCATCAACAAGGTTCGCGTCGACATCAATGCAGCTGCCAACCAGCAGTCTAATGCAGGCAATGGCAACCAGCAGCAACAGCAAGGCGGCTCGAAGAGCAGCAAGAAGAAAAACCGCAAGCGCAACAAGAAACCGCTTGAGGTGAATGAAGAGGATGTTGCACGCCAGGTAAAAGAAACACTTGCCCGACTGACAAGCAAAGGTCAGAACAAGAAAGGCGCAAAATATCGTAAGGAGAAGCGCGAGGCTGCACAAGAGCGCTTGCAGGAGGAACGTGCAGAGCGCAATGCAGAAAGCAAGGTGCTGAAACTGACAGAGTTTGTTACTGTAAGCGAGCTCGCCACCATGATGAATGTTGGCGTTAATCAGGTCATCGGTACTTGTATGAGCGTTGGTATAATGGTTTCTATCAACCAGCGTCTTGATGCAGAGACAATCAACCTTGTTGCCGACGAGTTCGGATTTACAACAGAATATGTAAGTGCAGAAGTGCAAGAAGCAATAACAGAGGAGGCTGACGACGAAAACGATCTCGTTTCTCGTTCTCCTATCGTTACCGTGATGGGACACGTAGACCATGGTAAGACTTCTCTGCTCGACTACATCCGCAAGACTAATGTCATTGCCGGAGAGGCAGGAGGTATTACTCAGCACATCGGTGCTTACAACGTTCAGCTTGAAGACGGAAGAAGGATAACATTCCTCGACACTCCTGGTCACGAGGCGTTTACCGCCATGCGTGCTCGCGGTGCTCAGGTAACCGATATTGCAATTATCATTGTTGCAGCCGACGACAGCGTCATGCCTACAACGAAGGAGGCTATTGCACACGCACAGGCTGCCAATGTTCCTATGGTATTCGCTATAAACAAGATTGACAAGCAGGGTGCTAACCCAGACAAGATTCGCGAAGACCTGGCAAATATGAACCTCCTCGTTGAAGACTGGGGCGGTAAGTATCAGTGTCAGGAAATCTCTGCAAAGAAGGGCGTTGGAGTGCAAGACCTGCTTGAGAAGGTGCTTCTTGAGGCAGAGATGCTCGAACTGAAGGCTAATCCTAACAGAAAGGCTACAGGTTCAATCATCGAGTCGTCGCTCGACAAGGGTCGTGGATATGTCTCTACCGTATTGGTGTCTAACGGAACCCTGAAGGTTGGCGACAACATCATAGCAGGAACATCATGGGGACGCATCAAGGCTATGTTTAACGAGCGTAACCAGAGAATACAGGAAGCCCGCCCTGCAGAGCCTGCAATAATCTTAGGTCTGAACGGTGCGCCTACAGCAGGTGACTCTTTCCACGTTCTCGATACAGAGCAGGAAGCCCGCGAAATTGCAAATAAGCGTCTGCAACTGCAACGCGAGCAGTCGTTGCGTACAACTAAGACTCTCGGACTTGACGACATTTCTCATCGTATTGCACTTGGTGAGTTCCACGAGCTTAATATCATCGTCAAGGGTGATACCGACGGAAGTATTGAGGCTCTCAGCGACTCATTCATCAAGCTGTCAACAGAGAAAGTTCAGGTCAACGTCATCAGCAAGGCTGTAGGTCAGATTTCAGAGAACGACGTGATGCTGGCAAGTGCTTCGAAGGCAATCATCGTTGGTTTCCAGGTTCGTCCTTCAGGCGAGGCCCGCAGACTGGCTGAGCGCGAAGGCGTAGAAATAAATACATATTCTATTATTTATGACGCCATCGACGAAGTGAAGTCAACAATGGAGGGTATGCTCGACAAGGTGAAGAAGGAAATCGTTACTGGCGAGATTGAAGTTAAGCAGGTATTCAAGATCAGCAAGGTGGGAACAGTTGCTGGTGGTCTTGTCATCGAAGGAAAAGTACACAACAAGGATAAGGCTCGTGTTGTTCGCGACGGTATCGTTATACACACTGCAAATATTGATGCCCTGAAACGCTTCAAAGACGATGCAAAAGAAGTTGCAACAGGTCTTGAGTGCGGTATCAGTCTGGTTAACTTCAACGATATTCAGGTTGGCGACATCATCGAGACATTCACTGAAATAGAAGTACAGCAAAAACTGTAGACAGGACAGGCAGCAGGCAAATCTGTTGTTAGTCTATGAGTTCTTAGGTTTTGAGCGCAGGCTTAGTTGAGGTTTAAAGAAAAACTTATAGCCTCCAGCCCCCCTCATAATCTTATAAACTATAATTTATCATTTCGAGAAATGAGTAGTAATGAGTTTGTCCGTCAGGTAGCCGAACAGAAATATGAGTTCGGCTTCACGACGGATGTAAAGACTGAAATAATCGAAAAGGGACTCAATGAAGATATAGTAAGACTAATATCTTCAAAGAAAGGAGAACCAGAATGGATGCTTGACTTCCGCATGAAGGCTTTCCGCTACTGGCAGACACAACAGCAACCTACATGGGGACATCTTCATGTGCCGCCTATCGACTATCAGGCTATATCTTATTATGCCGACCCTCTGGCAAAGACAAGAAAGAAAGAGGGTGACGGAAAGATTGACCCCGAACTGGAAAAGACTTTCGACAAGCTGGGAATACCTCTTGAAGAACGTCTTGCCCTGAGCGGAACTGCGGTAGACGCAATCATGGACTCGGTGTCGGTTAAGACTACCTTCAAGGAAAAACTGGCTGAAAAAGGAATAATATTCTGTTCCATCGGCGATGCTATTAAGCAGTATCCCGACCTTGTACGCCAGCACCTTGGAACGGTAGTGCCTTATCGCGACAACTTCTATGCTGCGCTTAACTCTGCGGTATTCTCCGATGGCTCGTTTGTTTATATTCCGAAAGGTGTCAGATGCCCGATGGAACTTAGCAGCTATTTCCGTATAAATGCAAGAAACACTGGGCAGTTTGAACGCACGCTTATAGTTGCAGAAGACGATAGTTATGTTAGTTATCTTGAAGGCTGCACTGCACCTATGCGCGACGAGAATCAGCTTCATGCTGCCATCGTTGAGATTATAGTGATGAACAATGCCGAAGTGAAATACTCGACTGTTCAGAACTGGTATCCAGGCGATGAGAAAGGACGAGGCGGAGTGCTCAATCTTGTTACTAAGCGAGGCGACTTGCGCGGCGTGAACAGCAAGCTTTCGTGGACACAGGTGGAGACGGGCTCTGCAATTACATGGAAATATCCGTCGTGCATATTGCGTGGCGACGGTTCTCAGGCTGAGTTCTACAGCGTGGCAGTTACCAACAACTATCAGGAGGCTGATACGGGAACAAAGATGCTTCACTTAGGCAAAAACACTAAGTCGACTATAATCTCAAAAGGTATTTCTGCTGGTCATTCACAAAACAGTTATCGTGGACTTGTCCGTGCTGCTAAGACTGCCGAAAATGCACGCAACTATTCTTCGTGCGACTCTCTGCTGCTTGGCAGCCAGTGCGGTGCCCATACATTCCCATATATGGACATCCATAACTCTACAGCCATAGTAGAGCATGAGGCTACGACATCAAAAATAAGCGAAGACCAGTTGTTCTACTGCAATCAGCGCGGCATTCCTACCGAGCAGGCGGTTGGACTTATCGTGAACGGCTATGCTAAGGAAGTGTTGCAGAAACTCCCGATGGAGTTTGCCGTTGAAGCTCAAAAACTTCTAAGTGTAACTCTGGAAGGCACAGTAGGATAGGGAATCAATAAAAAGAAGTAAATAAAATTGCGCCACAATCATATATTATTGATGATTGTGGCGCAATTTTGTGTATTTGGTGATTTATTGATTTTCTATTTGTCAGTACCATTTCAGCCCATGTTCTTTGCAGTAGTCTATTGCGGGTTGATAGCCTTGAAAGGTTGACTTGTGAATCCACTTCAAACCTCTGCGCTCATCTTTTGGAACGCCTGTGCCCGTCATCAGAAACCAGCCTGTGGCAAACTGCGCTTGTGCATCACCGCCATTGGCTGCTAACTCATACCAGAATACACATTCCGTCAAGTCTTTGTCCACTCCGTCGCCATTCCAGTAGGCTGCACCAACATTTTTCTGGCTCTGTATATGTCCTTGAAAGGCTGCTTCGCGATACCAAAGGAAAGCCTTATGGTGGTCTGTCTCTACTCCATGTCCAAGATAGTAAGCGTTTGCCACGTTTACCTGCGACTGCATATCACCCTTGCCTGCTGCTTTCAGGTACCAGCTGAAAGCCAGTTCGGCATTCTGCTCTACGCCTTTGCCGTGATAGTAGCACTCTCCAACATTGAAGCACCCATAGACATCTTCCAGCTCGGCAGCTTTCATATACCATTCGAAAGCAGTCCGCAGGTTCACATTTACGCCAGTGCCGCGCTCATAGCACACCCCAAGATTGTTCATTGCCCTGGTGTCGCCTTCATAGGCCTTCTCGCGATAGGCATCAGCCTTGTTCCTCTCCTTTGGCATAGCTTATATAACTTCCTTTCCAAATGGCGACAATGCCAGCTTAGCCAATCTGAAATGCATCTTACCGAATGGTATGCCAATAATCGTTATGTAGAAAACGATACCGAAAGCAATATGCGTAAGCCATATCCAGATGCCTCCAATGAAGAACCAGAGGACATTCATGAATATGTTCAGACATCCGTGTTGTGATTCTTTCCTTCTTACCTCAGAACCAAACGGCCATAGTGCCAGCAGTCCAAGTTTCATGCTCTGCAATCCAAAAGGTATGCCAATGATGGTTATCATCAATGCAACTCCGCTGATGAAGTACTCAATCGCTATTTCCAGACCGCCAAATATAACCCAGATTATGTTGCCAATCGTTTTCATATACTCTGGTATTTAATGATTTTATCCTCCAGTTCTTGAAGGTTGATAAACTGAGAGGCACGATAAACTTCTTTTCCTTCCATCATCAGCAATACGGTCGGTCCTGAGTAAACCAAAAATTGTCCTGCAATTAGCGGCTCTTCAGTTATGTCGGTATAGAATGAGCAGAGCAACGGGTATTTGCCTGCAAGCTGTTCCGTTTTATTAAGCATGACATTGCATACTCCACAGTCGGGAGCCTTGATGTAGAAAAGACACAGGCGGTTGTCTTGTAAAGTCTGCTCAATCTCAGTAAGTTTAGTCAAATGTGTCATGTTCTTTATAAATTGTGAAGAATCAGATTTATATTTGATGCAAATTTAGTCTTTTCTGATAAATTCTGCTGAATAATGACTAACTTTGTGCCATAATTTAGGATAGTTTATGAATAAGCGAGCATACATACAAGCAAACAAAGACTGGCTTGAAGCAAAGTCGAAGGAGGAAGGAGTTAAGGCTCTGCCCAAAGGGATATTCTATAAAGTGTTGAATGAAGGAGACCATTCGAGTGAAAAACCTACAGTGCGCAGCATTATTACAGCGCACTACACAGGTAAGACTATTGACGGAAAGCAATTTGACAGCAGTTGCGGTGGAGTGCCTCTTGCTTGCAGGCTCTGCGACTTGATAGAAGGTTGGATAATAGCCATTCAGCAGATGCACATTGGCGACAAGTGGGAACTCTACATACCAGCCGAAATGGGTTATGGCAAGTTCTCTCAGCCTGGCATCCCCGCAGGTTCAACACTCGTCTTCGAAATAGAATTGCTAAGCATATCGTGACTTTGCAGATTGCTGTTGAACTGTTGATATAATGATTGCACATCACAGCCACCATGACCTCAATACTAAGTAAAAGTGCTAACAAGTATATCGTTAACTAAATTTATATAGACACAAAAAGGAGTTAGATTTCTCTAACTCCTTTTTTGTATGCGCTTCAGGATGGGCTTGAACCAACGACCCCCTGATTAACAGTCAGGTGCTCTAACCAACTGAGCTACTGAAGCAGTGCTTTTGTTTAAATGCGGTTGCAAAGGTAAGGCGTTTTTTTGAAACGACCAAACTTTTTTGTGATTTTTTTTATTTAATGCAAAAAATATTTGTTTTTTCTTGCTTTTTATGGAGTTATGTGCCCTGAATATAGTATTTTTGCATCGAAATATACAATAATCATAATATATGAGAAGAAAGCTTTTTGTTAAGTTGGCAGTGCTGTTGTTTGGTTTTGCGGTGCCATGTTCTGGTCAGTCGGTTCACGACACGTATTTCGATGCTTATAAGAATTTGGAGATATTCAATGAGATATATAAGAATCTGGAATTGCTCTATGTTGACACGTTGAAGGCAGATGAAACCATAGGTGTTGCCATCGATGCCATGCTTGGCAGCCTCGACCCTTATACGGAGTATTATCCTGCCAGCAAGTCGAATGAGCTGAAGCAGATGCTTACGGGTAAGTTTGCGGGAATAGGTGCGCTCATCAGATACAATCAGCAGTTAAAGCAAGTCGTGATAGACGAACCTTTCGAGGGTATGCCTGCGCAGGAAGTTGGACTGAAGAAGGGCGATATCATCATTTCTATAGACGATTCGCTGATGAAAGGCAAGGATGTGCCTTACGTCAAGTCTCGGCTGACAGGCGATCCTGGCACTACTTTTAAGTTGAAGATAAAGAGACCTTCAACAGGCAAGACCATGCAGATGAAGGTTACTCGCCGAATGGTTCAAGACAAGGCTGTTCCTTTCTATAAGCTGCTTGACAACGGAATAGGCTACATAAATCTGAAATCCTTTACCGAAGACTGCTCTAAGCATGTTCGCCGTGCGGCAATAGAGCTGAAGGAGAAAGGCATGAAGTCGCTCATTCTCGACCTTCGCGGCAATGGCGGAGGTTCAGAGATGGAGGCGGTGAAGACTGTCAATATCTTTGTTCCAAAAGACGAACTGATAACTCGCAACAAAGGAAAACTGCCGCAAGCCAATCGCGAATATAAGACAACGGTAGAGCCTTTAGACTCACTGATGCCACTCGTTGTGCTGGTTAACGATAATACTGCAAGCTCGAGCGAAATCGTTAGCGGTGCTTTCCAAGACTTAGACCGTGCTGTTATAATGGGAACTCGCACCTACGGAAAAGGTCTTGTCCAGATTCCTATAGACCTGCCTTACAATTCGCAGATGAAGGTTACGACAAGCAAATACTATATTCCTTCGGGTCGTTGTATTCAAGCCATTAACTATCGCCATTCGCGTGGAGGATATACCGAGCATGTCCCCGACTCGCTCACTCATGTCTTCTACACTCGTGCAGGCAGGGAGGTTAGAGACGGCGGAGGCATTAAGCCCGATGTTGAGGTGCAGCCCGACTCTATAGCCAACATAACGGCATATCTCTCCTACGGCGACTCTACTGAAGTGATGCGTAACTACGAGATAGACTACATAGCATCCCATCCAACTATTGCCCCTGCTTCGGAGTTTGTTCTGAGCGATGCCGACTATGAGGAGTTTAAGGCTCGCGTGCTGAAGAGCGGGTTTACCTACGACCGACAGAGCGAGAAATATATAGAGGAGCTGGAGAAGCTTATTCGCTTTGAGGGATACTACGACGATGCACGCGAGGAAATTGAGGCTCTGAAGAAGAAGTTGCAGCACAATGTAGAGAAAGACCTTGACTACAACCGCGAGCAGATTTGCCGTTTTCTGGAGTCAGACATCGTTGCAGCCTACTACTATCAGGCTGGCGTGATAGACCAGTCGCTGCGCCACGACAAGCAGGTGCGTGCTGCGTGCGAATTGCTAAACGACTTAGAGAGATATAACTCTATACTTGCTAAGCCGAAAAAGTAGTTCATAGTTCATAATTCATAGTTGTTCAGTTGACAAGTAGACGAGTTCATTTCCGTTAAAGTAAATATTAATTCGATAAAGTTTAACTAAATAATAATGTAAAAAGCCACGACATCTATCGTGGCTTTTTCTTTTTTTGTCCTAAATAATTCTTGAAAGTCTATGTTGTTTTTATAAATAATTCCAATCTTTACGGTCGGTTCTTCTCAGTGCCTTCTCCGTTTTATAATTGTACTTCTCAAGAAAGTAGAAGCGAGAGCTTTGCCAACTATTCCCGTCATGTGCTGTTCGGTCATGGCTATTATCCATTTTCCAGAAACCATTGCCGTTAATATCCCATTCGCGAGGTGTCTACCGTCTTAGTCTTCTTCTCCTTGAAGTTACCGATGCGATAGATGGCAGTGAGCGTAAAAGTGGTATATCTCATCCAGACACGCATCGAGTAGTCTTGGTTGCCATAGTAGGAGTGAGTGTTGGCATATCCGTTGAATATGTTGTTTCCGCTTGCCACCATGCTCCACTTGCCGCTGTCTGAAGTCCATCGCAGGTTAGCATTCAGGTAGAACAGCGGGTCTATGTCGTAGACACCCTGTATTGCTCTTGTCTGGAAGAAAGGATTAAGCATCAGTGTTATGTTGTGTCGCGCAGAGAGTTTCAGCATAGCCGTTCCTCCGAAAATGCCAGCCAGCTTTTGCCTGTCGAAAGGCAGGTCGAAGAAGTTGTTGCTCTTGTCGTGGCGATAAAGACCCGTTAGAAAAACGGTGCCGTTGAGCCATTTGCCCGCACTGTACTGTGCAGAAAACTGCAAGCCGTATAGGTTTGAGTAGTCGAAGTTAGTTTCCTTCATGATTACAGCCATGCGGTCGGAGGGCTGGTATGCAAGTTGCATGAAGTCGTTGGGTTGCCATGAAGCAAAAGCCGTGAAAGTGTATCTGCGTTTCAGTTGCCACATCAGGTTAAGATCGTAAATCGACGACGGCTTCAGGTCTGGATTACCCCATATCTCGCTGTAAGACGAAGTGTAATAGATTCCGCTCATGGTGCTCCAATAGCTGGGATAGACGGCATCAGAACTGAAAGAGAGGTTCAGCATGTTGTTCTTGTCTATGTTCCACATTGCACTAAAAGCGGGGTATATGCGCCATTCGTTCCATTTAGTGGCATGATATTGTTCGCCTGCTATTGAGCCCTCTATGCTGAGCGAGCTGTTTATCTGCTTGCTGAATCCTGCGTAGGCATTGAGTATGCGCTCGTTGTAGTCTATATGGCTTGTAGCATCGGCTATTTCCTTATGCTCTGCATCCCATGTGGTCTGATAGCTGTTGTTGTTAGTGAACTGTGTCTTTACTCCGTAAGACAGCTCCCATCCGTTTCTGAGCGAATGAGTCTGGTCTGCCGTAAAGAGCCACTTGCTGATTTTCTGGCGTCTGTCAACAGTGAGTTGTCGCACCTTGTCATACATCTTTCCGTCAAGGTTTTGAGTCTCTGGGTCCTGATAGTTAGTGTAGGATGCGCCTAACTCCAGACCGAAAGGCGTTGAGTAGTCTATGTCTACGTTGTGCAGATAGTCGTGCTGTCGCGAATTCTGTTTCGACTCAGCTATGCCCGTTGTTGTGTTAACCGCGTCGGTCGAGGTCCATTGACCAGTATAGGCTATGCTCAGCCTGTTGTTCTCCGAGAAAGCATAGTCCATTCCTATGCGGTAGTCATGGTCTGTTCCGTTACTCTTGTTAGTCGTTTTGTCGTAGTAAGGTATTCTTATGTCGCCTAGCGGATGGTTGGCTTCGTGCTCCACCTTTCCGTATGCTTTACCGTCGGTGACAGAGTAGGATGCATCGAGCCCGAGTTTGCCCTGGTTGTAGATGAACGTAGCCTTTGCATTCTCTCTGGTGTACTTGCTTTGTTCAAGCGATGCTTGCAGCTGTCCTGCGAAGAAGTTTGAACCAGCATAGTCCTTAGTGACAATATTGATAGCCATGCCCCTGACGTGATATTTTGCTGGGGCAGCAGTCATGATCTCAGCCTTAGCCACTTGTGATGCAGGCATAGACTTCAGCCGCTCTGCAACCTGCTCTGCACTCAGCGTGGTAGGCTTGCCGTTTATAATCAGCGTTAGCGGATGCCCTGTGAAAGTAAGCTTGCCGTCGCCTGTTTCTGCCACGCCAGGAATACGTTTCAGAGCTTCGTAGGCATCGTCGGCAGGCATTATCTGCATAAGCTGCGGCATGTTGTAGGTCAGGTGTCCTTTCTCAGCCTTTACTATTGCATGCTGCCCTTTCACGGTCACACCCTTCAGCGTGTAGTTGTCGGGCTGCATCTTAATAGTTCCGATGTCTTCCCTGCTGCAATGCTTGTAGACGGTCTTATAGCCAACGTAGGAGATGCGTGCAATCACGTTCTGCTTGTCTAATGGAATGACAAATATTCCGC
>JAGAGD010000120.1 GCA_017627765.1 Prevotella sp. | reverse complement strand
CTGGATAGAAGGTATTGGCGGACAGTTCAATCTTGAGATACCTTTTCCGAATGTAGGCAACACCGTTACTTTTGTTTCTTGTGAGCAAGACGGAGAAATGCTTATAACAGCAAGTGACTTCTACAAGCCTTCAATCGCAGGAATAGAGAGTTTGCAAAACGATGGGCTAAACACAAGAACCTCTCTTTTCGACCTTCAGGGCAGACGATTGAATCATAAACCACAGAAAGGCATTTATATAGAGAATGGAAAGAAGAAGGTTATCAGATAACCTTAACGGGAAATATCAACGGGAACGTTAACGTTAACTTTAACTTTAGCCTTAACGGTGACAATAACGGGAACTAACCAACTTGCCTGCTTATTGGACTAAATAAAAAAGTGAGGACTCCAACAAGATGAAGAGTCTTCACTTTTATATATTATAGCATTGAAGTTGTGGAAGTCAGAAACTTCAATCTCTATGTCCAGAACTCCTTTTCGCCAGTTTCCGACATATTGCCGCCGCACTTGGGGCAGGTGTGCTTGTCCCACACTTTTATCTTGTCGCTGCCACATCTGAGGCAGAGACGACCTACTTCGCTGCGGAAAGAAGGTGCTACGTCGGCTATTATTCCCCCTACTACGAGTTGCTGTATGGTCTTGCAGTCGGGACATGACACGGCAGTTATCTCCTGTCTGAACAGTCCTCTGCCCTCGTAGACTTCTGCTTCGTAGCCACATTCGCTGCATTTATATTTCTTCTTCCAAGCCATTTTCTTCTTATGCAAAGCCCCAGTTCCTATAGTTCTTCTTCTTCGGGGAGAGTCTTCCTTTTCTGATTAGAATAGTACTCGGCGACTTTCTCTGCAACACACTCAGGCACTAAGTGGTCTATTGGCAGGCCGTAGGCTACGCGGCGTCGTACTTCGGTGCTGCTAATGTCTATCAGTTCTGTTTGCAGCAGTGTGACCCCATGCGGCAGGTTGGATTCGTCAACCTCGCTGTTTCGTCTGGGATAAATGATAATAGGATAAAAGAGTAGGATTTTCTCGTAGGCATACCATTTGTGAAAAACGCTCCAGTTGTCGGCACCTACGAGCAGTGAGAACTGATGTTCGGGATGCTGGAGCGAGAGGGCTTGCAGCGTGTTCCATGTGAAGGAAGGCCGCTGCAAAGAAAACTCGAAATCGGAAGCTGATAGTCCTTCTTCGTTCTGTGTCGCAATCCTTACGAGTTCGAGCCGCAGTTCGTCGCGCAGGAGCGAAGAAGACTTTTTCAGAGGGTTGTGAGGCGACACCATCAGCCACACCTCGTCAAGGTTCATCTGCCGTCTTGCCTCGCGTGCTAAGTGCAGATGTCCATTGTGGATAGGGTTGAACGAACCTCCGTATATTCCGATTTTCATAAGAAGATGTTTATTAGGTTTTCATGTTTTCGGGTTCTCAGGTTTTGAAGTGAGAAGCCAGTTCTTATAAGGCTGCATAGCCTGTAAGTATCTCTGAAACAAAAAAACTCGCCTTATTTCACTACAATCTAATGTTGCTTTGTTCAAGAGTATTAAGGAAATAACTGGTCTCACCTTAAAACCTGAGAGCCTAAAAAGCTTATAACCTTACTCAGTGAATTCTTTTATCAGCTTCAGGGTTTCATCCTTTGCCGTGTCAAGGTTGTCGTTTACCACCACTTTGTCGAAGCGGTCGGCAAAAGAGAGCTCATATTCTGCACGCGCAATCCTGTCGTTGATAACCTCTGGTGCATCGGTTCCGCGATTCTCCAGACGCTTGCGCAGCACTTCAATGGAAGGCGGCTGGATGAAGATGCTCAAGGCACGAGAACCAAAATAGTCTTTCAAGCGGCATCCGCCTTTCACGTCAACGTCGAAAACCACTGTCTGACCTGCGCTGCTCTGTCGCTCAACCTGTTCTTTCAGCGTGCCGTAGAATCTGCCAGCATAAACCTCTTCATACTCAAGAAACTCGTCGTTGGCAATACGTTGGCGAAATTCTTCGGGAGTGAGAAAGAAGTATTCTACGCCGTTCTGCTCCGTTCCGCGTGGCTGTCGCGATGTGCAGCTGATGGAGAAAGCCAGTCTTAGTTCGGGGTGTTCAGCCATGAGCCAGTTGATGATAGTGCTTTTTCCGCTACCGCTTGGTGCAGAGAATATAATTAGTTTTCCCATGTTTTTTTTAGAAAGGTTCTGTATCGGTTTACAAAGCGTTGAGGACTTGCTCCTTTATCTGCTCCAGTTCGTCTTTCATCTTTACTACAAGATTCTGCATTTCTGCATGATTGCTCTTCGATCCAGTTGTATTTATCTCTCGACCCATTTCCTGAGCAATGAATCCCAGTTTCTTTCCTTGTCCTGCTTCCTCGTTCATGGTCTCGCGGAAGTATGCGAGGTGGTTGGCAAGTCGCTGTTTCTCTTCAGAAATATCGAGTTTCTCAATGTAGTAAATCAGTTCCTGTTCGAGCCTGTTTCTGTCGTAGTCTACGTCAGGAATCTGTTGCAGTCCTTCGATGATGCGGCTCTTAATCTTTTCGACACGTTCCTTCTCATAAGGCTCGATCTGCTTCATCAGCTGGGCAATGTTGTCAATCTTCTCTGTAAACTTCTTTTGCAGAGCAGCACCTTCCTGCTTGCGGAAAGACACAAGGTCGGCAACAGCCATTTCGATGCCTTGTCTGGCAGCGTTCCACTCCTCCTCGTCGAGAGTTTCAACTTCGGTGTGCGACATTATGTCGGGCAGTCGGAGCAGGGTAGGGAACCAGTCGGCAGGTTCAGGAATGCCCGTTGAAGAAGATATGTTGCGCAGTTGCTGATAGTAGCTTGCCACCATAGCCTCGTTGATAGGAGCAGCCACATTCTCAGTCTCTCGCTCTATCCATACAACCAGGTCAACCTTTCCCCTTAGCAGTTCTTTAGCGATTATTGCACGCATTTCCATTTCCTTCTCCCTGTAGAGCGGTGCAATGCGTGTTGTAATGTCAAGATTCTTGCTGTTGAGAGATTTCACCTCAATGTGTATTTTCTTGTCCTTAAAGGGTACAATTGCTTTTCCGTACCCTGTCATTGATTGTATCATGTGTTATTCTTGTTAATTTTTTGCAAAAGTAATCATTTCTTAGAAAAATCTTCGTAACTTTGCACTTTATTTAAAAAATATTATCAATGTCGTGTATATTAAACATTGAAACAAGTACGAATGTTTGCTCAGTAGCAATTAGTGAAGACGGAAAGTGCATCTATGAGGAGACCGACAGCGAAGGCCCTAATCATGCAGTTAAGCTTGGAGTGTTTGTAGACGAGGCGTTGTCGTTCATCGACAGTCATGCCATTCCGCTTGATGCCGTAGCCGTTAGCAGCGGTCCTGGTTCTTATACAGGTCTGCGTATAGGCACGTCAATGGCTAAAGGCATCTGCTATGGGCTGAATATCCCTCTGCTCTCAGTGCCTACACTTGAGTTGCTCTGCGTGCCTGTGCTGCTGTTGCATGAGGAAATAGAAGAAGATGCACTGCTGTGTCCGATGATAGACGCACGCCGCATGGAAGTCTATGCTGGCATTTACACCCGTGCCTTGCGCCCAGTGCGTGAAGTCGGGGCAGACGTTGTAGATGCAGACACCTACAAGGAGTGGCTCGATAAGCATCCCGTTTATTTCTTTGGAAATGGCGCAGAGAAGTGCATCGACGTCATAAATCATCCTAATGCCCACCTCATCAAGGATGTTCTGCCACTGGCAAAGTGGATGTTTCCATTGGCAGAGAAGCGCATAGCACTTGAGCAGTATGAAGATGTGGCCTACTTTGTTCCGTTCTATCTCAAGGACTTCGTTGCAAAGATGCCTAAGAAACTCTTGTAATGAAACGGCATCCAGCCCATGAGAGTAAAATAATCTGCTAATAACACTTTAAAAATTGAAACAATGGAGATATCAGGATTAGACTATAATACGCAACGTTCAAAACTCATTCTGCCAGAATATGGCAGAGAGATTCAGCAGATGGTCGACCATGCTGTCACTCTACCAACAAAGGAGGAGCGCCAGCGATGTGCCGAAACCATCATTGAGATAATGGAACGTATGGCTCCCCAGAACCGCGACAACAAGGACTATATGCAGAAACTGTGGGATCATCTTGCGCTGATGAGCAATTTCCAGCTTGACATTGACTATCCCTACGATGTCAACCAGGCGCTTGATATGGCAAGAAAACCAGAGCCAATGGCTTATCCTAACAGCAAAATACCAGTGAGACACTATGGAAAAATGCTGTTCGAGGTTTTTGAAAAACTGAAGACCATGGAGCCAGGGGCGGAACGAGACCAGCTCGTTAAGGCTACGGCTAACCAGATGAAGCGAAACCTGATGCAGTGGAGTCATGGCTCGGTTGACAACGAAAAGGTTGCCTCAGACCTTGCACGCTTCACCGACGGAGTGATACAACTGGACTTAAGCAAGTTTGTTTTCGAGAAGATAAATGAACGAGATTTCGTAGAGAAGAAAAAGAAAAAACGCTAACTATTTGAAAAACATGAAGTCATTTATTATAGAAGGAGGACACACTCTAAGCGGAACAATCGTTCCACAGGGTGCAAAGAACGAGGCACTTGAAGTTATCTCTGCCACTCTTCTCACCTCAGAGGAAGTGAATATAACTAATATTCCCGACATTCTCGATGTGAACAATCTCATAAAACTGCTCATTGACATGGGTGTCGAAGTAAGGAAGAATGCACCAAACGACTATACTTTCCGTGCTGCCGATCTTCATCTCGACTACTTGCAGAGCGATGAGTTCGTAAAGAAGTGTGCATCTCTTAGAGGCAGTGTGCTGATGATTGGTCCGCTTTTGGCGCGTTTCCATCGTGCAGTAATCACGAAACCAGGTGGCGACAAGATTGGTCGTCGTCGTCTTGACACTCACTTCTTGGGATTTCAGAAACTCGGTGCAAAGTTCAGTCATGTGGAAGGCCGCGACGTCTATGAACTTTCGGCTCGCAAACTGAAGGGCTGCTACATGCTGCTTGACGAAGCATCAGTCACTGGTACTGCAAACATCATCATGGCATCGGTGCTCGCAGAGGGTAAGACTACTATATATAATGCTGCCTGCGAACCATATATTCAGCAGCTATGCACCATGCTTAACAATATGGGTGCAAAGATTAGCGGCATCGGTTCAAACCTTCTCACCATTGAAGGCGTTAAGGCACTGCATGGCACAAACCACAAGGTATTGCCCGACATGATTGAAGTTGGCTCTTTCATAGGCCTTGCCGTAATGGTAGGCGATGGCATCAGGATAAAAGATGCAGGCATAAGCCAACTCGGAATCATTCCAGACATATTCAGAAGACTTGGAGTAAAAATGAAGATTGAAGGCGACGACATCATTGTTCCGCGTCAGCAGCATTACGTTATCGACTCGTTTATTGACGGAACAATCATGACACTTGCCGATGCACCATGGCCAGGACTGACTCCAGACCTTCTTTCTGTTCTTATCGTTGTAGCCACACAGGCTCGCGGAACAGTCCTGATACATCAGAAAATGTTTGAAAGCCGCCTCTTCTTTGTTGATAAACTCATCGACATGGGAGCGCAGATTATTCTTTGCGACCCTCACCGTGCCGTTGTTGTTGGCCACGACAGGAAGAAGCGTTTGCGTGCTCAGCGCATGACGAGCCCTGACATTCGTGCTGGAATTGCTTTGCTCATAGCTGCACTTAGTGCGCAAGGCACAAGCAGGATTGACAACATTGCGCAGATTGACCGTGGTTATGAGAACATAGAGAACAGGCTCAATGCACTCGGTGCTCACATTGAGCGTGTTGACAGTTAATAACATCAGCCGAAACAAATTGTCTGAATAGTAAAAGATTACAACAGAAAGAGCAATGATAACTCGCGAGGAAGTTTATCGAATAGGACGCATAGGCAAGGCTCACGGAGTGAAAGGCGATGTGTCGTTCCATTTTGACGACGATATTTTCGACCGCACCGATACCGATTATCTTGTTTTGGAGGTTGACGGTATTCTTGTTCCTTTCTTTATTGAGGAATACCGTTTCCGAAACGATTCAACAGCAATTATCAAGTTTGAGGGAATAGACAGCGAGGAGCAGGCACGCGAACTGACCCACTCCGATGTTTTCTTCCCTCGCAATATGGTTGCAGCCGACGACGAAGAACTGTCGTTGGATATGCTTGTTGATTTCTGTATCGTCAGCGATGACGACAATAAGGCGATTGGAAAGATTGTGGGAATAGACGACTCCACAGTTAATATTCTCTTTGAAGTGGAGACAGCCGAAGGCGAAGAGCTGCTCATTCCCGCAGTCGACGAATTCATAACTGCTATTGATACTGAGAAGAAAACTATAACAATGAAACTGCCAGAGGGTTTAATAGAATAATGGAAAAAACAAGGAAACAACAGATATGCATACTCGGTTCAACGGGTTCTATAGGTACTCAGGCACTGCAAGTCGTTGCAGACCATTCTGACCGATATGAGATTTACGCGCTTACAGCAAACAATCAGGTTGAACTGCTTGCAGAACAGGCTCACAAGTTCAATCCAGAGGTGGTGGTTATTGCCAACGAACAGCACTACGACAAATTGAAGGAACTGCTTTCCGACATTCCTCTTATCAAGATTTATGCTGGCTCAAAGGCTATAGAAGAAGTTGTTGAGGCTGAACCAATTGACATGGTGCTTACTGCAATGGTTGGATTTGCAGGGTTAGCCCCAACTATTAGGGCAATTAAAGCCCACAAGAAGATTTGTCTTGCCAACAAGGAGACTCTCGTTGTTGCTGGTGAACTCATTTGTTCGCTGGCAAAGGAATACAGAGCGCCTATCCTTCCTGTTGACAGTGAACACTCTGCTATCTTCCAAAGTCTTGTTGGCGAAGACTGTAACGAGATTGAGAAGATATTGCTTACAGCATCGGGAGGACCTTTCAGAAAGTTCACACAGGAGCAGTTGGCTACTGTAACCAAAGCAGATGCGCTGCGCCATCCTACATGGTCGATGGGTGCTAAGATAACTATCGACAGTGCAACCATGATGAACAAAGGATTTGAGGTTATTGAAGCAAAATGGCTTTTCGGTGTTCCTGCTGAGAAGATTCAGGTGCTTGTCCATCCGCAGTCAATCGTTCACAGTGCAGTTCAGTTTGCCGACGGCAGCGTAAAGGCTCAGTTAGGTGTGCCAGATATGCGTCTGCCTATCCAGTATGCCTTCTCTTTCCCTGAGCGATTAAACCTAAGTGGCGACAGACTTGACTTGTTTAAGCAACCTCTTGAGTTCTTCGAGCCTGACTTAGACAAGTTCCGTTGCTTGGCTTTGGCTTATGAATCAATTAAGAAGGGGGGCAACATGCCGTGTATAGTGAATGCTGCCAACGAGATAGTCAACAGGGCATTCCTTGAAGACCGTTGCTCTTTCTTGAAGATGAGTGAGATTATAGAGATGGCAATGGGCAAATGCACTTTCATAGAGAAGCCTTCTTACGAAGACCTTATCGCTACTGATGCCGAAGCAAGGTGCATTGCTGAAGAGGCGGTTTAGTTAGTGCATAGCGAATAGTTCATCGTGCATAGTTGTGTTATGGATTTATAATTAATGATTAAAGAATAATGATTCAAGTTTCTCAAGTGCTATGAACAGTTGTTGCTCGTCAACTTAAAAAAGTAAATTATTAAATTATTATGGAAATATTTCTTATAAAACTATTACAGTTTATTCTTGCAATTTCACTTCTTGTGCTGTTGCATGAGGGTGGACACTTCTTTTTCTCTAAACTTTTTGGCGTGAGGGTAGAGAAGTTTTTCCTTTTCTTCGACCCATGGTTTCATATCTTTCAGTGGAAACCGAAGAAGAGTGAGACAACCTACGGAATAGGATGGCTGCCTTTGGGCGGCTACTGCAAGATAGCGGGTATGATTGATGAGAGTTTTGATACCGAACAGATGAAGAAGCCTGCTCAGCCTTGGGAGTTTCGTGCTAAGCCTGCATGGCAGCGTCTGCTCATCATGATTGGTGGAGTGCTGGTCAACTTCCTCCTTGCATTGTTCATCTATTCTATGGTGCTTTTCTGTTGGGGAGATTCCTACATCTCTACAAAGGATATGTCAATGGGTATGAAGTTCAACAGCGAAGCAAAGGCGCTTGGATTTAAGGATGGCGACATTCTCGTTGGAACTGACAAGAAAACCTTCGACAAGTTCGACATCGACGTCTACAGGGCTATGGCTGATGCCGACCGCATTGACGTAAGACGCGATGGCAGAGTTATAGGCATTTCGCTGCCTCAGCATCTCAACCTGCTCGACATGCTCAAGACTCAGCCTGCTTTTGCACGTCCTTTCATACCTGCCGACATTGATTCTGTCGCACCTAATACTCCTGCGGCAAAGGCTGGAATGAAGAAGGGCGACAAACTGCTTGCCATAAACAGTGCAAAGGTTGATTCGTGGAACACATTCAATTATGAGATAAGCCGATTGTCAGACATGATGACGGCTGCCGAGACTCATGCCGACTCGCTGCGCATACGCTCTGTGAAGGTTGTGCTGAAGAAGGCTGGCAGTGAGACTGTTGACACACTGAGCATGGTGCTGACACCAGACCTGAAGATGGGAATCAACCAGACGAGTATGTTTACCTACTATAAGGAGACACATCGCGAATATGGTTTCTTTGAGAGTCTGCCTGCTGGTATAGGCTACGGATGGAATGTGTTGCGAGGCTATGTAGGCGACATGCGCTATCTGTTCTCTGCCGACGGTGCCAAGTCGCTTGGCGGTTTCGGAGCAATAGGCAGTCTTTTCCCTGCACAGTGGGACTGGCAGATGTTCTGGCTTATGACTGCTTTCCTGTCAATCATTCTTGCTTTCATGAACATTCTTCCTATCCCTGCTCTTGATGGCGGACACGTCTTGTTCCTCATCTACGAGATGATAACGGGCAGAGTGCCAAGCGAGAAGTTCATGGTTTGGGCTGAATACATCGGCATCGGCATCTTGTTCCTGCTCATGATTGTTGCCAACCTCAACGATGTGCTGCGCTGGCTGGGATATATGTAAGTCAGCAAATAGTTCACAGCGCATAGCTTATAGCTGCTTTTTGCCTGCTGATATAATTATTTGCTGTGAACGATAGTTTTATCGCATACAAAAAAATAAAGGTTATAAGGTGAAGATAAACCCACTTTATAACCTTTATTTATATATATACTTTTCTCCTGCTTCTATTTATAGAGCCATAAGAATAATAAATCTCATTTCATCTTATGGCCTTATAAGCTGAAACCTCAGAATCTCAAAACTTAATTGTCGCTTATAAGATTCTCGCCAGTCATTTCCTCTGGCTTGTCTAAGCCCATGATGTGGAGGATTGACGGAGCAACATCGGCAAGACGACCGTCTTTGACAGTTGCACGGTTGTTGTCGGTGACGTAGATGAACGGAACAGGATTGAGCGAGTGAGCCGTGTTTGGAGTGCCGTCGTCGTTTATGGCATGGTCGGCATTACCATGGTCGGCAATTATTATCGCCTCATATCCGTTTGCCTTTGCAGTCTCAATTACTTCCTTCACGCACTGGTCGACAGCCCATACTGCCTTTGCAATAGCATGATAGTAGCCCGTATGCCCAACCATGTCGCCGTTGGCAAAGTTAACTGCTATGAAGTCGAACTTCTGAGAGTTGATTGCGTCAACAAGATTGTTCTTAACCTCGTATGCCGACATCTCTGGTTTCAGGTCGTAAGTCTTCACGTCGGGACTTGGAACGAGAATGCGCTCTTCGCCTTCGAAAGGTTCCTCGCGGCCTCCGTTCAGGAAGAAAGTGACGTGAGCATATTTCTCAGTCTCTGCGGTGTGCAGTTGTTTCAGTCCGAAGCCTGAGAGATATTCTGCCAGAGTCTTTTGAACCTTCTCTTTAGGGAAGATTATGTTCATGTTCTTAAACTCATCGTCGTAGGGTGTCATGCAGAAATATTGCAGGTTGCCGATTACCTTCATTCCGTGTTCAGGCATGTCCTGCTGGGTCAGCACCTGAGTGAGTTGGCGTGCGCGGTCGTTGCGGAAGTTGAAGAAAATCACGACATCGCCTTTCTCTATTCGTCCGTCTACGCTTGAGTTGTGTATAGGCTTGATAAACTCATCGGTCTCGCCCATGTCGTAGCTCTCCTGCATAGCGGCAACCATGTCTGTCGTCTCTCTGCCCACGCCAGCCGTAAGCAAGTCGTAAGCTTGTTTCACCCTGTCCCAGAACTTGTTTCTGTCCATAGCATAGTAGCGTCCTATGATGCTTGCTATGTGGGCATCGTTCTGCTTACATACTTCCGACACTTGGCTGATAAAGCCCTTGCCGCTCATCGGGTCGGTGTCGCGTCCGTCCATGAAGCAGTGAACATAGGTTTGCTTCAGTCCGTACTTCTTGCCTATTTCTATCAGTTTGAACAAGTGTTCTATTGAAGAGTGAACGCCGCCGTCGGATGTAAGCCCCATCAGGTGCAGTTTCTTGTTGTTGTCGCGTGCGTAAGTGTAGGCTTTCACAATCTCTGGATTCTGCTCAATAGAACCGTCCTTGCAAGCCTTGTTTATCTTCATCAGGTCTTGCAGCACAATTCTTCCAGCACCAATGTTCAGGTGTCCCACTTCTGAGTTGCCCATCTGTCCGTCGGGCAGTCCTACGTTTTCGCCCGAAGCCTGAAGTTGCGAGTTAGGCGAAACAGCTTTCAGATAGTCGAGATATGGAGTAGGAGTGTTGTAGATAACGTCAGCCTTGTCTCTTTTTCCAATTCCCCATCCGTCGAGAATCATCAGCAATGCTTTTTTCTTTATAGTCATGTCGGTATTTTTTTTGTTATTTGTCGCAAAATTACGAAATAAGTGGTGAATGGCAAAATATTTAGTTGTGTTCGCACACAAAAAGCCTTTCCAACTGATTTAAATCATTTTTGGAATTGAGAAAGTGAGTTATAAGTGTTGAGTTATGGGTTATGAGTTCCCGTTAAGGTTAAGGTTATCGTTCCCGTTAAAGTTCTTACAATCTGAAAGCTGTTTTTCGTTATATGCCTTCGCTGAGCGGAAAACTTGCAATTTTCGGAGGCGAGTTGGGTAAAAAATTGATTAACTAACCCCGCTCATAACTTAAAAATTTTGGACCGAGCAAAAAGAAGTTGCAAAATATGCGATTCCTGAGCGCGTTTTCGCTCTTTTTAGTAAACCGTTCAATATCAAGACATTATACTTTTCGTCGTAAAATACATAAGTGTTAAAAAAGTCAAAGGGCACCTTTCGCAGTGTGAAAGGGCACCTTTGGCACTGCAATATGCCACATATCGCAGTGCGATATGCCACGTTTCGCATCGCGAAAGGACACCTTTCACTTTT
>JAGAGD010000119.1 GCA_017627765.1 Prevotella sp. | reverse complement strand
TTCTCTAGAATGAAAATTCCGTTTGTCAAGATTTTTTACTTTTTTCGTCAAAAAATCGATCTGATTTTTGTAGCTTTCAGATTGTAAGCAGTAATTGCTCTCCTAAGTTTAGGGGAACTGTAATGAAATGACTGAGGAGTGTGCCTACACGATGCAACGGCATCATGGATGATTAAGGATGAAAGAATAAGAATTAAAGTTAAGGTTCCCGTTCTCGTTCCAGTTGAATATGTTCCAGTTAACGTTAAGGTTAACGTTAAGGTTAAGGTTAAAGTTAAGGTTAAAGTTAAAGTTAAGGTTAAGGTTAAAGTTCCCGTTAGCATTAATCCTAATTCTTTAATCCTAATAATTTATTTACCTGCATTAAAATATAAGGTGAGTAAGAAAAAACTATAAAAATTATAGGAAATCATAAAAGTTTAGTATATTTGCACACAAATAAGGAGAGTTTTTCTCCTATAAATAATGTAGATGACTGACAGATAGACAGTTATAAACGACAAGAAAAACTGGCACTGTCTGACAAAAAACGAAGAAAACTGGCGCGAAACAAACGACAACCTGACAAATGGAAAGTTTGAAGACGATAATCAACCGATGGCGACAAACAAGAGGATATGGCGTACAGTCACCTAACGATTACGGCTTCATAAGAAACGTGATTGCTGAGAAAATGCCCTACTATGCCTACAGGCAACTGGAGAAGGAACATGGAAGACTCAACAAGAAAACATGCCGAAAGTGCCAACTGCTTTTCAGAATAGCCAACTACTGTCAGCCAAGACTAACAATAGTCTGCAACAACAATGCCGAAACTGCAAAGGCATACATGCAGGCTGGATGCAAACAGGCTAAGACCATAAGCGTAGACTGCGAAAAAGATGCAGAGAAACTGATGGAACAGGCAAGCGACATCGGAATGATTTACATAAACGCTGACGGCAAATGGTTTGACTTCTTGCTGCAAGCATCACAAAAACTGGCAGACAAAGCAGCCTGTATCATTGACAATATTCATTCCGACAAAGAAACCGAAGAAAAGTGGAATAAACTGAAAGAACTGCCAAGCACAGGCTCTACATACGACCTCAGACACTGCGGAATAATACTATTCGAAAAAAAACAATATAAGAAACATTACCTACTGAATTATTAAAAAAAAGGAATAAAAAAATGAAACTATCTACAATTTATACTCGCACCGGCGACGAAGGACTCACAGGACTGGTCGGCGGAAAAAGAGTGAAGAAAACAAATGCCCGAATTGAAGCCTACGGAACCGTTGACGAACTGAGCGCAAATCTCGGACTGCTGGCCTCATGGATGAAAGACGGACACGACAAAGACCTCATAATACGCATTCAGCGCAACCTTTTCACCATCTGCTCAAGTCTGGCAACAGAACCAAGCAGCAAATATGCAGAGTATTTCCTCATACCAGAAGAGGAAACCCACCTGCTCGAACAGGAAATCGACATGATTAACGGAAGCCTGCCAGAACTGAACCACATGATTCTCTCTGGAGGAACTCATCAGGCTGCTATTTGCCACGTATGCAGAACCGTGTGCCGACGAGCTGAACGACGCATATTCTTCCTGCACGAAACTTCACCCGTACAGACAGAACTGCTGCACTTCGTAAACCGACTGAGCGACTACCTATTCGTGCTGGCACGAAAACTGAACTTCGCCGAAGGAATACGCGAAAAAGAAGCACGCAGACCTTCACCACTATCAACAAAATAAGAAAACAAGAAAACAACTAAAAAAAATTCTTCTGAAAAAAGAAGAATAAAACAGATAACAATTAAATAAATACAACCTAAAAGTTAAAAAATTATGTATTGGACATTGGAATTAGCTTCTAAGTTAGAAGATGCGCCATGGCCCGCAACTAAGGAAGAACTCATTGACTACGCCATTCGTTCTGGCGCACCACTCGAAGTGCTGGAAAACCTTCAGGAGATAGAAGATGAAGGCGACGTCTACGAAAGCATTGAAGACATCTGGCCCGATTATCCTACCAAAGAAGACTTCCTCTTCAACGAGGATGAGTATTAGTCAAAGAGTCTACTAGAAGATTATAAAAACATCAGCGAGATAAACAAATAAAGATTTGCTTGTCTCGCTGATGTTTTTTTTGTACTATCAGTTTGATGTATAGAGAACATCTATAAACCGACAGCTTACGATGAGATGACGGTCTCCAAAGATTTGATGGCGAACTTACTCCTTGCCGCTGGCGGCAGGGCTGGCATTAGTACAGGCGGTGGCGGTTCCAATGGTGAACTAACCAACTGGGACGGCACAAAGAAGAATACTGGCTGGGGAATATGAAAAAAAAGAGGTCATGCATGAAAAAACTAGCATGACCTCTTTTATTATCCACTTTAGATATACACTATTTCCCATTATCAGCTTTCAGTTCTTCTATTCTTTTCTGAGCTGCAGGAAAATTGTCAAGTAATGCTTCTGCATTTTTGATGAATACAGTACTATTTGAGTATCGTTCAAGTTTGAGATACCAGTTTGCCTTTCCTTTTGATATATAATAACCTATTTGGAAACCATCCTCTGTAATAAAACGATTTTCTAAATAATCGGGATTTGCGGCACAATCTGATTCAACTTCCCCAACTAATTTTGTTAAGGCCTTGTTTATTTCAACTAAATCAGAATATTCAATCATTGCAATATGTGCAACACTCCTTTGGGTTTCTGCTTGTTCTATTCTATAGAAATAAGAATTACTTTGTTCTCCCATTAACGTACGGATGCTAGTTTCAAGAGAACCCATAAAACTCTGTGGAATGTTGGGCATTTTAACATCTACGAATTTTGAAATTCTGCCAGTTTTAGATGTAAATTGCTCAAACTTAGTTAATTTTTTCTCAGCATCGTTTTGAGCAAACAATACGGAGGGCATTATAAGTGCCAAAATCAAGATTAATTTTTTCATACTTTTTCTTCTGTTTTCGAAATGAATATTTAGTTTCTACAATCGATCATTATCGTTCCAGCCTGATTTCGGTAAACCTGATTCACGCGTCTATCACCAGAATAATGAGACTCTAATGCCTTTCTTAAGCTTTCATATTCATCGTCGTCTGCATAGTGTTCTATTCGCACATTGATAAGTCTGCCCATTGGAAACACTTTGTACTCCTTGTCCTTAGTGTACTTAGTGTCATCTATCCCTCCAAACATGCCGTAGCTTTGATATGTTGTTTGAAGTTTTTCAACGAACTCATCTGTAATATCAAATAACTCGCCATATTTGATATTGCCACAGCTAAATAGTAGTGTTAATATAAATCCAAAAACGATAAATCTTTTCATACTATTTCAGATTAAATCTTTTTATCAATACATAGTTACTACGGAAACTGTCCAAAGACAATGTGGATGGGTAGTTGGCAGAGCCGATATACGATTTTGGTGGATTTGAAAATCTATCGTAATGAGAGGTTAGTGCATTTTTCTTCATCACTACAATGGCATACGGTTTTGAGAGTCTTTCGTTACTAACCTGTAGACCCAATTTGAATTTTACAGTACTTACCTTTGAGAAGTCATTCGAAGAATCATGGTAATTCCCTAAATAGGCACCATAGTCCCTCCATCTTGCAAATTCTGTGTCGAATTCTCCTATTAGATTCATTTTGTCACCATCTATACTATAAGCTGCCAATTGGGGTAAGTCTGGGTCGTGACTTGACGATGTGACTGACATTTGCATTGTCACATATTTGCAGCCCCTATCAGCATCTCTGTAAAACCAGCGATCGTCATACGCATCAAAGATAAAGCGATTTCCAACGTTAATACCACTAAGAGTTATAGTATTGTAATCGATCTTTACAGTATTATGTTCTGGAATAGCTTTGTACCCTAGTGCTTTTATGCGCTCTTCTTCTATTCTCTTTGCTTCTTTTAGTTCTCTGATACGATTTTCGAGCGACTCTGATGCCGTTGCTTCCACTGAATTTGGAAATACCTTTTTCAATTGTTGTATCTCCGTCAACGCATCGTCGAGATTATCTGATTCAATTAGGGTCTTTACTTTGTTGAGACGTTGATCTGCAGGGTATCTCAATATGTTAATTTGGGCATTAGCTTGTTCGAGCTGGTTCTTTAAAACCGCAATCGAGTCTTGATATTTCTTTTCAATGTTTGACACCTGTTGGTCATTACATGAAGCCAACATTAGTATTAAGCTTATAGAGACAAATGCCTTGATAGCAATATTATGAACAGAGCTCATAATAGCCTCTACAATAGTCTTCTGCGAGAACTTATTCTCTGCAACTCCTTGATAGCCAATAATACTCATAGTACAATTATTTTAGTTTCTATATATACAAGAGGCGCAGACCTTCGCCATACGCCGCACGGTTCACCACAAACCACATAGAAATATGGGAAATCTGCGCCCTATACGGGGCAGCTCCTATATCCTATGTTTGCTCGTAGCAAGTACGGTGGTGATTGTGCGGCTAACGAGCTTATGTCTTTGCAAAGCAGGCTTCGCCCACAATGCATTGCAAAGTTACACATTTATTCTCAAATTCACGCAAATTCGGAATCGTTTTGTTCAGATTTTAGCAAAATTTGATTAAATCTACGCGCGTAATAGGATGTTTTGTGTTATTTCGGTGTGATTTAAAGAATACTTTTGTACTTTTGCTGATAGAATAATACATGATGAGTATGTTACTAAAAAATGGTACGTGGCTGTTTGGTCGGAGGGCTAATGAGTTTGTTTGTCCAATTTGCTTTTCAATAGCCCTGCATCGCCTCTGATAGTGCGGTAAGTTTGGCTTAAAATAGTTAAAGGTAATATAAACGGCTGATAATCAATACAAAATCGTCGGAAACCAAGTCTTCAACGAGGATGAGTATTAGTCAAAGAGTCTACTAGAAGATTATAAAAACATCAGCGAGATAAACAAATAAAGATTTGCTTGTCTCGCTGATGTTTTTTATACCCTTAATTAGTGCAATTAAAAAAGGTCTGATTGAAGAAGTTAGCAACCACTACAAATAGAGTGTTTATAAATGCGCTACAGAGGTGATAAGAATATAGCTAACTTTGCAAAAAAATGTCCAATACTGTAGTTTTTTCCTACCTTTGTGTGACTAACTATCAAAAGACGTTTTATACAGCATATAGCAATGAAAGATTTGGAACGTGAATTTGAAAGAATGGTGAGAGAACATCGCGGTACGATTTACACCGTGTGCTACATGTTCTCCAACGATCAGGACGAAGTGGCCGACCTGTTCCAGGAGGTGCTCATCAACCTTTGGAAGAGCCTGCCCTCGTTTGAGGGGCGCAGCAACGTGAGCTCCTGGATCTACCGTATCAGCCTGAACGTGTGCATCTCGCTCAACCACAAGAAACGACGACACAAGACTGTGCCCCTGACAATGAACATCAATCCCTACGAAGAGACAGAGACCAATCAGAACTCGCACCAGATGGACATGCTCCGCCAGCGCATCGCACGGCTTGGGCAGTTCGACCGCGCCATCATCCTGCTCTGGTTAGAGAACATGACCTACGAGGAGATTGCTGCCATCATGGGTATTACGGTGAAGAACGTCAGCGTGCGCCTCTACCGCATCAAGAATGAATTAAAGAATATGTCAAACGATTAAACCCAAATAAAAATCATGGAAAATCAGAATAACAACTTACAGGAACTGGAAGAACTGCGCAGTCAGGTCGCAGAGTTTAAGAACCGCATGGAGCAGCAGGAGATTGTCAGCCGACACCTGTTGAAAGAGGCGATGAAAGGCCACGTGTCGTGGATTAAACAGATGAGTTTTTGGGGAAGCGTAGCGGAATTGGCGTTATTACCTTTGTTTGTTTACGTTCTAAGAAGCATCGCCGGTTTTTTATGGCTACCAATTATTGTCGTAGGTCTTTTGATAGCTTGTGAGGCCGTTTTCAACTTTTGGAATGTCAGTAACATCCGCGACAAACATCTTGCAGTTGATGATGTGCTCAGTGCCCAGCAGCGGCTGATAACCTTCAAGCGCAGGGAGAAACTTTACACGTTCAGCATAGTTCCTTTCATATTGCTCTGGTTAGCATGCATTCCGTTTGGCATTTTTCATGGCACCGACATCCCTTTCCCCTCAAGTAATAGGTTGGTTGCTTATTTCGTGGTTATTCTCATCGCATTTGCCTTGTTTTTCTATGTCTTTTCCCGCGAGATACGCTCACTAAACAAGGCCATCAAGGATATAGACGAATTTGCAGGTAAGGAATAAAACAATAAGTTTGTCCAATATGTCAACGAATCGCCTCTTATGGTCTCAGACCATGCGCTATGTCTGGCTAAGAATAGTTGATAGACATACAAATATTTGATAATCAATGTAGAATGGTTGGAAAACAAGTTTTCAACGAGGATGAGTATTAGTCAAAGAGTCTAATAGAAGATTATAAGACATCAGCGAGATAAACAAATAAAGATTTGCTTGTCTCGCTGATGTTTTTTTGCGTTTACAAAGATTTGCTCCATGAGTCATGCGTCCAGAAACGTTATTTGTGTTTCTCTATCTTTATAATTGCTCAGGAGAGAAAGCCTGAAGTTTTCCGTCAGTATCGACACTGATATCGACTGCTGTACATCGAAGATAGAGAGAGTATTTATAGTCGGTTGATTTGTTCGTTTGCTGCACTCTTGCCACGATACTTGGTTTTGAATTGGTTAAGCCTATAGACAATGCTTAGCGAGAAGTTCCAATACTTGTGGTCTTCAATCTGCCAGAAGTGGACGTTGCGGATTAGCATATTTTGTTCGAACTTCATCTTGCGGAAGACATCTTGTGCTGCAAGTTTCACACTCAGACAATCTTGCAGGAAGGACTTCTGTATGCTAAGGTTCAGCATTTGAAAAGGCTTTAATTGGGTATTATTTTGTGCGCCAACGCTATTATAGTAGTAATAGATGTTGGCAAGCCATCCGCAGGGCAAGTCGAAATATTGGTTGGCAGCAACATAAAACCCCGTTTTACCATACCTATATGGTTCATTCATGTATTCGTAATCAAAAAACTGATGTTGCACAGCCATAGTGATTGAGGGACGCCACCAACGGAATTTGTGTTGCAAACTGACGATAGCATTAAGTTGGCTCGCATGGTCGAAGTTGCTGAAAGAACTGACCAGTATGCGCGAATGCTCATTCTCGGTGTAGATGTCAGGGGCGATGAGATTGTCTTTGTATGTATAACTAAGTGAGGCATTAATGAATTTGTAGCCTGTGTTCCACTCGACGATGTAGAGTGTCATGGGTTGAAGACTGGGATTGCCATGCTGATAGACAAACTCACTGTCATAGTAAGTATAGTTGCTCAGTTGACGGAAAGACGGACGGTTGGCACGCGACGAGAACGAGAGGGCATTGCTCCATCCTTTATGCTTGTGGCTGATTTCCACCGAGGGAAATAAATTGCGGTAGTGACGGTGAATGTTGGCATCTGAGGTCAGGCGGTCTGAGTAGTCGCTGACCACATCCTCATAGCGAATGCCTCCGCTCAACGTCCAGTTTCCAAAGGTTGCTTTTGCTTCCAGAAAAGCAGCGACTTTGTTCTCCCATTGTTGATAGTCAGAGGGTGGTACCACGGCATTGTCACAATCGGCGGTGCCATTGCCTGTCACGCGGTTATACTCTGCGCCCCACGACAATGAACTATTTTCCGCCAGCGTGTAGTCGAACGTTAATCTACCTGCATAGACGTGGAAACGGCTCTTGCTCTTGTTGAGCGTTGACACGGTTGCAGCATCGGTGATTTCGTCTGTCAATTGGCGGTAGTCACTGGAATTACCTACATAGTCAAGGTTGAGGGCAGTGTGTAACCGCTGCGTCCATTCTGCATTATAGAACGTGTTTACGTGGGCATAGTCCATGTCGTTATGATAGTCGCTCAAGATGCGGGTACGCTGGAATTCCTGACCATTCTTGCTGTAGACGTGAAGGGCATCACCCGGCGACAACCAGATATTGTGATAGCCGTCGTAACTGGCACCAGCAATGTGCCGTTCGTTAAACTCATAGTCTACGCTGGCTGACCAACTAGGTGCTTTCTGGTGTGACTTGCTGTAGTCTTGAGTTTTGTCATATCGGTAGGTATCGCCATCCACAACGAGTTCCTTTATCTGTGGTTGGCTATAATGGCGGTGAAAGTCTTCGTACTCCAGATGTGCCGACACATTCAGTCCACCTTGTTTCAAACCTACATCCACTGACTCATCCGAGGTCAGCACATCATTCAGTCTCTCATCGGTCTTTACCTGTAGCGTCCACCCTTCCTCCTTTGTGTGTGTCGTTATCTTAATGACGGCTGTCACTTCCGCATCGTACTGTGCTCCGGGATTGCGAACAAGCTCGATGTTCAGGATATCCTTGGGTGACAGACGGGTAATTTCTTGCATATTCTGTACTTTGTGGTTGTTGATATAATAGATAGGAGTGCCACGTCCAAATACGGACATAGAGCCATCTGGTGAAACAACCACACCTGGCACTTGCAACAGTAACTCGTTGGTAGTGTGCAAACGCTCCAAAACCGTACCAGCTACATTTGTAATAATGCTGTTGCCTTTTGTCAGGTACAGTGGGCGTTCTCCTTTCACTGTCACGCTTTTCAAAGCATAGTTATCCACTTGCATCCGTATCGTTCCAATCTCAGGCTTGTTGCATATCTTGTATATAGTCTTGTAGCCGACGTATGATATGCGGGCAATGACTTTGTCTTGCTTGTAGGGAATGGCGAAGTAGCCGCTCTCGTTAGAGATGCCACCACTTATTAGCGTAGAGTCGACAGGATTGAGCAGTGCAATATTTGCATAGACTAGAGGATGCCCCTGTTCGTCAACGACAGTTCCTTTCAGGTTACGGTCGGTTTTGTGTGTACACTCTACAAAGATTTTCTTTTCCTCAGGATTACTCTTGTCAACAATCATGCGGATGGGGTAGAAACCAATCATCTGCTGAATGGCATCGGGCAGTGATTTGCAGCTGACCGCCGTAGTAATACGGAAATCCTCCAGTTCGTTGTAGAGAAACATGATGGCATAATCAGTCTGCTTTTCTGCAAGTTGGCTGAGTGCATCGGAGAGCGACACATTATTATAATTGCAAGAGATACGTTTCTGTGCCTGTGTGCTGATTGTCAGTAGTAAGGCTAGAATGATGAGAATAATTTGTTTCTTCATAGCAACTGACTATTTTACGATTATTTCATTATCTTTCAGTGTGACAGTCAGTCGTTCAAACTGGTTGAGGTCGCTGACAACTTGGCCGATGTTCTGACGCGGATTCCACACAAATCGAAAACGGAATTGGCGGGCTTCTTCGTTTACGAAAGTAACTTTGACATGGTAGTTTGCGGCTATCTCTGGAAGCATTTTCTCCAGTGAGATATTGTCGTAGACAACAGGTTGTATATTGACGGTGTCTGTATTGAATCTACCAGCAGAAATATTAGTGACAGACTTCTCCACATATTCTGCCTGCTTTGTATTAGGAGTCTCTTTTTTCTTATACTGCCTGACAAAGTTAATAGCTGCAAAAGCAATACCAGATATGAGTAGCATACCGATGAATGAGGCTGCTATCTTACTCCAGCCTCTTCCATGCTTCTCGGGCTGGAGTTTCTGGCTGAACCTCTTCCATGCCGCATCAATATCAACAGTCTCATCGTTTTTACGATGAAAGCTACTCCTATTGATTTCCACCATAAGGCGGTAGATCTCGCGTGTATCTTCATCATGATTGATGATGTCTTGGATTTCCTGCTCGGTGTAAGCATCGGGATTATCAAGCATTACCAGCAGTTGGCGGATATTGTCGTTAATCATTTCCATAATCTTTATCGTTTGAAGTGAATTCTGATTAGTTGAATGCTCTGCGCAAGATACTTGTAGGCGGTATTGGGGTTAAGCCTCAATCGACGGGCAATCTCTGCAATGGTCAGGTCTTCGCCAAAACGCAGGTGGAAGATGCTGCGGTGAGGTTCTTCCAGTTGTTCGTCAACGAAAGCTGCAATGTCGTCAAGCCATTCCATTTGTTTCTCAATGGTTTGCAGATGTGTTTCATCTTCTATAGGCAACAACCCCTTCACTTTGTCGTGCATTTGCATTTGTCGGATTCTGTTAAGACAGGAATTGCGTACGGCAATAAGCAGATAATTCCCATTTTTTGGAGGAATGCCACTGTTGGCCACTCGCAAGAAAATGTCCTGCACTACGTCCTCAGCCTCTTCGTCATTTACCAGCAAGATACTGGCCAGATGAATCATCTTGCTGTAGTTTTGACGGAAAAGCTGTTCAAGTATTCTGTTATCAAGCATATCAGTCTTTTCATATTTGTACCTCGTTTTTGAAGCACGTTTATATATAAGACACTTCAGAACCATATTTTTTTACGAAAGCGTCAACTTTTTTCATTTTTATTCCACTTTTTCTTAAATCGTTATAAAAACAGCACACAAAGGTAAATATAAAAAAAATAACACATAGCAAAATATAAGAAAGATGAAAGTTTTACTTTTTATGCTTATCATCATTGCCAATAGTATAAGTCTTTCTAACCCACCAACGTATGTAGCCCCTTATAGTCTCAGTCCATACCGCTATTTTGCCTAAAAATATTTAAGGATGACGAAAGTAATTTGTGGTTGTTAACCAATAAAGCAAAAAGTATTAGTCAAAGAGTCTAATAGAAGATTATAAAACATCTGTTTTGCTTAAAAACAAGACAGGACTGCCAATAGCATTATTCTATTAGCGGTCCTGTCTCTATCACTTGAACAAGCGTATCAGCCACGCTTCATCATTTCAACTCTCTTCATTACCATTTCCTTAAACTCCTGCTCGGTCATTTTCTTTCCGCCTTCAGGTCTGACAAGTTCTTTGTCCACCTTCTCGTTTATCTCTATAGCTGTGTAGACCATCTGCTCGCCATAGAGTTGAAGCACAAGACCTCCGAGGCTGCAAGTCTCAGGTCCGTCGTTGATTGGAATGTGGGGTGTAAACCATGCTGTATTCTTTCCGTCTTCTGAAACGGCTTTAATACACTCAAAGCCAAGAATCTCCTTTGTTTCAGACTCGTCGATGATATATTTCTTCTTGCCAATGCTGTCGGTTATGAGGAAGTCTTTACCAAAGACAGAAGTCTTGTTAAGGATGATTCCTTCGTTCTGGTTCTTGTAGACATAGTTGTTAGCCTGCTCTGCCATTACGGCATTGATGTCCATTGTATAACCCATGATGGTTACGTCTTGTCTCTCTTTTGAAGGAACAATACGGAACTCGCTTTCGCCATTCTTGTAGAGCAACTGATATTTCAGCGTTACGTCTTTGTAAGCGTTTATCAAGCTTGTGCGCATCTGCTCGTCTACTCCTGCCTCTTCAAACAGGTGTGGCGACTGAAAGTTGAAGCCTACCTGATAAATCACGCTTAGTTCTTGTGCTGCAGCCATGACACTTGTCACAAACATTGCAACTAAAAATAGAATCTTTTTCATTATCGTTTTGTTCTTTTAGTTAAGAGAAGCGATTGCACAAATGCGTTCTGTCCTCCCCTATCGTTTTTTGTATTAATAAATTCTGATTTAGTATTTTATTTTCAGTCCTAAGAGTATGTTGCCTGGCATGTACCATACTCGGCTTACTATAGAATAGTATGTGTCAATCTGTCCAATAGTCTGTCTGCGCTCCTTCAGATGCAGTACGTCATGTCCCGTAAGCGTAAGAGACATTGTCTTCGAAATATCATAGCGAATGTCGAAGCCATAATAAAGATTGTCTGCATGTATGTTGCCCTGCCTGTAGAAGTTAGCCCTTGCATTGACACCTGCATATAGCTTATCGTTCTGCCAAGACACGAGCCCTTCAACGTCGTGAGTATGCATGCTGTTGTTGACTGGCATTCCTCTGAAAGCACTTCTGCTCATGGTCCATTGCAGTTGTCCGTTCAGCCCTTTCTTGTAGCGTGTAGTCATTTGAAGCATCAATGTTACATTGTCCGACTTAGCCTTAAACAGTTCGTTGAAATTATATACGGGCATGTAGGCATAGGTATAGTTTACGCTTGCGTTTACATTGAGCGGAACATTCAAGAAACGATACTGTATGAACGACCTTGCCGTAAGGTTTTTTCTGTCTGGACCAATGCGGCTTTCCGTCAGGTTTGTAAGTCCGAAAAGGCTGTTGTTGCTCGTCAGTCCGTTCTTGACATCGTCAAACGAAAGCATGTTGAATATGCTCAGTCCTAAGTATTGCAACATCAGTGCATGTGTGGCAGAAATGCTATTGGTCTTGTAGAAGAATCGGTCGGCGCTGCTCGTTGCAATATGATTATAGCTGCTCATGTATCCATTTGCCAGCAGGCTGAGTATCGGGTTTTCCTTCGCTCCATATTCCCACGACAGGCTGAGAAAATGAGACATGGAGAAACTATACCTTGCCTTAAGCATTGGCGACAGCATGGCACACTGGCTGGTGACGAACTTGCGGTCTATATTGGTGTTGGCATGAAGCAGACTATAGCGCAGACGCATCTCGTAGGTGAGTTTACCACGATCCTTACCTAATGAGGCATCGGCATTGTAGTCGTTGTATTGCAGTCGCGAATCGTTGTCGAACCATTTGTTTTCTACACTTTGGGTAAGCTGCGAATTAAGGTTCTGGCTCTCGTGCCGTCCTTTCATGGCAACTCTCAGATAGTAGTCGTCGTTGAGTCTGTGCATATAGAAGATGTTGGCAGAATACTCGTTGCTTTTTCTCTTTGTGCTGTAGTCATACTGCTTCGACAAGTTAAGCATTTCGAGATAGTAGTCGCTGCGTGCGGAGAAAAAAGAGTTTTGCCTAAGGTTCTGCAAAGAATAATCAAGAATGAGGTTGAGCACATTCTTTCCGAAGCGTTTCACTATCGTAAGGTTGCCCTGCACATTTGCTGTTCTCGGCTTTGTCTGAGAGTTCAAGGCATTGCTGTATACCATATCGTTCCTGTCAGTCTTCTTGTCTGAAAACATCAGACTGTTGCTGTATATTATGTTGAAGTCAGCCGAAGGCATGTATTGCACCTTAAGGTTCATCAGCGCATTGTGCTGCCTGCTGCTTTCGGTTATGGTGTCGCTATATTGCAGTCCCGAAAGATAATTGTAGTCGTGTTCGCTTCTCGACTTAGAGTCATTATATCCGTAGATTCCATTTGCCGAAATCTTCAGTTGTTTACTTGGATTGGCAATGAAGTTGAGCGATGCAAGACTGCTTTCGGCTTTGTTTATGTCTTTGCGTTCTACGATGAAGTCTGAATATGTCTCCATCAGTTTAGTCATTCTCACCATAGGGTCGTCGCCGCTTAGCATGTTCTGAAGTCCTCCAGAAAACTGCATTATGTCTTGGAACGTCAGCAGACTGTTGCCTATATTGTTTGAAGCGATTATTCCAGAGAACATCGACTTCTTTCCTATATATATTGACGAGTTCTTCGCTTTGTATTTATTCAGTACGCCGCCAGTAGCCTCTGCCTCTCCTTTCAGCTTGTTCTTCATCTTGTCGCTTACGCCTACGTTCAATACCGTTTCGTTTGTAGTATGGAATCCGTCGTAGATATTAAACTCTGAGTAGTTGTCGATGATGTCAACCTGCTTTATTCCGTCGGCAGAGAGATTGTCCATCGGAACACTCGTGTTGCCCTGAAACAGGTCTTGCTTTTCGAGCAAAATTCGGCTCACTTGTTTTCCGTTGGCAGTGATTGACTTGGCTTTGTCGTCAACCTGTATGTTGGGCAGTTTCTCAAGAACATCCTTCAGGTTTTTCTCGCTGCCCGTAGTAAATCTGCTCACTGAATATGAAGTTGTATCGCCACTAATGTGAATACCTGTAGACAATACTTTCACTTCATCCATCAGTATTGTGTCGTCAACCTTGAAGTTAACTTCCACATTTGAGTTGCTCCACAGCATTACTTTCTTTGCTACGGGCTTACCGCCAAGAGTGGAAGTCCTAACCAAATAACTGCCTTTCTTTAAATTCTCAAAACGATAATATCCGTCGGCATCCGACGCGGTTTTGAGCAATACTATACTGTCGGGCATCTGTAACAACTCTACGCTTGAGCCTGCAACCGCAGAGGAATCATTTCCGAAGATGCTGCCGCTTATCGAGTTCTGCCCCATTGCTGTTGCAGCAAACAAGAGGAGAACTGCTATTGCTAAATGTTTTCTCATTGTAATCATTAGTATTACTGAATTGCTTAAATGCTCAATCACCATAGAAAATATGAATAAGAGCATCGGAAACTTAAATTATTTTTTTTCTTCTTCAAATTCTTTTAGCTACTTCAGGTTTTCTTTCTCCTGTTCGTCTGTGATGAGGTCTGACATCGAGAGAGTGAAAGGCACTGTCTGAGGTTGTTTCTTAGAAGTTCGCAACCACGACACACAAGTGTTAACAGCAATGCGATAAACCCATGTTGAGTATCTGCTTTTACCCCCTGAATTTAGGAAAAGCCTTCCACATATTCAGCACAGTCTCCTGAAACATATCGCTTATATTCTCGTCTCCCGAAGCATACATGAAGCATACCTTATATATTATATGCCTATGGGCATCAACAAGACCGAGAAATTGTTCTTCCTGCTCTGCTTGTTTCATTTTGCTGTTTTTATAATATTAGTCGCAAAAATAGCAGAAAACTTACAAAGTCAAGCATTTTTTCTTATTTTTTTGAATATTACACCATAACAAATCGTCTTAAGCAAGTCAACGACAATGTTTTGAAACATAAAAAAAACGCTTCTGACGTTTATAATAAAGCATATCAAAAAAGAGGTGTGTTCAAAATAAACACACCTCCTGTAAATAAAGCATATAAAGTTCGTTTTACCAATAATTATATCCTTGATAACCCCATCCTTCATCTTCGTCATCGAAAAGCCACTGATTAGCTCCGATTCCACCTTCAGGATCCCCCTCATAAATAGGACGCTGGTCAGTATTTTTATCTCCATCGTTATCCACCTGAGAAAAAGTCAATAACGCAGGCAGTCCCATGTTGATTGAAAATATTTCAATTTCAGGTTTAATATAGTTTAGTCTCATAGTATTCATTATTTAATTAGTATTTTCTTATTGTTCATAATATAAATACCTGTTGGCAGATTGTCAAGATTTTTTGCGTCTGTAGCCACTTTTTGTCCATGCAGATTGTAAATGGCACTATCGGCATTAACTGGGAGAATTTCGTGTTCAAGGCCTTGAATAGCTGTGATTTCGTCCTCTAACATTCCGTCTATTGCGAAAGTTAATTCTTTGGCAGAACCTTCACTGCTCACATTTGTTGCAATCCAGCACCTAAAGCCTTTTATTGGTAATGCTGAAGTTGTGTGATACCATTTGCCATTACCAGCACTTAATACGTATGACCGTGCAGGTACTATTGATGAAGTCTGATTTATTTGCGTTCCACAGAACTGAATATAATGAGAGTCTGTAGTTGTGTGTTTTGGGCTTTCAGAGAATGTTTCGCTTGGCATCTTCTCCAGAACAACATTATTTATGGTAAAATAAGGGGCTTCAACAGTTATATTTGCACCATCTTTCAGGTTTTTCTTATAAGTTCCAGAAGTTACATTTGCTTTACGAGTAGGCTGCATAATGTAGAGTTTGCATGCGTCAATTGCAATTGCCTCATCATTAGTAAGATCAACTGATTTAAAATCTATACGTGTAGGAATGTCATTGTCTTGTCCCTCAAGGCATGCTAATTTTGCATGATCGCCAAAAGCTGTTTTAAATTGTGCTGCGGTAAGAGAAACAGGAAGTGTTATAGAGCACCACAGACCTGGTGTCATGCTACGCTTAAGAATCAATGTGTAGGCAAAAGTATTTGAGATTTCTTGTTTGCTAATATAATCAAGTGAGGTTTGATCTTCGTCTAAAACCATATCGTTGTCGCCACAATATTTCAACTGGAAGTTATCAAAAGCAGTCCAGTCAAGAGCCTCTGTTGAGTTCTCTACCTTTATACCTATGTCCAACACATCATTATCTTTAGGCACGTAAACAAGTATTGAATTATTATATATACCCGTTTCAAAGAGCTTTGCTGCCTTTACATAAGGACTTTCGCCTGGAATATTTCCATATTCATCTTCTATGTTTATTCTTGTAAGATCATCTGCTGTATAGTAGAAATCATCACTGAATGTATTCAGCATTGCTGATACATTCGACTGACCTTGATCAGTGCCTTTTACATTTGCAAAGAGATAGCTCTTTATACTACTTCCATTGCCAGGACTATAAAAACCATCACATGAAACTTTATACCACCCTTTCTTTAACACCGTAACCGACTGTGTTAGAGTGCCATTGGCGTTATTGTTATTTCCTAAATTCCTTATAGAGCCAATCCAATACTGTCCATATTGCCTCTGGTAATCGTCATTTTTGCGCTGTCCCATTCCTACATAATAAGTATATTGTCTATCTTGACTAAAGTCATATGTGTTATTCATTTTATATGTAAATCCTGAAGCTTTCCATTCACCAACTTTGGTATTACTACGATTCATATCCTGGTCGGCAACAAGAAATGTTGCATCAGCTGGTGATTCATTCGACGCAAACTGCGCTTTGAATGCATCCTTCAAGTCTTTCAATGTAACGAACTTCCATTTAGCATTATCGCCATATCCATCTATTGAGGTAGGATAGACTAAATCTAATCGCTTTGAAGGTGCTGCTTCGTTGGAAACTATCAGATAACGATTTCCTTCCATTGCATTACCTGATCCATTATAGCAGTAAAGTGTATAAGTCTTACTACCACTGCTGGTCTCGGTGATAGTCCATTTAATGTTAGCATTTCCTAAGGTTCTGTCACAATAAACTCTGTTCCAATCTTCTTTTTTTAGTTCTGTCGGTTTAATTGGTGGGTGAGGAAGTCCCATAAATTTTCCGTCAGAAGTAGCAAGGCTACCCTCAATTGTATATGTACCATCATTTTTCCTTGTAAGTTTAATAGGCATACCTACTTCGTATGCAGATACACTAGTTCCCCAATTGGAACCAACATTTAGATATTTCCCTGTACCTACATTGTAAAGATAAACTGTAGACGTGTTCTCATCAGGATCATTAATAAAAGAACTAATGTCATTTCCAACCCAATTAAAGTCAGAATCTTGTCCTTGAGCCTGTGTGAAAAGTGGTATTGTAGATAATAACACCACTTGCAAAATAAAAAAATACTTTTGTTTCATATAAGTTACATTAATCATAAAATAAAAACCCTTTCTCTTTAACTTTTGAAAAAATATGCATATTATTGATTTTATAGGTTTAACTAACCTATTGACTATCTGTAATTTTCAACAGACAAAGATATATACAATATCTTAGTTTTAATAAGTTTTTTCTTTATTAAAGTAATCTTGAATATTAAAGTTTAACACAAGAAAAGACTAGTAAATATAAGAATTGCATTTTTTACTAATTATGCTTTCTAATTTTACAACTTTCTTAAATCCATACAACAGCAAATTAACTAAATATGCAGGGAATTATCATACCATAAAAACAAATAATTATACGCAATTAGACATAAAAAATAAACAATTTATGCTTTTCCTTTCAATTTGAAACTATTTTTCTGCTTCGTCTCTCTATTATGAGAGAAACATGCAATTTTCGGAGGCGAGTTGGGTAAAAAATTGATTAACTAACCTCGCAAATAACTTAAAAATTTGCGACCGAGAAAAATAAAGTTGCAAAATATGCGAGTATTTGGCGGTTTCTCGCTGTTTTTAGTAAATCATTCAATATCAAGACCTTATACATTTCGTCGTAAAATACATAAGTGTTAAAAAAGTCAAAGGGCATCTTTCGCAGTGTGAAAGGGCACGTTTGACACTGCAATATGCCACATATCGCACTGCGATATGCCACGTTTCGCATCGCGAAAGGACACCTTTCACTTTTTCGTTCCTTACGACCGTTCAC
>JAGAGD010000118.1 GCA_017627765.1 Prevotella sp. | reverse complement strand
GGGTGACGAAACTATTGATGCTACAACCGATGCAGACGGCAACTATGCGATAACCGTAATTCAGGCAGACGGCGACTACAGCTTCAAGGCTTCAAAGGCAGGCTATGGCGACTTCGATGCAACTCTGACATTTGCAGGTGAGGACCTGATACAGGATGTAGTTCTCTACACAGACGAGGAACTCCGCATTGGCGGCATCAACGCTAACGGCTCACGCATCAGCGCAGGCAAGGACGGCATCATCGTAGAGGGTGCAGACGGCACAGTAGTCAACATCTTCAACTACGCAGGTCAGCTCATCCGTTCAGAGCGCGTATCAGGCGGCACCGTTAAGATAGAGTTGCCACAGGGTCTCTACATTGTCAACGGTGTAAAACTGACAGTGAAATAATCGGTAATGTAATCTATAAACATCTATCAGAAGAGAGGTTTTCCCTTAGCGGAGAACCTCTCTTTTTTTGTAATTTGTTATAAGTAATAAACATGGGTTAAATTAAGAAATGACAGATACATTAGTCGAAAAATGTCAATTTGTTTGGTGTTTTCGGGTAATAGTGTTATTTTTGCAAATGGTTTGAGTTTCTAACTTTTGGAAACTATTAAAATTAATATTGTTTCAGGTAAGAATAAATTTATTTATCATCATTTATTAATTTAAAAAAGAAAGGATTGTTTATGAAAAAAACTACTCTTTTATTAGTTTCGTTATTCATGGCTCTTTTCTCATTTGCTCAAGAAACAGAAACAGTTACTTGGGTTGCTGCTGATGCAGGATATGAGAATGCAGATGAGATGGTAACAGAAACAATTGCTCCTGGATATACTATGTCTTTTGACAATAGTGAAGCAACAAATCCAGCAAAATTCTATGAATTAAATAATACTTGCCGTGTATATAAAGGTGGTAAGGTTATTTTCAAAGGTGCAAATATAGTTAAGCTTGTTTTCACTTGTGTGGCAAGTAAGCAGGGCGAGATGTCTGCATCTACTGGCGAATTAACAAAGGAAGGTACTACTGGGCTTACTTGGACAGGCAAAGCAGATGAAATTATACTTAGCAACTCCACAGATGTTAACGTACAGCTTAATTTCACAAAGGTTGAATTGACTTATGAGAAGTCAGAACCTGCAGTAGACCCAATGGAGATTATGACAGTAATGCCAGCAGAGGGTGAAGTTTCTGCTCTTAGCATGATTACTCTCTCTTTCGACGGTGCTGCATGTACTGCACGTGAAGATGCTGAAATAGCAATTAAGAAAGACGGACAAGAGTATCTTTCAGGATTTGTTTATACAAACGAGGAAGGCGATGAAGTTTACATTGAAGAAATAGATGGCGCACGCATCACTGCTCCAGGTGTCTACACTTATGAGATTCCTGCCGGTGCAATCACCGTAGGCGGACAGGCGCTTCCTGCTTTCACGCTCAACTACACTATTCCAGCTCCAAAGGTAGACCCTCTTACAGTATTGCAGGTTACACCTGCAGAGGGCGTAGTGACAGAACTTGAAAACTTCACAATAACATTTGGCGACCTTGCCGTTGTTGTTAATGAAGATGCTCTCGTTACACTTACAAAAGAAAGCAGCGACGAAGTTGTAGATGGTGGTCTGATGTGTGGTGATGGAAAGACTGTTGAGGTAGGTCTTGCCGAAAGAGTATCTGCTTATGGTAAGTATACTCTCAATATTCCTGCTGGTGCAATCACCGTAGACGGCGAGGCTCTCGACCCATTAAGTTTCAAGTATACCATCAAAGATCCTGATGCAAAGGAATATACTATTTCTCCTGAAGAAGGCAAGGTTGAACAACTCACTGACTTTGTTATTACTTTCGAAGGTTATGCCATTGTTGAAGAAGGACAGATTAATGTAACTCTGAATAACAACATTACAGGCAGTGAGTACATTGGAAGTATGTTTGATGCAGGTGGAAAGATTTATGTAGTTCTTGAAAACCCTGTAACAGAAAATGGAGAATACACTCTCACTATTCCTGCAAACAAGATTTTAGTTGGCGGACAACCTTATGGTGAATTGACTTTCAACTATACTATTGGTGAGCCACAGGAACAAGGAGATAAACTTCTCGAACTCCCTGCTGGCGTTGAGGCTGAAAGATGGTATGGCGAAGGTACATTCTATTATTATGGAGCAACAGGTTGGGCTTCTATGGATGTTGACCAAGAGTTTGAATACAATGTTGCATTCGATGGCAATACTGTATATATTCAGGGACTTGACCGCTACAATCCAGAATCTTGGGTTAAAGGTACACTTGCCAATGGCGTTGTAACATTCGATTATCAGTACTCTGGCTCAGATTTTTCTGACAGTGGTGAAGAATATAAATTCTATATTGTAGGAACAGAGTCGGAATCTCCTTATGGAGTTGCTCCGTTCCAGTTCTCTTACGATGCAGAAAATGAAGTGTTCCAGAATGTAGCAGGTGTAGACTGCTCAATCACTCCTGACACAGAGTCTGGTAATGTCTATGCTTACTATACAGACATAAAGCTCACAAAATCTGCTCCTGCACCAGAAAATCCAATAGTTCTTCCTGAAGGACTTACACCTGAGGAATATACATTTACTGGTTCTGAACTATACTTCGATGACAATGACGAGCCTATTTATGAGGAATTCTCCAAAACAGCAACGATTGCAATTGATGGAAGCGATATGTATATTAAGGGTATAAGCTGGTACTTCATGCCAGAGGCTTGGGCTAAGGCTACTATCAATGGCAATGTTGTTACTATCGAGAACGGACAGTATATTGGAACATTCTCATACAATGGTACTGACTATAACGAATATCTTTGTGGATACAGCGATAACAGCCTGCAAGATGTTACTATGACTTATGATGAAGAGGCTGGCACTCTTACCGTTAACAACTGGATTATAGTAAACGGAAAGAAGACTTCAATCTCTTATCATAACATCTGGACTGATTGCGTATTCACAAAGAATAATACAGGTGTTAGCGAAATTTCTACTGACGATTCTAGCGCAATCTACTATGATGCAATGGGTCGCCGTGTTTCTGCTGATGCTAAGGGTCTGCTCATCAAGCAGGTTCGCATGAGCGATGGCAGCGTTAAGACTGTTAAGGTTATTCGCTAAAGAGTATTACACAAGGGCTTCAGGAAATAGGAAACATCCTAAACTTTTGTTTTAGTACAAATTTTTAACTCAAAAACTCCTCATGAGAATTGGCTTGTGGGGGAGCCTTTTTAAACTTAATAACTTATGAGAAAAACGATTTTATTAATGTGTTGTCTGCTCCTCGCACTTTCTGCAATTGCACAGATTAAGGCTCCAGACGACATGGTTATCATTAGCGAACAGCCAGCAGGCGAGTTGCGCTTCTATGAACGCTCAGGATATATGGTAAGAGAGATTGAAAAAGAACCCGCAGACGAAAACGATCCTTACGAGATAGTAGTTGAGCGACAAACTGGAACTATCAACATTGTCTTTGCCGACAATAATAAGGTATATTTCCAGCATCTTGTTTCATGGCTTACAGTCTACGATGGATGGATTGAGGGTACACTTAGCGACGACGGCAAGACCATTACCGTTCCTATGATGCAGTATCTTGAATATACAAACACGTTTGATATGGCTGTTCAGGTTGCAATGTTCAAGTACGACAGTGCTGAAAATACTTATGCCGTTGACGAGTCAATAGATGAGATAACCTTCACGATAAACGATGATGAAACTATCACGATGAATGGTACTTCACGTCAGCGCATTCTCGGTGTAATGAATCGTTGCTTTGGCGATACATGGGCTTATTTAGACAAAGAGTGGTTGCAGTGTGGCGACTATGGTTCGGTTTTCACTCCATTCTCTGAGGAAGCACTCGTTGCCCCAGACGACCTTGTTACTCAAGACCTATTCCTTACTTCAGCCGAATTTGACGGTGCTCAGTGGAAGGGCTATTCGTCAATGGTAAAGTTGGGATTCGATGGCGACGAAGCTTGGATGCAGGGCGTATGCAAGTATCTGCCTACTGCTTGGGTCAAGGGTACACGCAGCGGCAATACTATTACATTCCCTAATTCTCAGTTCTTAGGAACCTACGAAGCTCCTGTTTATTTCAAAGGTGCAAGAATTGTAGGCAACAATGCTGAGGAGTCGGATGTTGAACTGACATTCGATGGTATTGATACATATCGAACAACCGACTTTGTCTACCTTACAACCAATAAGGATAAGTATGACTATATCAACTATTATATGGGACTGACCCTCACTCCTAATGAAGAACAGCCAATATCTGTGAGTGAGACTCTCTCAACTGTTCCTTATGTTTTCAACTATCGCAGTAACATTGGCGACAATGGTGCTATGGAGGATGGAAGCTCTATTGTTAACGTTGGTTTCGATGGTAACAATGTCTATGTTCAAGGCTTGTGGAATGGACTGCCGGAAGCTTGGATTGTTGGTGTTGTCAGTGGTGATAAGCTAACATTCCATCTGCCTCAGTATTTGGGAGAATACAATGATGAGTATCTCGGCAAGTATCCTATCTATTTCACAGCGCTCGACGATCATACAGGCATATTGATGGATGCTGTTACATTCGACTACGATAGTGAAACAAAGACTTTTAAAAACCATGACTATCCTATTAGCATTGGCATCAACAAGACTGGCTATCTCGGACTGCAAGACTATTATAAAGGTGAATTCCTTACTCAGGAGCTTTCAGTAGATGCTGCCGATGCAGTAGGCTCTGTTGTTGAGACTATCTTCGATGCTCAAGGTCGTAAACTCAATGGCTATACTCGTGGACTCAACATTGTGAAAAGTTCTGATGGCTCTGTCCGTAAAGTGGTCGTAGGAGCTAAATAATTCTAATTATTTAGTACTGATTTATGATTTAAGGAATAAACTTCAGTTGCCTTAAAAACTTCATAACCATAACAAAAAAACATTCCAAGAAAACTTTTGGAATGTTTTTTTGTTGTCTTATCTCACTACCGCTTTTCTAACCGTTCCGTTGCGCTTTATAATATATGTAGCGCGCGGGAGAGATTGCAGGTTTTTCTCCGATGTTCCTACAAGTCTGCCTTGCATGTCGAATATCTCACAAGCACTGTAAGCATCTGCAATAGCAGGATTGCTTATCTCGTTTGGAGTGTAATGCAGGTATACGTTGTAGACGTGTTCGTAGCCGCCAAGCGAGGCTATCAGCGTTTCGCTTCCTTCGCCCATTATAGTTGCATCGCCCTCATTGCTGAAACTTACTTTTCCATTTACTGAACGCCATTCTGCACCATGCTTGACTCCAACCTTGAAGTCTTTTGTGATGTTGTCAAGTTTGTCGTTGCTGTCGAGTATTATAGGTGTTGCAAACAAGATTGCGCCGTCATTGTTTTCCATTCCGTTCATTCTCAGTCGTGGCAGCATGTCTTCTTCATACAGCCATTTCTCAGCCGTCATTTCCGAATCGTTAGCCTTGTTTTCCAGTCCGTTGCCTATAATCTGCGAAGTGAGTCTCTCTTGTTCTTCGTGGCTGAATATTGTAGATGCAGTCTGACTGTCGTAGAACACTTCCGACTGGTTATCGGTGTTGTAGTTGCCAATGCTTCCAGCCAGAGTGTTGTTGCTCATCGTTCCTACGTTCACAATTCCTTTCACTACGTCTCCGTTCAACGAGTTTCCTATTGTGCCTCCAACTCTGTCATATTCTGTCGATTCAGGGCCGTCAATATATCCGTAGTTTATCAGTCGGGTTAGGGTGTTGCCCACTTGCTGACCGCTATATCCAACCACTCCGCCAAGCATGTTGTCGCCTTTTATTGTTCCGTAGTTAGCACAGTTATCTACTGTTACGCCTACATTGCCAGAACTGCTCACCGAGACAATGCCTCCGGCAACACCTCCTACGCGCATCTTGCCTGTAACGTCGGCATAGTTGGCTACATTCTCAATTCGCGTACCATTAGAAGGATTGCCCACTACGGCTGCAACATAGTCGTTTGCTTTCACGCTTCCAGCCACTTGCAGATTCTTTATTGTTGCACGGCTTGTTGTTCCGAATAGGCCTACAAAGTCCTCGTTTCTCTCAATGTTGACAACGATAGTGTGTCCGTCGCCGTCGAAAATGCCATGAAATACGCCCACAGTTCCAATCATTCCCGTGTAAGGAGTCAGGATGTCGTTAGTCACTTTGTAGTATCGTCCTTCCGTCTTGTTTTCCTCCTCTGAGTTTGTCGCCTCGTTGAGTGCTTCAAGGTCGTCAGTGTTGCTTATCAGGTATGGGTCTTCCTCTGTTCCGCTACCGCCAGAGAACAGTTGTTCAGGGGCTTCAACCTCAAACTGCACAGCAGGTGCTTCTTGCCATCTGTATTCGTTTTCGGTTGCAGTGATGCGGCGGTTCTGCTCAATGTTGTAGAAGAAGTCGTTGTTGTCGCTTGCGAAGATAGCTGTGCGGTAGGCGTCGCCTTTTTCTGCCTTAACCCAGTAGAATCTTACAAGTTCGCTTGGGTCGATACATCCTTCGCTGTCGTTCACTACGGTGACGAGCAGGGTCTTGCCTGTGTAGGTGAATGGATTTGCTGACAAGTCGAATACTATAGGAATATCTTCTTCTTCAGCCGTAGCCGTCAGGAAGTCTATGTTCAGAGTTGTTTCAGCCGTTGCGTTCTCCTTGTCGAAGTCAAACCACTCGTAGTGTTCGCTCTCTGCATTGTAGAAGAAAGCATCGTTGTCTACTTCTTTCAGGTATAGCTTCAGGTTGCTTGTGTAGTCTGATGTGTAGTAAGCATCGCTGAAGCACTTGAAAGTAAGGCTCTTAATCTGCATGCCCTTCATGTTTGCCAGTTGCGAAGGCAGGTAGATAGTCTGCGAACCGCTATGGTTATAGGTGAAGGCAATAGGCGAGTTCTGTGTGTTAAATCCGTCGTATGCAGCCTTGTCGTCGCGCTCGCCGTTAAACTCTCCGAGAGTCAGTTTTCCGTCAACCACCTGCGGAGCATTTGGGTCTGGCTCGTCTTGCGCTGGGTCGTCGGGCGTAGGCTCATCGGGATTATCTGGTGTAGCATCGTCTCTTTCTGCAATTTCCGATGTTCCCTTCTCCAAGTATACTTTTATCAAGTCAGAATAGGGCGAGTATGTATAGTTATAAGTAAAATTGCCATCGTCGTCATATCCGAAGTTATAGGCTGATGCAAATATGTCATAATAGAGAATTGTCGCACCGTCAGCACATCTTGTAACGTTGCCGAAATGGTTTGATGTAATCTTCTCTCCGCTTTCAGTCTCTGCGTCTATAGCATCGTTCAGGTCAACACATGTATAGACTATGTCGTTCTTCTTCAGGTTTTGCACCACCTGAATGCGGTCGAAATAGTCAAAAGAGCCTGGCTCTGCGCTTTGGTTTATCACAGAGAAGTAAAGATGCTCACATCCGTTGTCAAACTCAATGGTGTCGGTAGACATGCCACTCGTGCCGTTGGCTATAGTTGTTGTGTAGACCTTCTTCACCACTTCGCCTTTGCCGTGACTCTCTATCAGAATCTCATCGCCATTGCTGCTATAGGAAGTGATTATTAACTTATACTTGCCGCCGTTGTTCTTCAGGTCAATCTCTGGCGAATAAATCTTTCCTGCCACCATGCTCGGAATGAAGGTAGGGAAAGCGTATGCCGACCATCCTGGCGTTGTCGTGTATTGGCTCAGGTCAACGTAGTTCTCGTCTCCGCCTGCAGGACTGCCTATAGACCCAAAGTCGATGCCTGCAAAGTCTTCATCCACTAAGGTGTAAACTCCGTCGTTGCTGGCTACATCCTTGCGGTAGACGGTTACGGAATAGCCTTCTGCGCCTTCCACCGCATCCCAGTTGGCTGTGAAACTGTTGTTAGTAATGTTTGTGGCTAACTTAGCTACAGGTTTAGGAAGCGTAGCATTCTCAGCCTTTCTCAGTGCTTTCGGTTGTTGCGCCATTGCTGTTAGTAGTACGGCTAATAGCGCCATTGTCATGTAAAATCTTTTCATTGTCAATTAGTTTTATTATAATGAATCAAAAAACTCTCAGTCGTTTCATTTTAATGCCTGCAAAATTATTTAAAACCACATTTCTCTGCAATACTCAATAATTGTGATTTGTCTTAAGAACCATTAACGCTAACGGGAACGATAACTTTAACTTTAACCTTAACTGGAACTTTAACTGTCAACTAAAACAACTATGCACTATGCATTATGAACTATGAACTATCAAAGACTATGCATTATTTGTTGCTAGTCAACTTATAATTTGTAACTTATAATTTGTAACTTCCAAAATCACTCCGATTTTTTGACGAAAAAAGTAAAAAATCTTGACAAACGGAATTTTAATTCTAGAGAAGGATTTTCCGTTTGGCACGAGGTGAAATGCTAAAAAGCGTTTAATTGTTAATCAATCGGCTTAAACAATGTAAACGAACATAAGGAATGAAAAAGTGAAAGGTGTCCTTTCGCGATGCGAAACGTGGCAT